>NZ_JBEXYC010000022.1:0-112413 GCF_040630835.1 Kitasatospora sp. NPDC005751
GGCGCCGGGACCAGCTGGTCCCGGCGCCCTCCGGCGTTCCCGCTGCCGCGGGGTCAGTCCTCCTCGTTGCCGTCCTGGCTCTCCCGCGCGGCCGGCGGCTCGGGCTCGCTCGGCCGCTCCGCCGTGGCGTGCCCGGCGACCGGCTTCTCACCGGCCGGGCCGACGTTCTCCCGCCGCCGCAGGTAACGCTCGAACTCCCGGGCGATCGCGTCGCCCGAGGCCTCCGGCAGCTCGGCGGTGTCCTGCGCCTCCTCCAGCTGCTGGACGTACTCGGCCACCTCGGTGTCCTCGGCGGCCAGCTGGTCCACGCCGAGCTGCCAGGCCCGGGAGTCCTCACCGAGCTCGCCCGGCGGGATCCGCAGGTCCAGCAGGTCCTCCAGCTTGTTGATCAGCGCCAGCGTGGCCTTGGGGTTCGGCGGCTGCGCGACGTAGTGCGGCACCGCCGCCCAGAGCGTCACGGCGGGCACCCCGGCGTGCGTGCAGGCCTCCTGGAGCACCCCGACGATCCCGGTCGGGCCCTCGTAGCGGCTCTCCTCCAGGTCCAGCCGCTGGGCCAGCTCCGGGTCGGAGGTGACCCCGCTGACCGGGACGGGACGGCTGTGCGGGGTGTCCCCGAGCAGCGCGCCGAGGATCACCACCAGCTCGATGCCCAGCTCGTGCGCGAAGCCGAGCAGCTCGTTGCAGAACGAGCGCCAGCGCATGCTGGGCTCGATGCCGCGCACCAGGACGATGTCCCGGGTCGCGGGCTCCGTCACCCGGACCACCGAGAGCCGGGTCGTCGGCCAGGTGATCCGGCGGATGCCGCCGTCCAGCCAGACCGTGGGGCGGTTGACCTGGAAGTCGTAGTAGTCCTCGGCGTCCAGGGCGGCGAACACCTTGCCGCCCCAGGTGTCGTCCAGATGCGCCAGGGCCGCGGAGGCCGCGTCCCCGGCGTCGTTCCAGCCCTCGAAGGCGCAGACCATGACCGGGTCGATCAACTCGGGAACATCTTCCAGCTCGATCACCCAGCGTCTCCCTCCGGTCGGCGGTCGGACGTGCCCGCCCCGGCCGGCCTGCCGAGGCGCCGGCGGTCCGGCTGCCGACTGTCGAACCTCTCGTCACCCATGGAACGCCTCGCTCCATGGTTCCCTACCTGCCCAGCCTACGGGCTTTGATGCGCCTCCCGGCGGGGCACCGGGACAGTCTGGGGGAGCGGGGCGCCGGGATCCAGCGGTTATCGCCGCGCCGGGCCCCGGGCGCCCCGGAAAGGACCGCGGGGCGGCCGGGCGCCGGGGGGTCGGCGCGGTCCGGTCGCGGCGGTGACGGCCGGCAGGTAGCCGAGGGACTGCCCCTCGGGCATGGGGTGGAAGGACTCCCGGAGCCGGGGGAGCACGATGCCGGTGATCCACTCCCGCCCCGCGCCCGCGCCGACCCCGGCGGCGTAGGAGTCGCCCAGCGCGGCGTAGCGGGGCGGGGCGTCGGCGGGCGCGGCGGCGGCCGGCGCGGCGCAGAGCAGGAGCGGGACGGCGGCCAGGGCGGCGGGGAGCGGGTGGCGCAGCACGGCGGTTCTCGCGGGTCCGGTGGCCGGGTGCGGTCCGCCTCGGCCCATCGGGCACGGATCGTATCGGAGCGGTGACGCAGAGTCGTGGCGCGCCCGCGCGGCGGGGCGGCGCGATGATGGGGGAAGGGGCCGGACAGGGCGTGAGGAGCCGGGCGGATGGACGGACGGTGGTGGATCGGCATCGGCGTGGTGGCGGCCGCCGGGGCCGGCGCGGTGGTGCTGGCGGCCCTGGCGGCGGGCCGGCGCCTGCCGGTGGAGCACGTGACCGAGGGCGGGCTGGAGCTCGACCAGCCGCCGGGTGCGGTGTGGGACGTCGTGACCGACGTCGACCTCTATCCGGCGTGGCGCCCGGGCCTGTCCCACGTCGAGCGGCTGCCGGAGGGCGCGGGCGGCCGGCCGCGCTGGCGCGAGTACGGCCCGCACGGCCACGCCACCTACGAGGTGCTGGAGAGCGAGGCCCCGCACCGGCTGGTGACCGGCGTGGCGGACCCGGACCTGCCCTACGGCGGCACCTGGACGCTCGTGCTGACGCCGGCCGGGCAGGGCTGCAGCCTGACGGTCACCGAGCGCGGCGAGGTCCACCGGCCGCTCCACCGCGCCGTCTCGCACTACGTGCTGGGCGAGGACGCCACCGTCCGGCGCTACCTGGGCGCCCTCGCGCACCGGATGGCGTGACGGCGGCGCCTCAGCGGACCCAGCCGCGCCGGTAGTCGGCCCAGTTCTGCTCGGTGGCGGCGAAGTCCACGTACAGCCCGACGCCGAAGTTCTCCCGCCGCAGGTCGTACCGGCCGAGGCCGAGCCGGATGCCCCGGATGCCGGCGTCCACCGTCTCGGCGTGCCCCCAGTGGCCCCACTTGTCCTCCCAGTAGAACGGCAGGCCCATCAGGAGGTCCACGTCCTCGGGGGTGGCCTCCAGGGCCAGCTCGGTCTGGTAGGCGTTGTAGCCCCCGTAGAGCGACGCGGTCGGCATGCTGGAGTCGTAGGTCATCACCGCGATCTGGTCGACCCGGCGGGCGGTCTCGGCGAAGTACGCCTGGTCCCACCACTTGCCGTGGTCGGTGAGCGCGATGGCGATGTCGTGCTGGAAGGGCAGCGGGTCGATCTGCGGCGCGGCCACCGAGAGCCGGGCGCCGCGGCCGGCGGTCACCGGGCGGACCTGGTCCAGCAGCGCGAGCCAGCCGGCCGAGCCGGGGCGGATCGGCTCCATGTCGAAGTGCACCCCGTCGAAGCCGAGGTCCAGCACCTGGCGGGCGGCGGCGGTGACCCGGTCCCGGGTGGGCGCGTCCTCCAGGTCCAGGGCGTCCTTCTCGGGCTTGACCTCGTCGCCCAGCCAGCCCTGCACCCGGATGCCGGGCAGCGCGCGGTGCGCGGCCTCGGTGAACCACCGGGCCCGGGGGTGGACGGCGGGCGGCAGCGAGCCGTCGTGCTCCAGCGGGCCGGTGTGGACGTAGAGGTCGCGCACGCCCGTCCCGGCGAGCCGCCGGGCGAGGTCGGCGACATCGGCGTCACCCTTTCGGCCGTCCACCCAGGCATGGCCCAGCCAGACCGCGTCCTTGCCGCGGGTCCGGGCCTCGGGGGAGGGCTCACCGGCGTACTGGAGCCGCAGGGCGAGCGCCGCGGAGCCGATCGGCAGCAGCGCGACGGCGAGGACGACCAGCGTCACGGCAAGGGCTCTGCGCCAACGGGACCACCCCCGCCAGCGCGTCCGCAGCGCCCGTGGCGCCGCCCCCAGGGCCCGTCCGAGCCGTCGTACCCGTGCGCTTCGACCCGCCATGCAGTCGCTCCCCCGTCGCGGCGAGTGCTCAGGATACGAAATGGTCACCCGATCCATGCCACCGGCCGGATACCCTGGCGACGTGCGTGCCCGATTCAGCGGGCGTGCAAAGCCGACAGCCGTCGCACCCAGGGAGAAGCCCCATGGCCACTGCAGCCGACCCGTCCGTCACCCAGCAGAGCCGCGCGAACGCGCTGCGTGAGTCGCTCGCCACCAGGGTGGTGGTGGCCGACGGGGCGATGGGAACCATGCTCCAGGCCCAGGACCCGAGCCTGGAGGACTTCCAGAACCTGGAAGGCTGCAACGAGGTCCTCAACATCACCCGGCCCGACATCGTCCGCTCGGTCCACGACGCGTACTTCGCGGTCGGCGTGGACTGCGTGGAGACCAACACCTTCGGCGCCAACTTCTCGGCGCTCGGCGAGTACGACATCCCCGAGCGGATCTTCGAGCTGTCCGAGGCGGGCGCCCGGATCGCCCGGGAAGCCGCCGACTCCTTCACCGACGGCCGCACCCGCTGGGTGCTCGGCTCGATCGGCCCCGGCACCAAGCTGCCCACCCTCGGCCACGCCCCGTACGAGGTGCTGCGCGACGGCTTCCAGCTGAACGCGGCCGGCCTGATCGCCGGCGGCGCCGACGCGCTGCTGGTGGAGACCAGCCAGGACCTGCTGCAGACCAAGGCCGCGATCCTCGGCTCCAAGCGCGCGCTCGCCGAGGCGGGGCTGGACCTGCCGGTCCTGGTCCAGGTGACGGTCGAGACCACCGGCACCATGCTGCTCGGCTCGGAGATCGGCGCGGCGCTGGCCGCGCTGGAGCCGCTGGGCGTCGACTACATCGGCCTGAACTGCGCCACCGGCCCGGCCGAGATGAGCGAGCACCTGCGCTACCTGGCCAAGAACGCGAAGATCGGCCTCTCCTGCATGCCGAACGCGGGCCTGCCGGTGCTGGGCAAGGACGGCGCCCACTACCCGCTGTCCCCGGCCGAGCTGGCCGAGGCGCACGACGTCTTCACCCGGGAGTACGGCCTCTCGCTGGTCGGCGGCTGCTGCGGCACCACGCCCGAGCACCTGCGCCAGGTGGTCGAGCGCGTCCAGGGCCGCCCGGTGGTCGCCCGCACCCCGCGCCCGGAGCCCTCGGCCGCCTCGCTGTACCAGGCGGTGCCGTTCCGCCAGGACACCTCCTACCTGGCGATCGGCGAGCGCACCAACGCCAACGGCTCGAAGAAGTTCCGCGACTCGATGCTGGCCGGTGACTGGCAGGCCTGCGTGGAGATCGCCCGCGAACAGATCCGGGACGGCTCCCACCTGCTGGACCTCTGCGTGGACTACGTCGGCCGCGACGGCGTCGCCGACATGAAGGAGGTGGCCGGCCGGCTGGCCACCGCCTCGACCCTGCCGATCGTGCTGGACTCCACCGAGCCGGAGGTCCTGCGGGCCGGTCTGGAGGCGCTCGGCGGCCGCGCGGTGCTCAACTCGGTCAACTACGAGGACGGCGACGGCCCGGACACCCGGTTCGGCCGGATCGCCTCGCTGGCCCGCGAGCACGGCGCCGGCCTGATCGCCCTCACCATCGACGAGGACGGCCAGGCCCGCACCGCCGAGACCAAGGTCGCCATCGCCGAGCGGCTGATCACCCAGCTCACCACCGAGTACGGCATCGACGAGGGCTCGATCCTGGTCGACTGCCTGGCCTTCACCCTGGGCACCGGCCAGGAGGAGTCCCGCCGGGACGGCATCGAGACCATCGAGGCGATCCGCGAGCTCAAGCGCCGCCACCCGGACGTGCAGACCACCCTGGGCCTGTCCAACATCTCCTTCGGGCTGAGCCCGGCGGCCCGGATGGTGATCAACTCGGTCTTCCTGAACGAGTGCGTCGAGGCGGGCCTGGACTCCGCGATCGTGCACGCCTCGAAGATCCTGCCGATGGCCCGGATCCCGGAGGACCAGCGCGACGTCGCCCTGGACCTGGTCTACGACCGCCGCAGCGAGGGCTACGACCCGCTGCAGAAGCTGCTCCAGCTGTTCGAGGGCGTCTCCTCGACCTCGATGAGGGCGTCCAAGGCGGAGGAGCTGGCGGCGCTGCCGCTGGAGGAGCGCCTGCAGCGCCGGATCATCGACGGCGAGCGCAACGGCCTGGAGGCCGACCTGGACGAGGCGCTGGCGCAGCGCCCGGCGCTGGAGATCGTCAACAGCACGCTGCTGGCCGGCATGAAGGTGGTCGGCGAGCTGTTCGGCTCCGGCCAGATGCAGCTGCCGTTCGTGCTCCAGTCCGCCGAGGTGATGAAGACCGCGGTGGCCCACCTGGAGCCGCACATGGAGAAGTCCGACGACGAGGGCAAGGGCACCATCGTGCTGGCCACCGTCAAGGGCGACGTCCACGACATCGGCAAGAACCTGGTCGACATCATCCTGTCCAACAACGGCTACACCGTGGTCAACCTGGGCATCAAGCAGCCGGTCTCGGCGATCCTGGACGCCGCCCAGGAGCACCGGGCGGACGTCATCGGGATGTCCGGCCTGCTGGTGAAGTCCACCGTGATCATGAAGGAGAACCTGCAGGAGCTGAACCAGCGCAAGCTGGCGGCCGACTACCCGGTGATCCTCGGCGGCGCCGCGCTCACCCGGGCCTACGTCGAGCAGGACCTGCACGAGATCTACGAGGGCGAGGTCCGCTACGCCCGGGACGCCTTCGAGGGCCTGCGGCTGATGGACGCGCTGATCGCGGTCAAGCGCGGCGTGCCCGGGGCGGCCCTGCCGGAGCTCAAGCAGCGCCGGCACGCCCGGGTCGAGGTCGAGGAGCCGGAGGAGGTCAACCTCGGCCAGGTCCGCTCGGACGTCTCGGTCGACAACACCGTGCCGGAGCCGCCGTTCTGGGGCGACCGGATCGTCAAGGGCGTGCCGTTCGCCGACTACGCCTCCTGGCTGGACGAGGACGCGCTGTTCAAGGGCCAGTGGGGCCTGAAGGCCGCGCGCACCGGGGAGGGCCCCTCGTACGAGGAGCTGGTGGAGACCGAGGGCCGGCCGCGGCTGCGGATGTGGCTGGACCGGCTGCAGACCGAGGGCTGGCTGGAGCCGGCCGTGGTCTACGGCTACTACCCGGCCAACTCCAAGGGCGACGACCTGATCGTCCACAACGAGGACGGCACCGAGCGGACCCGCTTCACCTTCCCGCGCCAGCGGCGCGGGCGCCGGCTCTGCCTGGCGGACTTCTTCCGCCCGGAGGAGTCGGGTGAGCGGGACGTGCTGGGCCTCCAGGTCGTCACCATGGGCAACCGGATCTCCGAGGCGGCGAACGAGCTGTTCGCCAACAACTCCTACCGCGACTACCTGGAGCTGCACGGCCTCTCGGTGCAGCTGGCCGAGGCGCTGGCCGAGTTCTGGCACGCCCGGGTCCGCTTCGAGCTGGGCTTCTCCGGCGAGGACCCGCAGGACGTCAAGGACATGTTCGCGCTGAAGTACCGGGGCGCCCGGTTCTCGCTCGGCTACGGGGCCTGCCCGGAGCTGGAGGACCGCGCGAAGATCACCGAGCTGCTGCGGCCCGAGCGGATCGGCGTGGTGCTCTCGGAGGAGTTCCAGCTGCACCCCGAGCAGTCCACGGACGCGATCGTGATCCACCACCCGGAGGCCAAGTACTTCAACGCGCGGTAACCCCCGCGTCGCGCACCGTTCGTTCCTTTCGGCGGAGCGGGGCGTATCCTGGATCATCCTGAACGGGCCGGTCCGCTCACCAGCGGGCCGGCCTGTGCCATCCCCAGGGGCAGCGCCCCGGGGCACGGACGGAAGGACCCGCGCCATGACCACCATCTCCACCGCCACCCGGACCCTCGACCACGGCGACGGCCGGGGCCTCCAGGCGGTGCTGCTGGACATGGACGGGACGCTGGTCGACACCGAGAACCTCTGGTGGCAGGCCGAGGCCTCGCTCTTCGCCGAGCTGGGCTACACGCTCGACGAGAACGACCGCGCCCACGTGGTCGGCGGCCCGATGAGCCGGGTGATCGACTACCTGGTGGCCGCCACCGGCGTGGACCTCGCGCCGGCCGATCTGACCGTCCTGATCAACCAGCGCTTCGTGGACCTGCTGGGCGGCGGCGTGCCACTCATGCCGGGCGCCGAGCGACTGCTCAACACCCTTGCCGCGCACGGCGTTCCGACCGCCCTGGTGTCCGCCTCGCACCGGCACGTGATCGACATCGTGCTGCGGTCGCTGGGCGCCCACCACTTCGCCTTCACGGTCGCCGGGGACGAGGTGCCGCGCACCAAGCCGCACCCGGACCCGTACCTGGAGGCGGCGCGGCGACTGGGGGCGGAGCCGGGCCGCTGCGTGGTGGTGGAGGACGCGCCGACCGGTGTCCGCGCGGCGGAGGCGGCCGGCTGCCCGGTGATCGCGGTGCCGTCGGTGGCGCCGATCGAGCCGGCCCCCGGGCGGCTGGTGCTGCCCTCGCTGGAGGGCGTCGATCTTGAACTGCTCCGCTCGCTCGTCGCCTCGCGAGTGTGATTGTCGTCTCATTGCGGAGACCGCTTACCGCCCGGTACGTGGTCGGCCCCGTCCGCTCACGGCGAGACCCCGGGGAGAAAACGGGCATTGCCTGACAACTCGTCGAATGGTCGCGCCCACACCGTCCCCTCGTGTCCCAACTGTCACCTGTACGGGTATCGGTGGGGTCTGTTCGATATGGCACGCTACTCCAGTTCGTTCCCCACCCCCGAGCCCTGCCATCGCCGCTGACGGGCAACCCCGTCCTGCCCGCGGTCGCACGGCGCCCGGTCCGTGCACGACCTCCACGACCCCGGAGGATCAACCGAGCGCGGGCCGCCGGCCCCCGGCCGGACCGCACCCGAAGGACGCGACCCGTGAAGACTTCAGCTGAACGACTGGCAGTGCTCGGCTGCGCCGGCCTGGTGGCCGTCTCGGTGGCCGGCTGCGGCTCGGTCACCGACGCCGTCAAGGGGGACGGCGACAAGGCGATCACGATGGGGACCACCTCGGTCACCAACACGCTGGACCCCGCCGGCGCGTACGACGCCGGCTCCTGGCTGCTGCTGCGCAACACCTTCCAGTCGCTGCTGTCCTACCCGGCCGCCTCCAGCACCCCCGGCCCGGACGCCGCGCAGTCCTGCGAGTTCACCGCGGGTGACGTCACCCAGTACCACTGCACGCTCAAGGGCGGCCTGAAGTTCTCCAACGGCCACGCGCTGACCGCCGCCGACGTCGCCTTCTCCATCGACCGGACGAAGAAGATCGCCGACCAGAGCGGCCCGGCGGGCCTGCTGGAGTCGATCAAGTCGGTCGAGGCCAAGGGCGACACCGAGGTGGTCTTCCACCTCTCGGCGCCGGACGCGACGCTCCCCGCGAAGCTCGCGGGCCCGGCGGGCGCCATCGTCGACCAGGAGGTCTTCCCGGCCGACAAGCTGCTCGCCAACGACAAGCTGGTCGGTTCCGGCCCGTACAAGATCGACTCGATCGAGACCACGACCATCGAGGGCGGCGCCAAGGTCCCCGGCAAGGTCGCGCTGTCCCCGAACGACAAGTACACCGGCGACGCCAAGCTCCGGAACAAGAAGTTCACCCTCCGGTACTTCGACAAGCCGGCCGAGCTGAAGGCCGCGCTCGACAAGGGCGACATCGACCTCGCCGACAACAGCCTGGAGCCCAACACCGCGGCCCAGGTCCTGTCCGACCAGCAGGGCGGCAAGAGCGACCTGCAGGTCGTCGAGGGCGACAGCAACGACACCCGCTACCTGGTCTTCAACACCAAGGACGCGACCGGCGGCAACGTCGCCGTCCGGCAGGCCGCCGCCCAGCTGATCGACCGCAAGTCGCTCGCCCGCGACGTCTTCGCGCGCACCGTCCAGCCGCTCTACTCGATGGTCCCGGCCGGTGTCGCCGGCCACAACACCGCCTTCTTCGACAAGTACGGCGACCAGGACGTCACCAAGGCCAAGGCGATCCTCACCGCGGCCAAGGTCCCGATGCCGGTCAAGCTGAACCTCACCTGGTCGCGCTCGCGCGCCGAGGGCGCCGAGGCCGACGCGCTGAAGAAGCAGCTGGAGGCCGGCGGCGTCTTCCAGGTGACCGTCCAGCACGAGGCGGACTGGGACGTCTACAAGAAGGGCTGGGTCGAGGGCAAGTACCAGGCCTACACCATCGGTTGGTTCGCCGACTACCCGGACGCCGACAACTACGTCGCGCCGCTGATCGTCGAGGGCGGGGCCTACCACCACGGCTGGGACGACCCGCGGATCAGCCAGAAGCTGGTGCCCGAGAGCCTCAAGCAGGCCGACCGCGCCGCCGCCGCCGCCACCTACGCGCAGATCCAGGGCATCGTCGCCGACAACGCGCCGCTGATCCCGCTGTTCCAGAACAAGGCCTTCTTCGCCTCGCGTTCGAACATCACCGGCGTGGAGTCGACCGTGGACACCACCGGCTTCTTCCGCTTCTGGGAGATCGGCCGGCTCGGCAAGTGACCCGTTCCACCGGGTGACCCTCAGCACGGTGGCCCGTCCACTCCCCCCAGGGTGCAAGGGGAGCGGACGGGCCACCGTCATGTCCGGACCGGTCCGGGCTCAGAGCGCGCCGGGGCGCACCAGCCCGCTCTCGTACGCGTAGACCGCGGCCTGGACCCGGTCCCGCAGCTGGAGCTTGGTCAGCACATGGCCGACGTGCGTCTTCACCGTGGTCTCGCTGACGAACAGCTCCGCCGCGATCTCCGCGTTCGACAGGCCGCGCGCCACCAGCTTCAGCACCTCCAGCTCACGCTCGGTCAGCGCGTTCAGCGCCTGCGGCGGCGCCTCCTCGCCCGAGGGCAGCTTGGTGGCGTACATGTCCAGCAGCCGCCGGGTGATGCTCGGCGCGAGCATCGCCGCGCCGTCCGCGACCACCCGGATCGCCTGCACCAGCTCCTCGGCCGGCACGTCCTTCAGCAGGAAGCCGCTGGCGCCCGCGCGCAGCGCCTCGACCACGTACTCGTCGAGGTCGAAGGTGGTCAGCACCAGGACCTTCGCCGGGCCGTCGCGGCCCGGGCCGGCGATCCGGCGGGTCGCCTCCACGCCGTCCATCCGGGGCATCCGGATGTCCATCAGCACCACGTCGGGCTGCAGTGCCCGGACCTGGTCCAGCGCCTGCTGACCGTCGCCGGCCTCGCCGACCACCACCAGGTCGGCCTCGGCCTCCAGGATCATCCGGAAACCGGTGCGAAGCAGCGGCTGGTCGTCGACCAGCAGCACTCGGATCGTCACCTAGGACTCCTTGCTCATCGGATCCCCCGTGGGATCGTCCTCGTCAGACGTTCGTGCCGTCGGCAGCGCCAGCGGCAGCGGGTACGGCGGGGGAGTGCCGCCGAACTCCGGGCAACTGGCCTGGTGGTCGCACCAGTCGCAGAGCCGGTTGCGGGTCGCGGGGAAGTCGCCGGTGGCCACCGCCTCGCCGATCCGCTCCCAGAGCGCCTGCAGCTTGCGCTCCACCGCGAGCAGGTCGGCCTCGTCCGGGTCGTAGCTGACCACGTCCCCGCCCCCGCCGAGGTAGACCAGCTGCAGCCGCTTGGGGATCACGCCCTTCCACCGCCACACCACCAGCGCGTAGAACTTCATCTGGAACATCGCCTTGCCCTCGAAGTCCCGCGAGGGCGCCCGGCCGGTCTTGTAGTCCACCAGCCGCACCTCACCGGTGGGCGCGACGTCGACCCGGTCGATGTAGCCGCGCAGCAGCAGCCCCGACTCCAGGGCCGTCTCCACGTAGAGCTCCCGCTCCACCGGATGCAGCCGGGTCGGGTCCTCCAGCCGGAACCAGCGCTCGACGAGCTTCTCGGCGTCCGCCAGCCAGCGGGTCAGCGCCGCGCCGTCCGGGTCCTCCGGGAACAGCGAGACCAGCTCCGGGCGCTCGCCCAGCAGCCGCTCCCACTGCGGCCGCAGCAGCCCCAGGGCCCGCTCCGGCGTCCGGTCGGCCGCCGGGCTGTCGAACAGCCGCTCCAGCACCGCGTGCACCAGGGTGCCCCGGGTCGCCGCCGCGCTCGGGGGCTCCGGCAGCTTGTCGATCACCCGGAGCCGGTACAGCAGCGGGCAGGTCAGGAAGTCCCCCGCGCGGGACGGGGACAGGCCGGTCGGCGGCGCCGGTGGACGCGCCGGGGCCACGACGGCGCTGCTGGTGTCGGTCTGCTGCATACCCCGACCCTATTGCCCTGAGCTGTCATCCCGCTGCCACGGTGCTGCCACACCGGCCTCCCAGTGGGTATGAACCCTGCGAGAGGGGCGCGCGACGGTACCCGGCCCTGATCACGTAGCGTGGGCGCACCGGCGCACGGCGCACGACAGTGAACCGACCGAAGGGATCACGGTGAGCGACAGCAGGGGGCGTCAGACCTCCGACCGGCCCCCGCAGGACGGCGACTCCCGGCCCGGTCCCCGGCCGCCCGAGGAGCCGGAGGGCCGCAACGGCATCCTGATGGGCCGGCCCTTCGGCGTACCCGTCTACGTCACCCCCTCCTGGTTCGTCATCGCCGCGCTGATCACCTGGGTCTTCGGCGGCCAGCTGGAGAACGTCCTGCCCGGGCTCGGCGCCAACCGCTACCTGGTCGCGTTCTTCTTCGCGGTGGCGTTCTACGGCTCCGTCCTGATCCACGAGCTCGCCCACACCGTGGTCGCGCTCCGCTACCGGCTCGGGGTCCGCCGCATCCGGCTGCAGTTCCTCGGCGGCGTCTCCGAGATCGAGAAGGAGGCCGAGAGCCCCTGGCGGGAGTTCTGGCTGGCCTTCGTCGGTCCGCTGCTCTCGCTGCTCCTCGGCGGCGTCTTCTACCTCGCCGTCCAGGCCGTCGAGCTCTCCAGCGTCCCCGGGGTGCTGCTCACCGGCCTGATGGTCTCCAACCTCGTCGTCGCCGCCTTCAACCTGCTGCCCGGCCTCCCGCTGGACGGCGGACGGATGCTGCGCGCCGTCGTCTGGGCCGTCACCGGCCGGCCGATGACCGGCACCGTCGCCGCCGCCTGGGCCGGCCGCGTGCTGGCCGTCGCCGTCCTGATCGGCCTGCCGCTGCTCGGCGCCGCCCGCGGCGCCGACCGGACCACCACCGACACCCTGATCGACGCCGTGCTGGCCGCCGTCCTGGCCGTGATCATCTGGAACGGCGCCGGCGCCGGCGTGCAGCAGGCCCGGCTCAAGGAGGTGCTGCCCGACCTGCGGCTGCGCGACCTCGTCCGCCGGGGCGTCGAGGTCAGCGCGGACACCCCGCTGGGCGAGGCGCTGCGCCGGGTCCGCGAGCAGCAGGCCGGCGCCGTCGTCGTGGTCGACGGCCGCGGCGACCCGATCGGCCTGGTCCGCGAGTCCCAGGTCCGCGAGGTCCCCGAGCACCGCCGCCCCTGGATCGCCGTCGGCGCACTGGCCCGCGACCTCGAACCGGGCCTGCGGCTGCCCGTCGAACTCGCCGGCGAGGACCTGCTGCGCGCCCTGCGGGCCCACCCGGCCACCGAGTACCTGGTGGTGGAGGCCGACGGCCGGGTCTACGGCGTCGCCACGCTCAGCGACATCGAGCGGCGGCTGACCGCCGCGATCGCCGGCCGGTGATCATCGTGGTCGGGCGGAGCGCCTGCTTCCCTTAGGATTGTCCGCATGTCCGAACCGACCGGTGCCACCCGCCGACGCGGGCCCTTCCAGGTCGGGGACCAGGTCCAGCTGACCGACCCGAAGGGCCGCCACTACACGTTCACGCTCCAGGCCGGGAACCAGTTCCACACCCACAAGGGTGCGTTCCCGCACGACGAGCTGATCGGCGCCCCCGAGGGCACGGTCGTGCGCACCACGGGGAACGTCCCGTACCTCGCGCTGCGCCCCCTGCTCCCCGACTACGTCCTGTCCATGCCGCGCGGCGCCGCCGTGATCTACCCGAAGGACGCCGGGCAGATCCTCGCCATGGCCGACATCTTCGCCGGCGCCCGCGTGGTCGAGGCCGGCGTCGGCTCCGGCGCGCTCTCCACCTACCTGCTGCGCGCCGTCGGCGACACCGGCATGCTGGCCTCCTACGAGCGCCGGCAGGACTTCGCCGACATCGCCCAGAGCAACGTCGAGCGCTACTTCGGCGGGCCCCACCCGGCGTGGAAGCTCACCGTCGGCGACCTCCAGGACAACCTGGTGGAGTCCGACGTCGACCGCGTCATCCTCGACATGCTGGCCCCCTGGGAGTGCCTGGACGTCGCCTCCAAGGCGCTCGTCCCCGGCGGCCTCATCTGCTGCTACGTGGCCACCACCACGCAGATGTCGAAGACCGTCGAGGCGCTGCGCGAGCACGGCACCTTCACCGAGCCGCAGGCCTGGGAGACCATGGTCCGCACCTGGCACCTGGAGGGCCTGGCCGTCCGCCCGGACCACCGGATGATCGGGCACACCGGCTTCCTGCTCACCTCCCGCCGCCTCGCCGACGGCGTCGAGCCGCCGCTGCGCCGCCGCCGCCCGGCCAAGGGCGCGTACGGCGAGGACTACGACAACGGCTCGGCCGAGCCGAGCCTGCAGGAGCGCGCCGCCGCCCGGGCCGCCGCCCGCACCGGCGACGTCGAGCAGCCGGAGCAGCTCGGCTGACGGTACGTCCACCAGGGGTGGTACCGCGGGTTTCGCGCCCGCGTACCACCCCTTCGTGCTACCCCCGCACCCGCGCCACCCCCCGTCCAGGCCGGTGTGGGACGATGCTCGCTCACACCGACCCACTGGAGGGGACGCCTGGTGGAGACCGCGGTCACGGCGAGGGTTGAGCAGCAGACACCGCAGGCCCGCAGCGGGCCCGGACACGCCCGATCGGCCCCCTGGCACTGGGCCCTCGCGATCGGCGGCTGCGCCGCCGTGGTGGCCACCGTGCTCGCCGCGGATCCGGCCACCGGGACGCCGAAACCGGCCCGCCCCACCGTGAAGGCCCTCCCGGCCGCCGCCGCGCCCGATCCGGCCAAGGCCGAACTCCCGCTGGACTGCGGCCCGTTCCCGGTCAAGATATCCGTCAGTTTCGCCGCCGACCTCGGCGACGGCCGGCCCGGTACCGTCGCCGCCGCGCACTGCGCGGCCGAGAACGGCACCCCGCCGGACGCCGTCTACCTGCTCGGCCCCGGCCCCGACGGCCGGCCCGTCGTGGTGGCCACCCTGCTCTCCGAGCGCGAGAACCTCACCGTCGGAAGGCTCGGCCTGCGCAGCGACGGCACCATCACCGGCCACGCGCAGGGGTACTCCGGCGACGACGTGCCGCGGTTCAGCCCGGACATCTCACTCGACCTCACCTGGACGCGCAAGGACGCCGGCTGGGACCGCTCCCAGACCACCGCTCCACTGGCGCAGGCCTGACTGCCATTCGCCCGCTCGCCTCCGGGGCTGTGTCCTCGCCCGCTCGCCTCCGGGGCGCTTCGGCCCGGTGCCGACGGTCGGCGCTCCAACGCCCCTCGTTCCTCGGGGCGTCCTCGCTTCTCCCTTTCGGCACCGGCGCGCCCCTTCGGCTCGGGGCGGGATCGCGGTCGCCTCGGGGCGGGTGCCCGCCGGGCTCAGGGCCCGCCGGCCGGGGCTACTCGGCGTCCGGGCCGTAGACCTCGGCCCGGTCGGAGACCCGGCGCACGTGGATGCAGTCGCCCGGGCAGTCCTTCACCGAGTCCACCACGTCCTGAAGCAGCGTCAGCGGCACCGGCACGGTCTCGCCGGGCTGCTGGCGCAACTCGTCGTCCGAGCCCTTCACATAGGCGAGGCCGTCGATGTCCAGCTCGAAGACCTCGGGCGCGTACTGCGCGCAGATGCCGTCGCCGGTGCACAGATCCTGGTCGATCCACACCTCCAGCGCTTCGCCGGCCGTCGCCTCTTCGGTCACCGACATGGTCCCCTGCCGTTTCTGTCCCGGGTCGCCCCCAATTGGGAGGCAATCCCGCCATTCGTACAACGATCTGACCGCGACCCTCGGTCGCGATCGGATATCGACTCGTTCGACGATACATCTGGTCGGCTTTGGGTGGTGCGCGCTGGGTATCCCCTAAGCAGAGGGGAAGCACGCGAGGGCGAAGATCGGACACGCCCGTTCCATCTTTCTTGATCTAGGGGTTTACGGACCCCTGGTCCCAGGTAGGGTCTGGAAGCGTCCAGCTCCCCGGAGGAGGTGAGGACCGTGGCAGCCCACGATGACGACTACAACCGCAGCACCGGCCGGCCCGCTCGTGGTTCCGACGAGGCCGCTCAGGTCTCGTACCTTGAGCAGGAAATCGCCGTGCTGCGCCGCAAGCTCGCCGACTCGCCGCGCAATTCGAGAATCCTCGAAGAGCGGATCGTCGAGCTCCAGACCAACCTGGCCGGCGTGTCCGCCCAGAACGAACGGCTCGCCTCCACCCTGCGAGAGGCCCGCGACCAGATCGTGGCCCTCAAGGAGGAAGTGGACCGGCTGGCACAGCCCCCGGCCGGATTCGGCACCTTCCTCAGCCAGAACGAGGACGGCACCGCCGACATCTTCACCGGGGGGCGCAAGCTCCGCGTGAACGTCAGCCCCAACGTCGACCTCGACGAGCTGCGGCGCGGCCAGGAGGTGATGCTCAACGAGGCCCTCAACATCGTGGACGCGATGGCCTTCGAGCGCATCGGCGACATCGTCACCCTCAAGGAGGTCCTGGAGGACGGCGAACGCGCCCTGGTCATCGGCCACACCGACGAGGAGCGGGTGGTGCGCCTCGCCGAACCGCTGCGCGAGCTCACCATCCGGGCGGGGGACGCCCTGCTGCTCGAACCCCGCTCGGGCTACGTCTACGAGGTCGTGCCCAAGTCCGAGGTCGAGGAGCTCGTCCTCGAAGAGGTCCCCGACATCGACTACCGCCAGATCGGCGGCCTCAGCAACCAGATCGAGCAGATCCGCGACGCGGTCGAGCTGCCCTACCTGCACGCCGAGCTCTTCAAGGAGTACGAGCTGCGCCCGCCCAAGGGCGTCCTGCTCTACGGCCCGCCCGGCTGCGGCAAGACGCTGATCGCCAAGGCGGTGGCCAACTCGCTCGCCAAGAAGGTCGCCGAGGTCACCGGCCGGCCCCAGGGCAAGAGCTACTTCCTCAACATCAAGGGTCCCGAGCTCCTCAACAAGTACGTCGGCGAGACCGAGCGGCAGATCCGCCTGGTCTTCCAGCGGGCCCGGGAGAAGGCGAGCGAGGGCACCCCCGTCATCGTCTTCTTCGACGAGATGGAGTCGCTCTTCCGCACCCGCGGTTCGGGCGTCAGCTCGGACGTGGAGAACACCATCGTCCCCCAGCTCCTCGCCGAGATCGACGGCGTGGAGGGCCTGGAGAACGTCATCGTCATCGGCGCCTCGAACCGCGAGGACATGATCGACCCGGCGATCCTGCGGCCCGGCCGCCTGGACGTCAAGATCAAGATCGAGCGCCCGGACGCCGAGGCCGCGAAGGACATCTTCTCCAAGTACCTCAAGGGCTCGCTGCCGTTCCACCCGGACGACCTCAAGGAGCACGACGGCTCCGTCGAGGCCACCGTGGTGGCGATGATCCAGGCGGTCGTCGAGCGGATGTACACCGAGACCGAGGAGAACCGCTTCCTGGAGGTCACCTACGCCAACGGTGACAAGGAGGTCCTGTACTTCAAGGACTTCAACTCCGGCGCGATGATCCAGAACATCGTCGACCGTGCGAAGAAGATGGCCATCAAGGACTTCCTCGACCACGGCCAGCGCGGTCTGCGCGTCTCCCACCTGCTCGCCGCCTGCGTGGACGAGTTCAAGGAGAACGAGGACCTGCCCAACACCACCAACCCGGACGACTGGGCCCGGATCTCCGGCAAGAAGGGCGAGCGGATCGTCTTCATCCGCACGCTCGTCACCGGCAAGCAGGGCGCCGAGTCCGGCCGCTCCATCGACACCGTCGCCAACACCGGGCAGTACCTGTAACCGCACCACTCCGGGCCGCCGGCAGCGGACCCCGGACCAGCACGCACCCCGTCCGGCTGTGGCGCCTCGCGGCCCCGCAGCCGGACGGCGCGTCTCGGGGCCCGCCTGTCGGTGCCGCGTTCTAGGCTCGACCCACCGTTCGCGGGCACACGGCCCGCGTCGGTGTTGTTCAGCGGTACGTCAGCGTGTTCCGCCCGTGGGGGGCGGTACACCGGGCAAGGAGGGCCGCATGACCGTACGGCGCGTGATGGGCATCGAGACCGAGTACGGGATCTCCGTACCCGGGCACCCCAACGCCAACGCCATGCTCACCTCGTCCCAGATCGTCAACGCGTACGCGGCGGCGATGCACCGGGCACGGCGGGCCCGTTGGGACTTCGAGGAGGAGAATCCGCTGCGCGACGCCCGGGGCTTCGACCTCGCGCGCGACGTGGCGGACGCCAGCCAGCTGACCGACGAGGACATCGGCCTCGCGAACATCATCCTCACCAACGGCGCGCGGTTCTACGTGGACCACGCGCACCCCGAGTACAGCTCGCCCGAGGTGACCAACCCGCGCGACGCCGTGCTCTGGGACAAGGCCGGCGAGCGGGTCATGGCGGCCGCCGCCCAGCGCGCCCTGGAACTGCCCAACGGGCAGACGATCCACCTGTACAAGAACAACACCGACAACAAGGGCGCCTCCTACGGCACCCACGAGAACTACCTGATGAAGCGGGCGACGCCGTTCGCCGACATCGTCCGCCACCTCACCCCGTTCTTCGTCTCCCGCCAGGTGGTCACCGGCGCCGGCCGCGTCGGCATCGGCCAGGACGGCTCGGCGAACGGCTTCCAGATCAGCCAGCGCGCCGACTACTTCGAGGTCGAGGTCGGCCTGGAGACGACGCTCAAGCGGCCGATCATCAACACCCGCGACGAACCGCACGCCGACGCCGAGAAGTACCGCCGGCTGCACGTGATCATCGGGGACGCCAACCTCTCCGAGATCTCCACCTACCTCAAGCTCGGGACCACCTCCCTGGTACTGGCGATGATCGAGGACTCCTTCATCGCCGCCGACCTCGCCGTCGACCAGCCGGTGCGCACCCTGCACCGGATCTCCCACGACCCGTCGCTGAAGCACCTCATCACGCTGCGCAACGGGCGCCGGCTCACCGCCGTCCAGCTCCAGCTGGAGTACTTCGAGCTGGCCCGCAAGTACGTCGAGGACCGCTTCGGCACCGACGCCGACGAGCAGACGGTGGACGTCCTGGCGCGCTGGGAGGACGTGCTGGGGCGGCTGGAGCGCGATCCGATGTCGCTCTCCCGGCAGCTGGACTGGATCGCCAAGCGGGAGATCCTGGAGGGCTACCGCAGCCGCGACGCGCTGGAGTGGGACAACTCCCGGCTGCACCTGGTCGACCTGCAGTACAGCGACGTACGGCCCGAGAAGGGCCTCTACAACCGCCTGGTGGCCCGTGGGCGGTTCGAGCGGCTGCTGACCGACGAGGAGGTCGAGCGGGCCGTCTCCAAGCCTCCGGAGGACACCAGGGCCTATTTCCGCGGGCGCTGTCTGGAGCAGTACGCGGACCACGTGGCAGCCGCCTCGTGGGACTCGGTGATCTTCGACCTGCCCGGCCGCGACTCGCTCCAGCGGGTCCCGACGCTGGAGCCGCTGCGCGGCACCCGCAACCACGTCAAGGAGCTGCTGGACCGCTGCCGCACGGCCGAGGACCTGCTCCGGGTGCTGGCCGGCGGGTAACTTTTCGATCACCACGGGTGAACGTCCGCCGAATGGGAATCATCCGGGGTGACAGCGGGTGTTGGACAGGAAGCGCCACGGCAAACCGGAAGCGGTAGCCGCGCCCTGTGTATAGGGTCGGTGCAGCAAGCAGCGACCAAACCGTGCCAGACAGATCGAGCGGGGTGAGGGAAATGGCGAGCAAGGACACCGACGGCGGCCAGCAGCGGGCGAACCGCTCCTCCGAGGAGGTCGAGGAGCAGGCCGCGGAAGCGCAGAATTCCGACGACCTCAAGGAGCGCCAGGAAAAGCTCGGCGACGACGTCGACGCGGTTCTCGACGAAATCGACGAGGTCCTCGAGTCGAATGCCGAGGATTTTGTACGCCAATTCGTGCAAAAGGGCGGCGAGTAGCCCCGTTCGGGCATTCAGGGAATTCACGGTCGCGACCGCCGAGGGCGGACGGGCGGCAACGGCCGCCCGTCCGCCCCGGTCCGGCCCACCACGCATGGACGGTGATCGTCGGCGGGTAGGGTGCGGGCAGCGTGCGCTTCAAGCTACCTGGAAGGAATCGTGTGGAAGCCAACACTCGTGGCACCGGGCGTCTACCGGCTGCCTTCCTGACCCCGGGGTCCTCGTCGTTCCTCGACTTCCTGGCCGACCACCAGCCGGAGCTGATTCCCGGGCGCCGCGAGCTGCCCATGGGAGCGGTCGTCGAGGCCCCGCACGGGACGACGATCGTCGCGGCGGTGTTCGACGGCGGTGTGGTCATCGCCGGTGACCGCCGGGCGACCATGGGCAACGTGATCGCCCAGCGTGACATCGAGAAGGTCTTCCCGGCCGACGAGTACAGCGCGGTGGGCATCGCCGGCACCGCCGGCCTCGCCGTCGAGATGGTCCGGCTGTTCCAGCTGGAGCTGGAGCACTACGAGAAGATCGAGGGCACCGTGCTCTCGCTGGAGGGCAAGGCCAACCGCCTCACCACCATGATCCGGGGCAACCTCGGCATGGCGATGCAGGGCCTCGCGGTCGTCCCGCTCTTCGCCGGTTACGACCTCGACCTCGGTCGCGGCCGGATCTTCACCTACGACGTCACCGGCGGCCGCTCCGAGGAGCGCGGGTTCGCCGCCACCGGCTCCGGCTCGGTGTTCGCCCGCGGCTCGATGAAGAAGCTCTACCGCGCGGACCTGACCGCCGAGCAGGCCGCCACCCTGGTCGTCCAGGCGCTCTACGACGCGGCCGACGACGACTCCGCCACCGGCGGTCCGGACCTCGCCCGGAAGATCTTCCCGATCGTCTCGCTGATCACCGAGGACGGCTTCCGCCGGCTCACCGAGGCCGAGGTCTCCGCGATCGCCGTCTCGATCACCGACGAGCGCCTGATCCGCCCCAACGGCCCGCAGGCCCCGCTGCTCTAGCCACACCTACCAAGGAAGGGACGACCGCCGGTGTCGACACCGTTCTACGTCTCGCCCCAGCAGGCCATGGCGGACCGCGCGGAGTACGCCCGCAAGGGCATCGCGCGTGGTCGCAGCGTGGTCGTGCTCACCTACGCCGACGGCATCGTCTTCGTCGCGGAGAACACCTCGCGGGCGCTCCACAAGGTCTCCGAGATCTACGACAAGATCGCCTTCGCGGCGGTCGGCCGCTACAACGAGTTCGAGAACCTGCGGATCGGCGGCGTCCGCTACGCCGACCTGCGCGGCTACTCCTACGACCGGGCCGACGTCACCGCCCGGGGCCTGGCCAACGTCTACGCCCAGACGCTCGGCACCATCTTCTCCTCGGTCGGCGAGAAGCCGTACGAGGTCGAGCTGATCGTGGCCGAGGTCGGCCGCACCCCGGACGAGGACCAGATCTACCGGCTCACCCCGGACGGCTCGGTCGTCGACGAGAAGAACTACGTGGTGGTCGGCGGCAACGCCGACTCGATCGGCAACTACCTGGGCCAGCGGCACCGCAGCGGGCTGTCCCTGACCGACGCGATCAAGGTCGCGGTGGACTCGCTCGCCCGGGACCCGAACGGCGGCTCCCCGCGGACCATGACCCCCGAGCAGCTGGAGGTGGCGGTCCTGGACCGCCAGCGCTTCCAGCAGCGCAAGTTCAAGCGCATCCTGGGTGGCCAGCTCGCCCGGCTGCTCGACGGAGACGAGTCCGCCGAGGCGGACGAGGACGAGAAGCCGGCGGCCAAGCCGGCGGCCAAGCCGCCGGCCGACCGGGCGGACGCGTCGGACGTGCCGGACGTGCCGGACCAGTCCGACTAGCAGTGCGGAGGAGTCCCGTACGGCGGCCGTCACCCGCCGCCGTACGGGCCCCCTCCGGTGGCCCACGCAGAGAACGGACGCCTCGTGACTCCTCCCCAGCGGTCGAGACCGTGGGGCTCCACGCCGACCTGACGGCCGGCGCCCCCGGACGAGCCCTGCCCGTTGCCGAAGCAGGGGATCGGCCTACAAGGCCAGCTGCGGCCCGAGCCGCAGAGTTCAGGATCCCGATCCGCGCACCGGCCGAAACCGGTGATTCCTTCGAGAGAAGGTGCCATGGACCGTCGAATTTTCGGGCTGGAGAACGAGTACGGCGTCACCTGCACGTTCCGGGGTCAGCGACGGCTGTCACCGGACGAGGTGGCGCGCTACCTCTTCCGCCGCGTTGTCTCCTGGGGCCGCAGCAGCAACGTGTTCCTGCGCAACGGAGCCCGCCTCTACCTCGACGTGGGCTCCCACCCCGAGTACGCCACTCCCGAGTGCGACGACGTCGTCGAGCTGGTGACGCACGACAAGGCGGGCGAGCGCATCCTCGAAGGGCTGCTGGTGGACGCCGAACGGCGGCTGCACGAGGAGGGCATCGCGGGGGACGTCTACCTGTTCAAGAACAACACCGACTCGGCCGGAAACTCCTACGGCTGCCACGAGAACTACCTGGTGGCCCGGCACGGCGAGTTCTCCCGGCTGGCCGACGTACTGATCCCGTTCCTGGTGACCCGCCAGCTGATCTGCGGCGCCGGCAAGGTGCTGCAGACCCCGCGCGGCGCGGTGTTCTGCGTCAGCCAGCGCGCCGAGCACATCTGGGAGGGCGTCAGCTCCGCGACCACCCGCTCCCGCCCGATCATCAACACCCGCGACGAGCCGCACGCCGACGCCGAGCGCTACCGCCGGCTGCACGTCATCGTCGGCGACTCCAACATGTCCGAGACCACCACGCTGCTCAAGGTCGGCGCCACCGACCTGGTGCTCCGGCTGATCGAGGCCGGCGTGGTGATGCGCGACCTCACCCTGGAGAACCCGATCCGGGCGATCCGCGAGGTCAGCCACGACCTCACCGGCACCCACCAGGTCCGGCTCGCCAACGGCCGGGAGGCCAGCGCGCTGGACATCCAGGAGGAGTACTACAGCAAGGCGCTGGAGTTCGCCGACCGCAAGGGCATCAACACCGGCACCATCGCCCTGGTGCTGGACCTCTGGGGCCGCACCCTGGAGGCGATCCGCACCGACCGGCTGGACGGGGTGGCCACCGAGATCGACTGGATCATGAAGTACAAGCTCATCGAGCGCTACCGCGAGAAGCACCAGATGAGCATGTCCAACCCGCGGGTGGCCCAGATCGACCTCGCGTACCACGACATCCACCGTCGGCGCGGCCTGTTCTACCTGCTCCAGGGCAAGGGCCAGGCGAAGCGGATGACCACCGACCTCAAGACCTTCGAGGCCAAGTCCGTGCCGCCGCAGACCACCCGGGCCCGGCTGCGCGGCGACTTCATCCGCCGGGCGCAGGAGCAGCGCCGGGACTTCACGGTCGACTGGGTGCACCTGAAGCTGAACGACCAGGCCCAGCGGACGGTGCTCTGCAAGGACCCGTTCCGTTCGGTGGACGAGCGAGTGGAGAAGCTGATCGCGGGCATGTGAGGGCCCGTCCCGATGTGATCTTTGCGGTGTCCGGCCCCGGTGGTGTCTACCGGGGCCGGACGACGTCGGGGAATACGCTGTCCGTCGAGTCCGGAGAACCGACTTTGACCGACAGTTAGGAACGCCGTGCGCCGCACCGCCGGTTTGCTTCTCACCCTGCCCCTGCTGTTGGCGGTCGCCTGCAGCAGCTCCACCAAGGCGACCAGCCCGGCGACGCCCACGGCGTCCAGCGCGGCCCCCACGGTGCCCGCGCCGGTGAACGAGGCCTCGCCGATGCCGACCCTGTCGGGCGGCGGGTTCGGGAGCAAGGCCACCATCACCATCCCGGACGGCGCGCCGAGCGGTCAGTTCGTGGTGAACACCGTCAGTGAGGGCGACCGCTCCACGGTCAACAAGGGCGACTGGGTGACGGTGAACTACTCGGCGAAGGACTGGACGACGGGCAAGGACCTGCCCAGCTCCTACGACGAGGGCGGCAAGCCGCAGCTGTACCAGGCGGGCAGCGGGCAGCTGGTGCCCGCCTTCGACCAGAGCGTGATCGGCAAGAAGGTCGGCAGCCGGCTGCTGGTGGTGGCCCCGCCGGCCGCGGCGTTCGGCACCCAGGGCAACAACCAGCTCGGGGTGGCGCCGGGCGACACCGTGGTGTTCGTGCTGGACATCATGGAGAGCCTGCCGCAGGACTCCACGCTCTCCGGCACGATGACCCAGCCGCCGGCGAACCTCCCGCAGGTGAAGGACAACGGCAAGGCCGCTGTGACGATCACCATCCCGCCCGGCCAGGCCGCGCCCACCGACCTCCAGCAGGCCGTGCTGATCAAGGGCGAGGGCAAGCCGGTGAAGTCCGGCCAGACCCTGGTCGTGCAGTACACCGGGGTGCTCTGGAGCAACGGCCAGCAGTTCGACTCGTCCTGGAGCCACGGCGGCGCGCAGGCGCTGCAGATCGGCACCGGCAGCGTGATCGAGGGCTGGGACAAGGGGCTGGTCGGCCAGACCGTCGGCAGCCGGGTGGAGCTGGTGGTGCCGCCGGCCCTCGGGTACAAGGACCAGGCGCAGGGCTCCGTCCCGCCGAACTCGACGCTGGTCTTCGTGATCGACATCCTTGAGGCGGTCTGACCGGGCGCCCCGGCCGGCGCTGGGTGCCGGCAGACCCTAGGAAGTGACGGGTGGGGTCCGTACGCTTGGGCGGGCGCTCGCACACGGAAGCGTCCGCCCTCATCCTGACCTGTCATACTGCCCTCGCACTGTGGTAGGCGCCGTCGGCGTCCGGGTCCCGGGCGGCAGTGCGACAGCACTCCGGCGCTCACCACGCCGGCCGAAGACCTCGAAGACCTCGTGGCGAGATGGATGGGGAGTCATGTCTGAGAAAGCGTCGAGCCCGGGCGGGGCCGGCACCGCGAACGGAAACTCCGCCGGTGACCCGGCCGACTCGCGGCCCGGTGGCCCGTTGCCCGGCGACGGTGAGTCGATCGTCGTCCCGCCGTCGATCCTGAAGCACTCGCCCGGCTGGGTGCGGCCGGACGAGGCCCAGGCGAAGCGGGCCGCGGGCGGGACGAAGACCGACGAGGCCCCGCAGATCTTCGCCTCGAACGTGCGCCGCCAGGACACCTCGGAGGCCGGGTACGACGAGAACCCGCCCGGGGTCGGCAGGCTGGGCGTGGTGCTCGGCACCGTGCTGGCCCTGCTGCTGGTCGGCAGCGGCATCACGCTGTACGTGGTGAACCGCGACGGCGGGTCCAAGTCGGACACCACCACGCAGGCCGACGCGGCCAAGTCCGCGCCGCCGACGCCGTCCGCCGAGCCGGTGCCGCCGATCAAGGACACCGCCAAGGTGCTGCCGACCATCACCGGCGAGTTCGGCAAGAAGGCCGGCATCGAGGTGCCCGGCGACCAGGCCGACGGCAGCTTCGTGGTCAAGGTCCTCTCCGAGGGCACCGGCCCCAAGGTCGAGAAGAACTCCTGGACCTCGGTCGACTACACCGCCAAGGACTGGACGACGGGCAAGGACATCCCGAGCTCGTACGACGACGCGGGCAAGCCGCAGATCTTCCAGGCCGGCACCGACGCGCTGATCCCGGCGCTCGACCAGGCCGTGGTCGGCAAGAAGGCCGGCAGCCGGGTGCTCGTGGTGGCCCCGCCGGCCGCCGCGTTCGGCGCGCAGGGCAACCCGAACATGTCGATCGGGGCCAAGGACAACCTGGTCTTCGTCATCGACATCCGCAACAGCAACGCGCCCGACGCGGTGCTCAGCGGCACCGTGACCCCGCCGCCCGCGGACTTCCCGCAGGTGAAGGACAACGGCAAGAAGCCGGCCGACATCACCCCGGTCCCCGGCGCCGCCGACCCGACCGAGCTGAAGTCGCACGTCCTGATCAAGGGCACCGGCCCGAAGGTGGAGAAGGGCGAGAAGGTCGTCGTCCAGTACACCGGCGCGCTGTTCAAGGACGGCAAGGTCTTCGACTCCTCGCTGAGCAAGGGCCAGGCGTTCTCGTTCCCGGTCGGTGGCGGCCAGGTCATCGCGGGCTGGGACCAGGGTCTGGAGGGCCAGACCGTGGGCAGCCGCGTCGAGCTGGTCATCCCCGCCTCGCTGGGTTACAAGGACCAGGCGCAGGGCGACATCCCGGCCAACTCCACCCTGGTGTTCGTCGTCGACATTCTCGATGCGGGTCAGGGCTGATCCACTTTCGGGTGACAATGGTGGGTGTGTGACCTTCGGGACCGGCCGCGTGGCCGAGCCCGCACGGGCGGCGGGCGCCCGTACCGTGGTCCGGGTAACGGACCGGGTACGGGTGCCCGCCGCCTGGTCATGAACCGAACCAACCGCGAGAAGAGGCAGATGTGAGCAACAAGACGAAGCCGGAGATCGACTTCCCGGGCGGCGACGCGCCCACCGAGCTGCAGATCCGCGACATCGAGGTCGGCACCGGCGAGGAGGCCAAGCCGGGCCAGGTCGTCGAGGTGCACTACGTCGGTGTCACGTTCGAGTCCGGTGAGGAGTTCGACGCCAGCTGGAACCGCGGCAGCAGCTTCAAGTTCCCGCTCGGCGCCGGCCGCGTCATCAAGGGCTGGGACCAGGGCGTCGTCGGCATGAAGGTCGGCGGCCGCCGCGAGCTGGTCATCCCGGCGCACCTGGCGTACGGCAACCAGTCGCCGTCCCCGCTCATCCCGGCGGGCTCGACCCTGATCTTCGTCGTCGACCTGCTGGGCGTCTGAGCCGGTCGTGACCGAGGGCCGCACCCCCACCCCGGGGGTGCGGCCCTCGCGCGTTCGCGGACTCGGCTTTTGCAGTGCGTACCGCTACCGGTACGGTCGGTCCCGCCGGGTCGACCACTGCCCGGCGGGCGCACCCCGCGCGCGGCGCGGCACACCGGAAGGGTCAGCGATGGCGATCGCCAAGGCAGAGCGGCTGATGAATCTCGCCCTGTGCCTGATGAACACCAGACGTCCGCTCTCCAAGAAGGAGCTGCGGGAATCCATCGAGGCGTACCGCGAGGCCTGGCAGAACAGCAGCGAGGACGCCTTCAACCGGATGTTCGAGCGGGACAAGGACGACCTGCGCGAACTCGGTCTGGTCATCGACGTCGACGAGAACGCCCTGGACGGCGAGCTCGGCTACCTGGCCCGCGCCGACCGCAACCGGCTCCCGGAGATCGCCCTCGACGCCGAGGAGGCCGCCGCGCTCACCCTCGCCGCCCGGGTCTGGCAGCAGGCCAAGATGTCCGGCGCGGCCAGCGGCGCCCTGCAGAAGCTGCGCGCCGCCGGCGTCCCGTTCACCGAGACCGAGAGCCGCAGCGCCCTCGAACCGCGCATCCCCGCCCGGGAGGCCGCGTTCGAACCGCTGCTCACCGCCGCCCGCGACCGCCGCCCGGTCACCTTCGAGTACCGCAAGGCCGGCGCCGCCGCCGCCGAGCAGCGCACCGTGGAGCCCTGGGCGCTGGAGTGCTGGCGCGGCCACTGGTACCTGGCGGGCTGGGACCGCGACCGCTCCGATGCCCGGGTCTTCCGGCTCAGCCGGATCACCGGCAAGGTCCGCACCCGCTCCGGGGCGTTCCTCGGCACCGTCCCCGAGCACGTCGACGTCCGCGCCACGGTCGCCAAGTTCGCCGGTGAGGGCGCCACCGCGACGGCGGTCGTCAGGGTCCGCCGCGGTGCCGGCTTCCCGCTGCGCACCAAGGCGCTGAGCACCCGGCCGCAGTCCGCGGCCGACGAGGGCTGGGACGAGCTGGAGATCCCGTACGGCAACGGGCTCGGCGCCGACCTCGCCGAGTTCGGGCCGGACGTGCTGGTGATCGGCCCCGAGGAGTTGCGCGCCGACGTGATCGAGCGGCTGCGCGCGGTGGCCGGGGCGGGTGGCGCCGAGGGCGCCGCGGTGGAGAGTGCTGAAGGAGTGCGGGCATGAGCAACGCGATCGACCAGACCCGGCGGATGCTCTCGCTGGTCACCTACCTGCGCGAGCGGCCCGGCGCCGAGGTCGCCGAGGTGGCCCGGGCCTTCGGGATCACCGAGCGCGAGCTGATCGGCGACCTCAACGTGCTGCCGATGTGCGGCACCAGCTTCCGCGGCGGTGACCTGCTCGACATCGACACCGACGGCGAGCGGATCTGGTGGCACAACGTCGACGACGTCGCCCAGCCGCTGCGGCTGGCCGCGGACGAGGCGACCGCGCTGCTGGTCGCCGCCCGCGCGGTGGCGGGCCTGCCCGGTCTGCGGGCCGGTGACCGGGAGGCGCTCACCCGGGCCGTCGCCAAGATCGAGAACGCCGCCGGGGACAGCGCCGAGGGCAGCGCCCGGGTCGGTGTCACCTTCGAGGCGGAGAGCCACGTCTTCGCGGACATCGACCGTGCGCTGAGCGAGGGCCGGCGGCTCTGGCTGCGGTACTACTCGCACGGGCGCGGCGGCATGACCGAGCGCGAGGTCGACCCGATCCGGCTGCTCACCGAGGGCCACACCTACCTGGAGGCCTGGTGCCGGACCTCCGAGGACCACCGGATGTTCCGGCTCGACCGGGTCGCCGAGATCAAGGTGCTGGACATCCCCTCCGACCCGCCCAAGCGGGAGCCGCGCGACCTCTCGGGCGGGCTGGTCAACCCGTCCGCGACCGACCCCGAGGTGGTGGTCGAGGTGTCCTCCGGCGGGCGCTGGGTGGCCGAGTACTACACCCACGACCGGGCCGAGGAACTGCCCGACGGCGGGCTGCGGATCACCCTGCGCAGCGCCGACCCGTCCCAGCTGCGCCCGCTGGCGCTGCGGCTCGGCCGGGACGGGCGGATCGTCTCGCCGCCGGCGCTCGCCGAGCAGGCGCGGTCGGCGGCGCTGGAGGCGCTGGTCGGCTACGGGGAGGGGCAGGTCTGAGCCGTGGAGCCGGGTACCAGATTCAAGGTCTACTGCTCGGAGTGCCGGGAGAAGGTGGAGCTGCCCGCCGAGGAGTTCCGCCTCACGCTGGGCCGGACGCCGGCCCAGGCGCACTACAGCTTCGGCTGCCCGCTCTGCGGCGCCTCGGTCCGTAAGCAGGCGGGGGAGAAGATCGTGTCGGCGCTGACCGGCGCCGGGGTGCGGACGATGCGTCTCGTCCCGGCCGGGGGGCCGGGTGCGGCGGGGGCCGTCCTGCCGTCGGGCGGGACGGGTCGGGCCGAAGCCGGCGGATAGGGTGGGGGCCATGTCCTGGATGCTCGTCGCCGCCGTCCTGCTCGCCACCGCCGGTCTGCTGGTCCTCGGTGTCCTCGCGATCCGGCTCTGGCTGGACGTGCGGACGCTGGCCAAGGGAGTGGACACCGCCTCCCGGGCGCTGGCCGAGGCGGCCGGCGACCTCGCCGCGGCGGTTCCGGGCCGCTGAGCGGCCGACCGGCCCGGGCGGGCGGCCGGTAACGGTTGACCGTCGCGAGGACTTCGGGGGTACGGGGGCTGCTGCCCGGAGGTTCGGGCGGGTTACGCTCTCAGCAGGCTCCTGAAGTGCGACGGGGGCCGCTGTCCTGTTCGGGCGGCCGTCGTCAGGGCGTCACTCGCAGCGGTTACCATCCCCGCAGCGGTGGCCTGCCGGTGTGCCGCCATGACTGAAGGTGGTCGAACATGCGGATCTCGCCGACCGCGATCCTGGTGATCGTGGTTCTTGCCATTCTGCTCTTCGGCGCCAAGCGGCTGCCCGACCTGGCGCGCTCGCTCGGCCAGTCCATGCGGATCCTGAAGAGCGAGACCAAGGCGATGCGTTCGGACGGTGCGGCGGACGAGAGCGCGCCGCCCCAGCCGGCGCCCGCCGTCGCGGCCGACCCCGCGAAGACGATCCAGGCCGCGCCGGGGGCGTCCGGGACGGCCCGGCCGGTGGCCGACCAGCCCACCGGGACGGGAACGGACGGTGGCGGCCCGCGTTGAGCGGTCCGCGGCGCACGTGGTGCACGTGACGCAAGCGACTACTGAGGCCCGTCGACCGGCGGGGCTCGACGCACGAGTTGAGGACCGGGGTTGAGCAAGCTCTCGAAGGCGTCGAAGACGTCCAAGGATCCTGAGGGGCGGATGGCCCTCGCCGACCACCTGCGGGAACTGCGGAACCGGGTGGTCAAGTCGGTCCTGGCGATCGTGGTCATCACGATCGTCGCTGCGATCTACCACAAGCAGCTCGAGGACTTCCTGCTGAAGCCGCTGCCGCACTGCACCGTGGAGACCGCCGACCAGTACCACGGCAAGTGTGCCCAGGTCTCCAACATCGGTCTGACCGCCGGTTTCACCTGGATGCTCAAGGTGTCGCTGACGGCCGGTGTGGTCGCGGCCGTGCCGGTCTGGCTCTACCAGGTCTGGGCCTTCGTCGCGCCGGGTCTGCACCGGCACGAGAAGAAGTACACGATCATCTTCATGGCCTGCGGGGCGCCGCTGTTCCTGGCCGGCGTGACCTGCGCCATCCTGGTGCTGCCGACCACGGTCGACGTACTGATCTCGTTCACCCCGAACAACACCACGCCGATCCTGCCGCCCGAGGACTACCTCGACATCGCGACCCGGATGGTGCTGGTCTTCGGCCTCGCCTTCGAGTTCCCGCTGCTGCTGGTGATGCTGAACATGGTCGGCATGGTCACCGGCAAGCGGCTGCTCGGGTGGTGGCGCGGCATGGTGCTGGGGATCACCGTCTTCGCCGCCTTCGCGACGCCGAGCGCCGAGCCCGTCAGCATGCTGGTGCTGGCCGCGCCGATCTGGGCGCTGTACTTCGTCGCGGTCGCGATCGCCATCGTGAACGACCGGCGCAAGGCCCGTCGCAACCCGGACCTCGGGCTGGACGACGAGGAGGCCTCGCACCTGGACCTCTCGGTGCAGCCGGTGGAGGGCACGGAGGCCGTCGAGGCCTCCGGCGCGCCGGTGATCCCGGCGCCGGTGCCGGCCGCCCGGCACGAGCAGATGGACGACATCACGTGATGGGGTGACCCGCCTCGAAAGACCCCGGCCCCGCCGTTCCCCGGTGGGGCCGGGGTCTTTCGCATGGGCCCCGTCGTCGGGGAAGCCGCCGGTGGGGCCCATGCACGGGGGTTCCGGGGCCGGCCTCTCGGCCCGGAGCCGACCGGTCGGCGGGGCGCTCTTGGCAGGCACGATGGCATGTGACATATTACTGCGGTGTCCACGCCTCAGAGACCTCCCCTGGATGTCGTCGTGGTCGGCGCCGGCGTGGTCGGTGCCGCCTGCGCCTACTACGCCGCCCGCGCCGGGCTCGCCGTCGCCGTCATCGACCGGGGCCCGGTCGCCGGTGGCACCACCGGCGCCGGTGAGGGCAATCTGCTGGTCTCCGACAAGGAGCCCGGGCCGGAACTCGACCTCGCGCTGCTGTCCACCCGGCTCTGGCGCGAGCTCGCCGAGGAGCTCGGCGCCGCCGTCGAGTACGAGCCCAAGGGCGGGCTGGTGGTCGCCGACACCCCGGCCCGCCAGGACGCCCTGCGCGCCTTCGCCGCCGAGCAGGGGACGGTCGGCGTCACCGCCGAGGAGATCCCCGGCGAGCGGCTGCGCGAACTCGAACCGCACCTCGCCCCCGGGCTGGCCGGCGGGTTCCGCTACCCCCAGGACGCCCAGGTCCAGCCCGCCCTGGCCGCCGCGCACCTGCTGCGCGCCGCCCGCCGCGCGGGCGCGGTCCTGCACACCGGCGAGACCGTCCGGGCGGTGACCACCGGGCCGGACGGCGCCGTACGCGGCGTCGTCACCGACCGGCGCCGGCTGGCGGCGCCGGCCGTGATCAACGCCGCCGGCACCTGGGGCGGCGAGCTGGCCGCGCTGGCCGGCGTGCACCTGCCGGTGCTGCCCCGCCGGGGCTTCGTCCTGGTGACCGAGCCGCTGCCGCGGATCGTCCGGCGCAAGGTCTACGCGGCCGACTACGTCGCGGACGTGGCCAGCGGTTCGGCCGCATTGCAGACCTCGGCGGTGGTCGAGGGCACCCCCGGCGGTCCGGTGCTGATCGGCGCCAGCCGGGAGCGGGTCGGCTTCGACCGGACCCTCTCGGTGGAGGTGCTGCACCGGCTCGCCGCGCAGGCCGCCGCGCTCTTCCCGGTGCTCGCCGACGTCAGCGTGGTCCGCGCCTACCGGGGGTTCCGCCCGTACCTGCCGGACCACCTGCCCGCGATCGGCGCCGACCCGAGGGTGCCGGGGCTCCATCACGCCTGCGGCCACGAAGGGGCGGGCATCGGGCTCGCCCCGGCGACCGGGCTGCTGATCAGCGAGCAGCTCACCGGCAAGCGGCCGGAGCTGGACCTCGCGCCGTTCCGGGCGGACCGCTTCCCGGCCGGGGCGTGAGCCCGTCCGCGGACGGACGGGCGCACGGGCTCAGGGATGGACGGGCCGGGTGGGGCGGCCGCGCGGCGCAGGACCGCGCGGGCGGATCAGAGGAACTTCGGAATGGAGAACGCGCGGATGAACCCGCCGATGCGACGCCGGACCCCGGCCGCGCTGGTCGGGGCGGAGCCGGGGCCCGCCCACACCATCGACTTCGACGGCCGGCCGGTGCCGGCCCTGCCCGGCCAGTCGATCGCCGCCGCGCTCTGGGCGGACGGCGTGCTGGCCTGGCGCACCACCCGGGTCGGCGGCAGGCCGCGCGGGGCGTTCTGCGGGATCGGCGCCTGCTTCGACTGCCTGGCCGTCGTGGACGGCCGCCCCAACCAGCGCACCTGTCTGGTGCCGGCCGAGCCCGGTACCGTCGTCACCACCCAGGAGGGCAACGGCCGTGCCGACCTCGCCGTCTGAACCGTCCGAAGCGTCCGAGCCGTCCGAGCCGTCCGGGCTGTCCGCGGCGTCCGGGCCCGCCGAGCGGGGCGGTTACGACCTCGCCGTGATCGGTGCGGGCCCGGCGGGCCTCGCCGCGGCCGTGGCCGCCGCCGACCTCGGCCTGCGCTGCGCCCTGCTCGACGCCGGCCCGCGCACCGGCGGCCAGTACTACCGCCACCCCGCGCCCGGGCTGGGCGCCACCCGGCCCGACCGGCTGCACCACGGCTGGTCCGTCTACACCGGGCTGGCCGACCGGCTCGCGGCGCACCGCCGCACCGGCCGGGTGGACCTCCTGGGCGGTCACCAGGTCTGGGCCCTGGAGCGCCCGGCCGACACCGGCTGGGCGGTGCACGCCACCCTCGGGCCGGCCGCCGGCGAGCGGGCCACCGTCCGGGCCGCCGCCGTCCTGCTGGCCACCGGTGCGTACGAGCGGCAGCTGCCGTTCCCGGGCTGGACGCTGCCCGGGGTGGTCACCGCCGGTGGGGCGCAGGCCATGCTCAAGGCGGGCCTGGTGCTGCCGGGCCGGAGGATCGTGGTGGCCGGCAGCGGGCCGCTGCTGCTCGCGGCGGCGTCCTCGCTGGTCACCGCCGGGGCCGAGGTGCCCGAGGTGGTCGAGGCCACCGGCTATCTCGGTTACGCGCGGCGCCCCGACGTGCTGGCCGCCGTCCCGGCCAAGCTCGTCGAGGGCGCCGGCCACGGCGCCGCGCTGCTGCGCCACGGCGTCCGGCTGCGCCGGCGCAGCGCCGTCGTCGAGGCGCACGGCACCGACCGGGTCACGGCCGTCACCGTCGCCCGGCTGGACGCCGACTGGCGGCCGGTGCCCGGCACCGAGTGCCGGATCGCCTGCGACGCGCTCGCCGTCGGCCACGGGCTGCTGCCGCAGATCGAGCTGGCAACCGAGCTGGGCGCCGCGACCAGGACGACACCCGACGGGGCCGTGGCCCTCGCGGTGGACGCCCGGTTGCGGACCACCCTCCCCGGCCTCTGGGCGGCCGGCGAGACCTGCGGGGTCGGCGGCGCCGACCTGGCGATCGCCGAGGGGGAGCTGGCGGCCAACGCGGTCGCCGGGGCGCCGGCCCCGACGGCGCTGCTGCGCCGCCGTGCCCGGCTGCGCGCCTTCGCCGAGCTGATGGCGGCGGCGCACCGGCCCGGCGCCGGCTGGACGGGGTGGCTGCGCCCGGACACCGACGTCTGCCGCTGCGAGGAGGTGCCGGTGGCCCGGATCACCGAGGCGGTGGAGGAGCTCGGCGCGGGCGACGCGCGGACCGTCAAGCTGCTCACCCGGGCCGGGATGGGCTGGTGCCAGGGCCGGATGTGCGGTCCGGCGGTGGCCTGCCTCTCCGGCGCCGGCGAGTCGCGGGCGGACAGCCGCCCGCTGTCCTGCCCCGTCCCGCTCTCGCAGCTCGCGGCCGGTCCGCCGGCCTCCTGAACACGTGGCGCGGGGCTCTTGTCTCCGCCTGCGACGTCTAATAAAATGTCACACCTCACCAAGGAGTCAGCTGTGTCCCACACCCCGCACGACACCACCCGTCCCTGGCGCGGCATCATGGTCGCCACCACGATCCCGCTGCGCCCGGACCACTCCGTCGACTACGACGCCTACGCCGAGCACGTCCGCTGGCTGATCGACTCGGGCTGCGACGGCGTCGTCCCCAACGGCTCCCTGGGGGAGTACCAGACGCTCACCGCCGAGGAGCGGGCCAAGGTCGTCGAGGTCGCCGTCGAGGCGGCCGGCGACGGCTCCCGGGTGATGCCCGGGGTGGCCGCGTACGGCAGTGCCGAGTCCCGCCGCTGGACCGAGCAGGCCGCCGAGGCGGGCGCCGGCTCCGTCCTGCTGCTGCCGCCGAACGCCTACCGCGCCGACCACGACGCCGTCCGGGCCCACTACGCCGAGGTGGCCAAGGCCGGCCTGCCGGTCGTCGCCTACAACAACCCGTACGACACCAAGGTCGACCTCGTCCCCGCGCTGCTGGCGCGGCTGCACGGCGAGGGCTCGATCGTCGCCGTCAAGGAGTTCAGCGGCGACGTCCGCCGGGCGTACGAGATCGCCGAGCTGGCCCCCGGGCTCGACCTGCTGATCGGCGCCGACGACGTGCTGCTGGAGCTGGCCCTGGCCGGCGCGGTCGGCTGGATCGCCGGGTACCCGAACGCCCTGCCGGCCGCGAGCGTCGCCCTGTACCAGGCCGCCGTCGCCCACGACCTGGACGTCGCGCTGCCGCTCTACAAGGCCCTGCACCCGCTGCTGCGCTGGGACTCCAAGACCGAGTTCGTCCAGGCGATCAAGCTCTCGATGGACATCGTCGGCCGCCCCGGCGGTCCCACCCGCGAGCCGCGGCTGCCGCTCGGCCCGGAGATCGAGGCGGCCGTCCGCGCGGCCACCGAGAAGGCGCTGGCCGAGGGGCTCGGGTAACCGACCCCCGCTGCCACCGGGTGCGGCCGGCTGCTGGGGCAGCCGGCCCGGCCCACCACCCCACCCACCCCCGACGGGAGTCGCCACCAGATGCGCAGCCGCCACGTGTTCCACGCCGTCGACTCGCACACCGAGGGCATGCCGACCCGGGTCGTCACCGGCGGCTTCGGTGTCATCCCCGGTGCCACCATGGCCGAGCGCCGGGTGCACTTCCAGCAGCACCTCGACCACTTCCGGACGCTGCTGATGTACGAGCCGCGCGGCCACGCCGCGATGAGCGGCGCCGTCCTCCAGCCGCCGACCCGCCCGGACGCCGACTTCGGGGTGCTCTACATCGAGGTCTCCGGCCTGCTGCCGATGTGCGGCCACGGCACCATCGGCGTGGCCACCGTCCTGGTCGAGACCGGCATGGTGCCGGTGGTCGAGCCGGTCACCACCGTGCGGCTGGACACCCCGGCCGGGCTGGTGACCGCCGACGTGCGGGTCGAGGACGGCGCCGCCACCGCGGTGACCATCCGCAACGTGCCCTCGTACGCGGTCGCCCTGGACCGCAAGATCGAGGTGCCCGGGTACGGCACGGTCGGCTACGACCTCGCGTACGGCGGCAACTTCTACGCGATCCTGCCGCTCGCCGAGTTCGGGCTGCCGTTCGAGCGCGAGCGCAAGCAGGACATCCTGGACGCCGGACTCGCCCTGATGGAGGCCGTCAACGGCGGCCCGGACCGGCCGGTGCACCCCGAGGACCCGTCGATCCACAGCTGCCACCACGTCCAACTGCTCGCGCCCGGCTCCACCGCCGAGCACTCCCGGCACGCGATGGCCATCCACCCCGGCTGGTTCGACCGCTCGCCGTGCGGCACCGGCACCTCCGCGCGGATGGCCCAGCTGCACGCCCGGGGCGAACTCCCGCTCGGGCGGGACTTCCGCAACGACTCCTTCATCGGGACGACCTTCACCGGCCGCCTGGTCGAGGAGACCGAGGTGGCCGGACGGCCCGCCGTGGTGCCGACCGTCACCGGCCGGGCCTGGATCACCGGCACCGCCCAGTACTTCCTCGACCCGAGCGACCCGTTCCCGGCCGGGTTCCTGCTCTGAACCGCCTGAACACCCCGAAGGGCTGCCTGCTGTGACGATCCTTTCGTACAACCCCGCCGATCCCGAGGACCTCGTGGCCGAGGTCGACGCGCCCGGTGCCGAGGCCGTCCGGGCCGCCGTCGGACGGGCCCGGGCCGCGCAGCCCGGCTGGCTCGCCGCCGGGGCCGCCGCGCGCTCGGCCGCGCTCACCCGGTTCGCCGGGGCGGTCGAGGAGCACGCCGAGGAGCTGACGGCGCTGATCGTCCGCGAGGTCGGCAAGCCGGTGGCCGAGGCGCGCGGCGAGGTCGGCCGCACCGCGGCGATCCTGCGCTACTACGCGCAGGCGCCGTACGCGCCCGCCGGCGCCGTCCACGAGACCGCCGCCGGCGAGGGCCTGCTGCTCACCCGCCGCCGCCCCTACGGGGTGGCCGGGCTGATCACGCCGTGGAACTTCCCGCTGGCGATCCCGGCCTGGAAGGCCGCGCCGGCGCTGGCGGTCGGCAACACCGTGGCGCTCAAGCCCGCGCCGGAGGCCACCGCCTGCGCGCTGCGGCTGGCGGAGCTGGCCTCGGCGGCGGGTCTGCCGGAGGGCGTGTTCACCGTGCTGCCGGGCGGGGCGGAGGAGGGCGCGGCGCTGGTCGACACGGCGGACGTGGTGTCGTTCACCGGCTCGACGGGCGTCGGGCGGGCCGTGGTGCGGGCCGCCACCGAGCGCGGCGTCCCGGTCCAGGCCGAGCTGGGCGGCCTCAACGCGGCCCTGGTGCTGCCGGACGCCGACCCCGAGCAGGCCGCCGCCCACCTGGCGGCCGCCATCGCCGGGTACGCCGGGCAGAAGTGCACCGCCACCAGCCGGGTGATCGCCGTCGGCGCGGCCCACGAGCCGCTGCGCGCCGCCCTGGTGAAGGCGCTCGGCCTGGTCGACGACGCGGCCTGCGGGCCGGTCATCTCGGCCGCCGCCCGGGACCGGCTCACCGGCGCCGTCGAGTCCGCCCGCGCCGCCGGGGCCACCGTGCTCACCGGCGGGGGCGTCCCGGAGCGGCCCGGCTGGTACGTCGAGCCGACCCTGCTCGCCGACGTGCCGGCCGAACACCCGCTGCGGCGCGAGGAGTTCTTCGGACCGGTGGCCGTCCTGCTGGCGGCCGCGGACCTGGACGAGGCGATCGCGCTCGCCAACGACACCCCGCACTCGCTGGCCACCTCGGTGCACAGCCGCAGCCTGGACGTGGCGCTGGCCGCCGCGGACCGGCTGGACGCGGGCATGATCCGGATCAACGCGCCCTCCAGCGGCGTCGACTTCCACCTGCCGTTCGGTGGCGCGAAGGGCGCGAGCCACGGCGAGCGCGAACAGGGCGCGGCCGCGCTCGACTTCTACACCGCGAGCCGTACCGTCAGCGTCCTCCCGGCCGGTGGCGCGTGATGCGGGTCAGCGCCGTGGACTACCACTGCGCCGGCGAGCCGTTCCGGATCGTCGTCGGCGGCGCCCCCGGCGTGCCCGGGGACAGCGTAGCCGAGCGGCGGGCCGTCGCGATCGGCGCGGGCGGCACGGCCACCGCGCCCCGGCCGGGCCCGCTCGACGAGGTGCGGCGACTGCTCGTCCGGGAGCCGCGCGGGCACGCCGGGATGTACGGCGGCTTCCTGGTGCCGCCGGACGACGACGAGGCGCACCTCGGCGTGCTCTTCTGGCACAAGGACGGCTACTCCACCGCCTGCGGCCACGGCACCATCGCGCTCGGCGCCTGGGCGGTGGACTCGGGGCTGGTCCGGGCCCCGGACGACGGGGTGGCCCGGGTGCGGATCGACGTGCCGTCCGGGCGGGTCACCGCCGCCGTGCACCGCGTCGGCGGGCGGACCACCGGGGTGACCTTCCGCAACGTACCGGCCGTCGTCAGCGCGCCGAAGCTGGCGGTGCGGACCTCGCGCGGCACCGTGGAGGTGGCCGTCGCGCACGCGGGCGCCTGCTACGCCAGCGTGCCGGCGGCCGCGCTGGGGCTCGCCGTCGAGCCCGGGCTGCTGCCCGAACTCACCGCCGTCGGGCGGGAGATCCGGGCCGCCCTGGCCGACTCGCCGGCCGTCCGGCACCCGACCGACCCGCGGCTCTCGGGGGTCTACGGGGTGATCCTCCACGACGAGCTGCCCGAGGGCCCGGCCGGGCCCGTCCAGCGCAACGTCACCGTCTTCGCGGACGGCCAGATCGACCGCTCGCCGTGCGGCTCCGGGACGTCGGCGCGCCTCGCCGTGCTCGCCGCCGAGGGGCGGCTGGCCCCGGGCGGGGAACTGCGCCACGAGTCGCTGATCGGGACGGTGTTCACCGGCCGGGTGCTGCCCGGCGGCGACCCGCTCGGCGCCGGTGTGGTCACCGAGGTCACCGGCACCGCCCACCGCACCGGCGAGCACACCTTCCTGCTCGACCCGGCCGACACGCTGGGGACGGGGTTCCTGCTGTGACCGCCCGCCGTCCCGAACCCCTCCTGCTGCCCGGCGCGGCGGCTGAGCCGCTCCAGCGCGTCGCGCCGGGCTCCGACCGGCCGGGCGCGGCCGGGCCGGTTTCCGAAGCTGGGCCCGTTTCCGAGGCCGGACCGGTCCACGTCGTCGGGCCGGGCGCGGTCGGCTCGTTGGGCCCGGCCCGGGCCGCCGAGGCGATCGAGCGGGTGCTGCTGGCCGGCCTCGACCCGGAGGCCGGGCCCGCCCGGTCGGCGGTACCGGTGCCGGCGGGTGAACTGCTGCTGATGCCGGCGGCCACGGCCGAGTACGCCGGGGTGAAGATCGCCGGGGTGGCCCCCGGGAACGCCGCCCTCGGCCTGCCCCGGATCACGGGCAGCTACCTGCTGCTGGACGGCCCGACCCTGCGGCCCGTCGCCCTGCTCGACGGCGCGGCGCTCACCACGCTGCGCACGCCCGCCGTCACCGCCGTCGCGCTGCGGCGCCTCGCCGCGCCGGACGCCGCGCACCTGGTCCTGTTCGGGGCCGGCCCGCAGGCGTACGGGCACCTGGACGCGCTGCTCGCCGTCCGGCCGCTGACCAGGGTCACCGTGGTGGCCCGCAGCGAGGCGCCCGCCGAGGCGCTGGCCGGGTACGCGCGCCGGCTCGGGCTCGCGGCCGCGGTGGGCACGGCCGCCGCGGTGGCCGAGGCGGACCTGGTGGTCTGCTGCACCACCGCGCGCACGCCGCTGTTCGACGGCGCGCTGGTGCCCGACCACGCGGCGGTGGCCGCGGTCGGCTCGCACGAGCCGGACGCGCGGGAGGTGGACGCGGTGCTGGTGGGCCGGGCCGAGCTCTACGTGGAGGCGCGGGCGGCCGCGCTGCGGGAGGCGGGGGACCTGCTGATGGCGGGGGTCACCGGCGCCGGTCCGCTCTGGAACCTGGCCGAACTGGTGCGCGGCGAGGTGCCGGTGCCGAGCGACCGGCCGCGGTTCTTCAAGAGCGTCGGGATGGCCTGGCAGGACCTCGCCGTCGCGGCGGAGGTCCACCGCCGGGGCTGAGCCCGGCGGGGGCGGGGGTCCTCCGGCGGGGTGGCCGCCGACCGTTGCGACGGGCGGCGGCCACTGCCACGATGGGCCCGCCGGGACGCGGCCGCCGCCGGCTGTCCGAATCACGAAATGTTGCACACTCAACGTAACGTGACATTGTACGCTGGTGTTCTGCGACCCATCCGGAGGAACACCATGGCCGACCTCAAAGCCCGCACCCTGATCTCCGTGCAGGAGCGGCTGCGCGACCAGGTCGCCCACGCCCTCCGTGCCGCACTGATCTCCGGCGAGCTGCGCCCCGGCGTGGTGTACTCCGCGCCCGCGCTCGCCGCCGACTTCGGCGTCTCCGCCACCCCCGTCCGCGAGGCGATGCTCGACCTCGCCCGGGAGGGTCTGGTCGAGGCCGTCCGCAACAAGGGCTTCCGGGTCACCGAGCTGACCGAACGCGACCTCGACGACTTCACCGAGATCCGCGCCCTGATCGAGGTCCCGACCGTCGGCCGGGTCACCCGCACCGCCACCGCCGAGCAGCTGGAGGCGCTGCGTCCGCAGGCGGAGGCGATCGTGGCCGCCGCCCGCAAGCACGACCTGATCGGCTACCTGGAGGCGGACCGCCAGTTCCACCTCGACCTGCTCGGCCTGGCCGGCAACGCCCGCCTGGTGGAGGTCGTCGGGGACCTGCGCAAGCGCTCCCGGCTCTACGGCCTGAACCGCCTCGACCAGCGCGGCGAGCTGGTCTCCTCCGCCGAGGAGCACCTGGAGCTGCTCGACCTGATGCTCTCCGGCGACGCGGAGGCCGCCGAGGCCTGCATGTCCCGCCACCTCGGCCACGTCCGCTCGCTCTGGGCGGCCGGCCAGGAGGAGGCGGAGGAGGAGGCCCGCCCGGCCCTGCGGCTGCGGGCCCGGTAAGGGCCCCGGGCCGCTCGTTCGGGTGAACACCGACGATCGGGCGGCGGGCGGGGCAGGCGCTCTACGATGATGTTCTCGACATTCGGCAGTCAGGAGGAACTCCATGTCCGCCGCAACAGTGGAAGAACCCGGTGAGCAGCTGACGCTGCTCGAAGCCGCTGAGCTGATCTCCAATCAGCTGGTGGGGCACCGAGTCGAGATCATCGGGGGTCAGATCACAGTGACGCCGCCGCCCAATGGCCAGCACGGCGATGCCCTGACGAGCATCAGCATTCCGCTCCTCCTGGCGGGCCTTCACGGGGAGACGACCCGCGTCATCCAGGGGATGGGCCTCTGGCTGCCGGACGGTCCGTCTGACTTCGCCATCCCCGATCTGTCTGTGGTCGACGCGGACTACGCCGACCATCTGGTCGATCGCAACAGCTACGACCCCGGGGTCTTCCGGCTCGTGCTGGAGGTCACCTCCTCGAACCTGAGTGACGATCTGAAGAAGAAGCCTTCCGCCTACGCGTCCGCAGGCATCCCCGTCTATGTGATCGTCGACCGGACGAACGGGCGGGTATTGGTGCTGACCGACCCGCGGGACGGCGAGTACCGGGTGCACGCCGTCCACCGTCCCGGGCAGTCGTTCACGCTGCCGGGGTCGATCGGGGCGGCGGTGACCTTCTCGGTGGACGGGATGCTGGGGCCCCAGAAGTAGCTCACACCGCCGCCGGCACCGTGAGCCGGCCGTCATGGACCTCGGCGACGCGGTCGACGGCCGTGAGGTGGGCCCGGTCGTGGGTGACCAGCACGGTGGCGGTGGCGCGGCGGTGGGTGAGTTCGGTGATCAGGTCGATCACGGCGGCGCCGCGCTCGTGGTCCAGCGCGCTGGTGGGCTCGTCGACCAGCAGCACCGTCGGGTCGTTCATCAGGGCGCGGGCGATGTTGACGCGCTGGCGCTGACCGCCGGAGAGCTGGTGCGGTCGGCGCGCCGCCTGGTCGCGCAGTCCGACGGCGGCCAGGAGCTCCAGCGCGCGGGGGAGGGCGCCGCGCGGGGAGCGGCCGTCGAGGTGGGCCATCACCTGGAGCTGTTCGGCGGCGGTGAGCGAGGGCAGCAGGTTGGCCTGCTGGAAGACGACGCCGATCCGGCCGCGACGCAGCGCCGTCAGCTCGGCGCGGTTCAGTCCGGTGGTCTCGACGCCGTCCACCACCACCCGGCCGGTGTCCGGGGCGGTCAGCGTGGCGGCGACCGCCAGCAGGCTGGACTTGCCGGAGCCGGACGGGCCGACCACCGCGGTGATCGAGCCCTTCGGCACGGTCAGCGAGACGTCGTCCAGCGCGGTCAGCCGGCCCTCGCCGTCCGGGTAGGTGAGGGTCACGCGGTCGAGGTGCAGGCTCATCGGGCACTCCCCAGGGCGGTCAGCGGGTCGACGGAGGTGATCCGGCGGATGGACAGGGCCGCGCCGACCGCGCCGAGCGCGATCATCACGACGGCCGGGACGAGGACGGTCGGGGCGTCCAGGACGAACGGCACCGCCGAGCCGAGCAGGGTGCCGGCCCCGACCGCGATCGCGGTGCCGGCGGCCGTGCCCAGCACCAGCAGCAGAACCGCCTGGCCGAGCGCGTCCGTGAGCAGGTAGCGGGTGGAGGCGCCGAGTGCCTTCAGCACCGCGACGTCGCCGCTGCGCTGGATCGTCCAGACGGTGAAGAAGGCGCCGATCACCAGCGCCGAGATGGCGAACAGGAAGCCGCGCATCAGTTGCAGCGAGCCGTTCTCCGAGGTGTAGGAGCCGATCGCGGCGAGCGCGTCCGCCCGGCTCCGGGTCTCGGTGCCGTACCGGGCGTCCGCCGTGCCGAGGTCCGCGCCGGGGGCCGTGGTCAGGGCGATCACCGTGGCGTGCCCGGCGCCGCCCGGGGCGACCGCCTGCCAGTCGGTGAGGCTGGTCCAGACGACCGGGGTGTGGCTGAAGGAGGCGTCGCCGGCCACCGCCGCGACCTGGAGCGGGCGGCCCGCCAGGGTGAAGGCCGCGCCGGGACGCAGACCGCCGAGCTCCTCGGCGGCGGCCTGCGACAGCACGGCCCGGCCGGGGCCGACCGCATCGCCCCGGGGGGCCAGCGGCGAGCCGTCCGGTACGCCGAAGGCGGAGAGCGCGGTGGTGCGCTGCCCGGCGGCGGCCTTGGTGGTGGTGATCCCGAGCGGTTGCGCGGCCGTGACCCCGGGGGCCCGCGCCCAGCCCTGCCACTGCTCGGGGGTGACCTGGGAGTCGGTGAAGGAGAGCCGCTGCCCGTCGGCGGGGACGGCGAAGGCGAGGTGGTCGGCGGGCAGGCCGGTGATCGCCGAGACGTTCTGCCGGCCGAGCCCGGCCGTCAGGCCGGACAGCAGGCCGACCAGTACGGTGATCAGTACGACGACGGTTCCCATCAGGGCGAACCGCCCCTTCGCGAACCGCAGGTCCCTCCAGGCGACGAACACGTCCGGGCTCTCCTCTTCCTCGGGTCCGCCGCGGCTTGCGCAGCGGCGGCGACGCTCACCACCGTCCCGCGGAAGGGGGCCGTGGGGCATCGCGCGCGGGATTGGAACCTCGGCATCGAAGGGGAGAGGCGGAGTTCAACCTTTTGATTGATCCGTCCGGGCGGCACGGACCCTAGGCTGGACGGATGGCGACCGAACGACCTCGAACCACCCCCGTCGCCCGCGTGCTCCAGGTCTGCCTGCACCTGCTGGTGGCGGGCCTGCTCGCACTCGCCGTGGCCCGTGCCGTGGTCGGCCGCGGCGCCGAGCCGGCGGCCGTCGTCGCCGCCGGTACCGCGATGGCCGCGGTGTACGCGGCCGGGCCGCTGGTCGGGGCCGTCCGGCGGTCGCGGTGGTCCACCGTCCTCTGGCTGGCCGTGCTCGGTGTGACCTGGGTGGGAGTGCTGACCACCACCCAGGACGGCGTCTGGCTCGCCTTCCCGCTGTACTTCCTGGAGCTGCACCTGCTCGGCCGCCGGGGCGGGCTGGTGGCCGTCGCCGTCACCGCCGTCACCGCGGTCGTCGCGTGGTCCTGGCACCAGCACACCGTCGGCTTCGCCGCGGCGATCGGGCCCACGCTCGGTGCGGCCGTCGCCGTCGTCACCGTCTTCGGCTACCAGGCGCTCTACCGGGAGAGCGAGGAGCGCCGCCGGCTGATCGACGAGCTCACCGCCGCCCGGGCCGGCCTCGACGCCGCCCACCACACCGCCGGTGTGCTGGCCGAGCGCGAACGGCTGGCCCGGGAGATCCACGACACCCTCGCCCAGAGCCTGTCCAGCATCCAGCTGCTGCTGCGGGCCGCCCAGCGGGCCCTGCCCGACCGGACCGAGGCCGCCGCCGACTACGTCGAACAGGCCCGTCGGGCGGCCCAGGACAACCTCGCCGAGGCCCGCCGCTTCGTCCGCGCGCTGACCCCGCCCGATCTGGAGAGCGGCTCGCTGGCCGGCGCCCTCGAACGGCTCTGCGCCACCACGACCGCGCACGCCGGCCTGCCCGTCCGGCTGCACGTCTCGGGCGACCCGGTGCGGCTGCCGGTGCCGCACGAGGTCGCGCTGCTGCGGATCGCGCAGTCCGCCCTGGGCAACACGGTGCGGCACGCGAAGGCCTCGCACGCCGAGGTGACGCTCAGCTACATGGAGGGCGAGGTCGCGCTGGACGTGTTCGACGACGGGGCGGGTTTCGACCCGGCGCGGGCAGCCGCCGACGCCGGCGGGGACGGCGGCTTCGGCCTGCCGTCCATGCGGGCCAGGGCGCGGGCGCTGGGCGGTACCTTCGCCGTGGAGTCCGCCCCGGGAGAGGGGACGGCGCTCGCCGTACTGCTGCCCGTCGCCCCCGCCACCGAGGACTCCCCGTGACCGACGCCGTGATCCGCCTGCTGCTCGCCGACGACCACCCGGTGGTCCGGGCCGGGCTGCGGGCCGTCCTGGAGAGCGAGCGGGACTTCGTCGTCGTCGCCGAGGCCGCCACCGCCGAACGGGCCGTGCAGCTGGCGGCGGAGGTCGAGGTGGACGTCGTGCTGATGGACCTGCAGTTCGGGCCGGGCTCGGCGATGAACGGCGCCCAGGCCACCGCCGCGATCACGGCCCGGGCGGCGGCGCCCCGGGTGCTGATCGTCACCACCTACGACAGCGACGCGGACACCCTGCCCGCGCTGGAGGCCGGGGCCACCGGGTACCTGCTGAAGGACGCGCCGCCGGAGGAGCTGGCCCGGGCCGTCCGCTCGGCCGCGCAGGGGCGGACGGCGCTGGCGGCGGCGGTGGCGGACCGGCTCCTGGAGCGGATGCGGACGCCGTCGGCGGCGCTGAGCGCGCGGGAGACGGAGGTGCTGGGACTGGTCGCGGACGGGCTGACCAACCAGGGGATCAGCCAGCGGCTGCATCTGAGCCAGGCCACGGTGAAGTCCCACCTGGTGCACGTCTACGCCAAGTTGGGGGTGGACTCGCGGACGGCGGCGGTCCGCGAGGCACGGGCGCGGGGGCTGATCCGCCGGGGGGCCTGAGGGCCGCGGGCGTAGGGTTGGGCGGAGCCCGAAGCCGTCACGCGCAGTGGAGGAACCCGGAATGGCCGTCCGCCTCGACGAACTCGCCGTGCCCGTCATCGCCGCGCCCATGGCGGGCGGGGCGACCACCCCGGAGCTGGTCGCCGCGGTGAACGCGGCCGGGGGGCTGGGGTTCCTCGCCGCCGGGTACCGGAGCGCCACCGCGATGGTCGAACAGATCGACCGGGTCCGCGAGTTGACCGACCGGCCGTTCGGCGTGAACCTCTTCGTGCCCGCCGCGCCCGGCGATCCGCAGGCCGTCGCCGCCTACCGCGCGCGGCTGCTGCCGGAGGCGCGGCGCCTGGATGTCCGCCTGCCGGAGGAGATCGCGCCGGACCGCGACGACTGGGACGCCAAGATCGCCGCACTGCTGGCCGGGACGCCGGCCGTCCCCGTGGTGTCGTACACCTTCGGGCTGCCCTCGCCCGAGGAGGCGCGGGCGCTGCGGGCGGCCGGGATCCACCAGGTCGCCACCGTGACCACGCCGCAGGAGGCGCGGCGCGCCGAGGCGGTCGGGGTGGACGCCCTCTGCGTGCAGGGTCCGGAGGCGGGCGGCCACCGGGCCACGCACGGCGTGGCGGACCGGCCGGGGGACGTCCCGCTGCTCCGACTGCTGCCCGCCGTGGGCGCGGTGACGGCGCTGCCGCTGATCGCGGCGGGCGGGCTGGCCGACGGCCCGGCGGTCGCGGCCGCGCTGCGGGCCGGGGCGGTGGCCGTCCAGGTGGGGACGGCGCTGCTGCGCGCGGACGAGTCCGGGGCGAACGCGGCGCACCGGGCCGCGCTGACCGAACTCCCGGAGACGGTGGTGACGCGCGCGTTCACCGGCCGCCCGGCGCGCGGGCTGCGCAACGCGTTCATCGACCGGTACGAGCCGTACGCCCCGGCCGCCTACCCGGAGGTGCACCACCTCACCCAGCCGCTGCGGGCGGCGGCTGCCGCCCGGGCGGACACCGCGGCGATGCACCTGTGGGCCGGCACCGGCCACCGCGCGGCCCGCGGCGGCCCGGCCGCGGAGATCGTCGGCGAGCTGTGGCGGGCGGCCCGGAGCTGAGGCGGACGGCCACTCGCCCCACCGGGCGCACACCGGGGGCGCGAGGGATCGGCGGTGTCATCCCCCGCGAGGTGGCGGGACGGCGGAGCCGCGCTACGGCCGGGCCGGTGTGGGGGAATGGGCCGGTGAGGGAGCGCGCGCATGAAGGGTCGTAGCTGGACCGAGGTGAGGGCAGAGTCCTGGAGCGGTTCCCCGCGCCGGCGACGCCGGAGGCGGAGGCGGAGCGGGCGCGGATGCGGGCGCGGATGCGGCAGGAGTCGTTGGCGCGGATCCGTGGTCACGAGCTGGCGGAGCTGCGGCGGAAGGTGGGGCTGACGCAGAAGGAGGTGGCGGGGCTGCTCGGGGTGAGCCAGGCGCGGGTGTCGCGGATCGAGCACGGGCAGGTGGACAGCCTGGACGACCTGCGGGCCTACGCGGCGGCGATCGGCGGCGAGGTGGAGGTCACCGTGCGGCAGGGGGACCGGACGATCAAGGTGGCCTGAGCCGGCCCCCTGCCCGTGGCGCGGTGGTGGTCAGGCGAGCAGTTCGGCCATCCAGGCTTCGACGGCGGTGGCGGTGCGGGGGAGTGCGTCGGACATCAGCCGGGCGCCGTCGGCGGTGATGACGAGGTCGTCCTCCAGGCGGATGCCGAGCCCGCGCAGTTCCAGCGGGAGGGTCTCGTCGTCGGGCTGGAGGTAGAGGCCGGGCTCCACGGTGAGGACGTGGCCCTCCTCCAGGACGCCGTCGAGGTAGGTGTCGGCGCGGGCCTTGGCGCAGTCGTGCACGTCCAGGCCGAGCATGTGGCCGCTGCTGCAGAGGGTGTAGCGGCGGTAGAGGCCGCTGTCCTCGGCGAGGGCCTGCTCGGCGGGGATCCGCAGTACGCCCCAGTCGGCGAGGCCCTCGGCGAAGACCCGCATCGCGGCGAGGTGGAAGTCGCGGAACCGCGCGCCGGGGCGCAGCGCTGCGATGCCGGCGTCCTGGGCGGCCAGTACCAGGTCGTAGGCCTGGCGCTGGGCGGGGCTGAAGGTGCCGCTCAGCGGAAGGGTGCGGGTGATGTCGGCGGTGTACAGGGTGTCGGTCTCGACGCCGGCGTCGAGCAGCAGCAGGGCGTTCGGGTCGAGCGCGCCGTCGTTGCGGATCCAGTGCAGGACGCAGGCGTGGGCGCCCGACGCGGCGATGGTGTCGTAGCCGGTGCCGTTGCCCTCGGCGCGGGCGCGCAGGTTGAAGATCCCCTCGATCCAGCGCTCGCCGCGCGGGTGGCGCAGGGCGGCAGGGAGGGCGCGGACGACGTCCTGGAAGCCGAGCACGGTGTGGTCGACGGAGAGCTGGAGCTGTTCGACCTCCCAGGCGTCCTTGACCAGGCGCAGCTCGGACAGCACCGAGGCGAGGGCGGCGTCGTCCGCGCGCCGGGCGGGTGAGCCGGGCCGGTCGGTGGCGGCGTCCAGGGCGGTGTCGACGCCGGCCAGCACGCGGGTGGCGGGCTGCGGTCCGGTGAGCAGCTTGTCGAGGTCGTCGAGGTGCTCGGTGCGCAGGCCGGTGAGGCGGGTGGCCTCGGCGAGGTCGGGGCGGCGGCCGACCCAGAACTCGCCGTAGCGGCGGTCGCGGTAGAACTCGCCGCCGCGGGCGGAGTCGCCGCCGCGCGGTGAGCGGGGGCGCAGGTAGAGGACGGGCTCGTGGCCCTCGGGGCCGGCGGGCTCCAGGACGAGGATGTGGCCGGGCTGGTCCTCGCCGGTGAGGCCGGTGAGCCAGGCGTAGGCGCTGTGCGGGCGGAACCGGTAGTCGTCGTCGTTGCTGCGCACCTTGAGCTCGCCGGCCGGGACGATCAGGCGTTCGCCGGGGAAGGCGGCGGAGAGCCGGGCGCGGCGGCCGGGCATGGCGGCGTACCCGGGGACGCGCCGGTCGTCGGTGAGCGGGGTGGGGGCCCAGGCGGTGGCCATGTAGGCCTCCAGGGCGGGGGAGGTCGGCAGGTCGTGGCTGCTGGTGTTGAGACCGGTCTGACGGAGGGTCACCGGGGGGTCTCCTCTACGGGGCGGCGGGGTGGCACGGACACAGCTCGATAACGGGACGCGTCATCTCTTGTGCAGTGCAATTTCACATTACTATGTTACGGGTCACACCGCGGAGCGGCCAGACCTGTCGAGGCGCCCTCCCGGTCGATCCCCGGATCACCTCCGGGGTCGGACGACGGGCCATCAACGGCGGCCCCCCACTGCGGAGTTGCACATGAACAGGCGCACCCACGCCGCCCTCGCGGCGGCCATCGCGGCGACACTCACCCTCGGCCTCGGGGCCTGCAAGAACGACAAGAGCGACACCGCCGGTGACACCACGGCCGCCGGAACCAAGGGCCCGGGCGCGGCGGCCGGCTCCATCGTCGGCGGCTCCCCGGTCAAGGGCGGCACGCTCACCGTGCTGACCAACCAGGACTTCGCGCACCTCGACCCGGCCCGCAACTGGGTGCTGCCGCACATGGACTTCGGGACCCGGCTGATCTACCGCACGCTGGTCACCTTCAAGTCCGAGCCGGGCAGCGCCGGCAGCGAGATCGTCCCGGACCTCGCCACCGACCTCGGCAAGTCCTCCGACGGGGGCAAGACCTGGACCTTCACCCTGCGCGACGGCCTCAAGTACGAGGACGGCAGCCCGATCAAGTCCGCCGACGTCAAGTACAACGTCGAGCGGTCCTTCGCCCCGGACCTCACCGGTGGCCCCGACTACGCCATCCAGTACCTGGCCGGCGGCGAGAACTACAAGGGCCCGCTGAACGGCGAGCACCTGCCCAGCATCGAGACGCCGGACGACAAGACCATCGTCTTCCACCTGAAGCGCCCGGTCGCCGAGTTCTCGTACACCGCCACCCTGCCGACCTTCTCGCCCGTGCCGCAGTCGCAGGAGAAGGGCCCCCTGTACGACGCGCGGCCGTTCTCCTCCGGCCCGTACAAGATCGCCTCCTACGACCGCGGGAAGCAGCTCGTGCTGGTCCGCAACACCAACTGGGACCAGGCCTCCGACACGGTCCGCAAGGCGTACCCGGACAAGATCGTGGTCACCCAGGGCCTCAAGGGCGGTCAGGCCGACGACCGGGTCATCGCGAGTGACGGCGCCGACGCCTCCACCATCGAGATGCCGTGGATGCAGCACGAGTCCGTCTCGAAGGTGCTGCCCAAGGCGGACGTCAAGGCCCGCATGGTGGCCGAGCAGACCGGCTGCACCGACATGCTGTACCTGAACACCGCCAAGGCGCCCTTCGACGACCCGAAGGTGCGCGAGGCGATGATGTACGCGGTCGACCGCGAGGCCCAGGTCACCGCTTTCGGCGGCCCGGCGATGGCGGACGTCGCGACCTCCTTCCTGCCGCCCTCGCTGACCGCCGGGGCCAAGGCCGATCCGCTGAAGATCCCGGCCGCCGGTGACCCGGAGAAGGCCAAGGACCTGCTCAAGGCGGCGGGCAAGACCGACCTCAAGGTCTCGCTCCTCGTGTCCATCGGTGACAAGAGCCGCGGCGAGGCGCTCCAGCAGTCGCTGGCCAAGGCCGGCGTCCAGGTCACCGTCAACACCGTGGACGCGTCGGCCTTCTCGGACACCGTCGGCGACACCAAGAACGCCCCCGAGCTGACCATCAACGGCTGGTGCCCGGACTACCCGTCCGCCGCGACCTTCCTGCCCTTCCTCTTCGACGGCCGCACCATCAAGGAGAAGGGCAACCAGGGCAACTACAGCCAGTTCCGGGACCAGGCCACGATGGACCGGATGGACCAGATCGCGGCCATGACCGACCTGGCCGAGGCCAACGCCGCCTGGAAGCAGCTGGACGAGGACCTGGTGAAGAAGGCCCCCGCCGTGCCGCTGATGTGGCAGCGCCGCCCGCTGCTGGTCGGCACCAACGTGGCCGGCGCGTTCGGCAACTCCGGCTACGCCGGCATGATCGACATGGCTGTGGTCGGCCTCAAGGACCCCGCGAAGAGCCAGGGCTGAGGGAACGTCAGCGATGAGTACTACCACTGACCCCGCCGCCGTGGAGGACACGGCGGCGGGCCCCGCGAAGGCCGCCGGGCGCGGGCCCTGGCGGCTCGTCGGGGAGCGGCTGTGGGCCCAGGGCTCGGCCCGGTTCGGCCTGATCACCGTCGCCGTGCTGGTCCTGGCGGCGGCCCTGGCCGGCCCGTTGAGCTCGCTCGGCGGCTGGACCCCCGAGGAGTTCGACAAGCGCGCCATCGACCCCTACATGGGCGGCACGCCGATCGGCGCCTTCGGCGGGATCGGCACCCGGCACTGGCTCGGCGTCGAACCCGGCTCGGGCCGCGACCTGTTCGCCCGCGTGCTGCACGGCGGGCAGGTCTCCCTGCTGATCGCGTTCACCGCCACCGCGCTGGTCGTGATCGCCGGCACCCTGGCCGGGATCGTGGCCGGCTACTTCGGCGGCCGCGTCGACGCGGCGCTCTCCCGGCTGATGGACCTCACGATGTCCTTCCCCTCGCTGATCTTCATGATCGCCATGATGTCGGTGGCCAAGGACGTCAACCGGATCCTGCTGATGACCCTGGTGATCGGCCTGTTCGGCTGGCCCGGCATCGCCCGGGTGGTCCGCGGCCAGACCCTCTCGCTCAAGCACCGCGAGTACGTCGAGGCGGCCAAGGTCGGCGGCGCGCGCTCCTGGCGCATCCTCACCCGGGAGATCCTGCCGAACGTCTCCGGCCCGATCATCGCCTACACCACGCTGCTGATCCCCGGCATGATCGCCACCGAGGCCGCCCTCAGCTACCTCGGCGTCGGCGTCCGCCCGCCCACCGCGTCCTGGGGCCAGATGATCGCCGAGAGCATCCTCCACTACGAGACCGATCCGACCTACTTCCTCATCCCGACGGTCTTCCTCTTCATCGCGGTGCTCGCCTTCACCCTGCTCGGTGACGCGCTGCGCGACATCCTCGACCCCCGGGGAGGCCGGTCGTGATCATCTACCTCGGCCGCCGGCTGATCGGCGTCGCGGGCATCATGCTCGCCATCTGCGCCATCACCTTCACCATCTTCTACCTGCTGCCCAACGACCCGGCCGCGGCCGCCTGCGGCAAGACCTGCAGCCCCGAGCGGCTCGCCGCCGTCAAGGCGGCGATGGGCCTGGACGCGCCGGTCTGGGACCAGTTCGGCAGCTACCTGGGCGGCATCTTCGCCGGCCGCGACTACGGCAGCGGCCCCAGTGCCGTGCACTGCGGCTTCCCCTGCCTGGGCTACTCCTACGAGTACGGGCTGCCGGTCTGGGACCTGCTCACCGACCGCCTGCCGGTCTCCGTCTCGCTCGCCTTCGGCGCGGCGGCGCTCTGGCTGGTCCTCGGCCTCGGCGCCGGCATCACCTCGGCCCTGCGCAAGGGCGGCCTCACCGACCGCACCCTGATGGTGCTGTCGGTCGGAACCGCCTCGCTGCCGGTCTACTTCACCTCGATCATGCTGATCTGGGGCGTCGTGCGGACCGCCGGCCTGCTGCCCTACCCGTCCTACCACGCGCTCACCGAGGACCCGTTCGGCTGGGCCTCCAACCTGCTGCTCCCCTGGATCGCGCTGGCCCTGCTCTACGCGGCCATGTACGCCCGGCAGAGCCGCAACTCGATGATCGAGACGATGGCCGAGCCGTACATCCGCACCGCCCGCGCCAAGGGCCTGCCCGCGCTCACCGTGACGGTCAAGCACGGGCTGCGCTCCGGGATGACGCCCATCCTCACCATCTTCGGGATGGACCTCGGCGGACTGCTCGCGGGCGCCGTCATCACGGAGTCGATCTTCGGTCTGCCCGGGGTCGGCCGGCTCTTCTACGACGGGCTGATCCGCTCCGACCAGCCCGTCATCCTCGGCGTCACCCTGCTCGCGGCCTTCTTCATCGTCGCGGCGAACCTGCTGGTCGACCTGCTCTACGCCTACGTCGACCCGAGAGTGAGGTACTGATGGCACTGTTGGAGGTCGAGGATCTCGCCGTCTCCTTCGACACCCCGCGCGGCACCGTCCGGGCCGTCGACGGCATCTCCTTCACCGTCGCGTCCGGGCAGACCCTCGGCCTGGTCGGGGAGTCCGGCAGCGGCAAGTCCGTCACCTCGCTGGCCGTGATGGGCCTGCACCGCGGCGCCGCCGTCACCGGCTCGATCCGGCTGGCCGGACAGGAGCTGAACGGCCTGGGGGAGCGGCAGCTGGGCACCGTCCGGGGGCGGCGGATCGCCATGATCTTCCAGGACCCGCTGTCCAGCCTGCACCCCTTCTACACCGTCGGCGAGCAGATCGCCGAGCACTACCGGGTGCACTTCAGGGCCGACCGCAGGGCCGGCCGCGCCCGGGCCGTGGAGATGCTGGGCGAGGTCGGCATCCCCGAGCCGGCCCGCCGGGTCGACGAGTACCCGCACCAGTTCTCCGGCGGCATGCGCCAGCGCGTGATGATCGCCATGGCGCTCGCCTGCGAACCCGACCTGCTGATCGCCGACGAGCCCACCACCGCCCTGGACGTCACCGTCCAGGCCCAGATCCTCGACCTGATCGCCCGCATCCAACAGGACCGCGGCCTCGGCGTCGTCATGATCACCCACGACCTCGGCGTGGTCGCCCGGGTCGCCCACGAGGTGCTGGTGATGTACGGCGGCCGGGCCGCCGAACAGGCCCCGGTCGACCGGCTGTTCGGCGCCCCCGCGCACCCGTACACCCGCGGGCTGCTCGACTCGCTGCCCCGCCTCGACGACACCGACGACGCCCCGCTGCGGGCCATCCCCGGCAGCCCGCCGTCGCTGATCGCCCCCGCCCCCGGCTGCACCTTCGCCCCGCGCTGCGCCCGCACCAGCGCCGCCACCGCCGAGGAGCACGCCCGCTGCCTGGCCGAGCGCCCCGCGTTCGGCCCGCTCGCCCCCGGCCACCAGGCCGCCTGCCACCTGCCGCTGGTGCCGCTGGGAGCCCGCTCATGAACGACCGACCGCTGACGGCCGACCGGCCGCGCTCCGCCGAGCCGCTGCTGTCCGTCCGGGACCTGGTGAAGACCTTCCCCGGCCGGCGCAGCCGCACCGGCCGGGCCGGCGCCCCGATCCGGGCCGTCGACGGCGTGAGCTTCGACGTCGCCCAGGGCGAGACGCTCGGCCTGGTCGGGGAGTCGGGCTGCGGCAAGTCGACCACCGGGCGGATGATCGTCCGGCTGCTCGACCCCACCGCGGGCACCGTCACCTTCGACGGCACCGAGATCGGCGGCCTGTCGCAGGCCGCGCTGCGCCCGCACCGGCGGCACCTCCAGATGGTGTTCCAGGACCCGTACTCCTCGCTCAACCCCCGCCAGACGGTGGCCCGGATCATCTCCGAGCCGCTGCTGGTCCAGGGCGCCGGCGCGGCCGGGGCGCGCAAGCGGGCCGCCGAGCTGATGGAGCTGGTCGGGCTGATCCCCGAGCACCTGGACCGCTACCCGCACGAGTTCTCCGGCGGCCAGGCCCAGCGGATCGGCATCGCCCGCTCGCTGGCCACCTCGCCCCGGCTGGTCATCGCCGACGAGCCGGTCTCCGCGCTGGACGTCTCCATCCAGGCCCAGGTGGTCAATCTGATGGAGCGGCTCCAGGACGAGCTCGGCCTGGCGTACGTCTTCATCGCGCACGACCTCTCGGTGGTCAAGCGGGTCTGCGACCGGGTCGCCGTGATGTACCTCGGCCGGATCGTCGAGATCGGCGACAAGGCGGAGGTCTACGGCAACGCCGCGCACCCCTACACCCGGGCGTTGCTCTCCGCGGTGCCGCTGCCGGACCCGGCCGCCGAGCGGGCGCGCGAGCGGATCGTGCTGCTCGGCGACCCGCCGAGCCCGGCCAACCCGCCGTCCGGGTGCAGCTTCCACCCGCGGTGCCCGAAGGCCCAGGAGCTCTGCCGGACGGAGCGTCCGCTGCTGCGGATCGCCGGACCGGGCACCCGGCAGGCGGCCTGCCACTTCCCGGAGGCCTGACGCTCCGGCCGCCGGACCACCCCTGCCCGCCTGTGGGCCGGGAGGTCCGGCGGCACCCCGGGGGCCCGTCCGCGGGCCCTCCTCCCGACCCCCGGTCGGGCGCGGCGGGGAACCTCTTGAGGGCCGCGTCCGACCGGGTTCCAACGTCTCGAAGGCCCGTACCCGCTGGTGGGTACGGGCCTTCTGCGGTCGGGGGCCGGGGGTCTCGCGGGCCGGTGGGGAGCGTCGGGGGCCGGCCGGTGGGGGCGGGGCCGGACGCTGTGCCCGGTGCGGACGCGGTGCCCGGCGTGGTCGGTGCGGACCGGGCCGGGCGGCCGGCGGGTCGCGGAGCCCGGCCGCCCCCGCGGTCGCGCCCGGCCCCGGACGACGCGAGGCCGTGGCCCCCGGACGGATCCGGGGGCCACGGCTGTTGTGCGGTGCGTGCGGGGGCGGGTCTCAGGAGGCCGGGCCCACCCGGACGGTGGTGATCCGGCCGTCCTGGGCTTCGCGGACGACCTCGATCTTGGTGTTGGTGTCCGGCACCTTCACGCCGAGCTGCGGCGTGGCGGGGTCGGAGTAGACCCCGGTGCGGTCGTTGAAGGCGGCGACGGCCGGCTCGGCGCCGATCCGCACCGGGACGCCGGCCTTGTGCAGGGTGAAGCCGGTGGTCCGCTTCAGCGAGAAGGTCGCGTCGAAGGTCTGCGCGCGGGCGTTGACCAGCGTGCCGTCGGCGAACCGGATCGGCGTCGGGTGGGCGTCGACCGGCAGGATCAGCCCGCCGCCGGGGTGGTCCTTGGTGTTGTTGTCGCCGTACCCGGTGTCCCAGAGCCAGACCAGCACGCCCTCCTGGTACGGGTAGGTGTCGACGATGTCCTTCTTGCCGTCGACGCCCGTGTACCCGAAGTTGTACGGGCCGGTCTTCAGGAAGGCGCCGTAGCCCGCGTACCGGCGGTTCTCCACCAGGTAGGCGCGCGGGTGCGAGGTGACCGCGGTGCGGCCGGTGACCACCGAGAACCCGGTCGCGGTCCAGCCGTCGGCCCCGTTCTCGGCGCCGTCGGCGAAGAGCTCGGTGGCGCCGGCGGCGACCCGGACGGTGTCGACCAGGACGCCGCGGCCGTGGGTGTTGTTGTCCGAGGTGACGTGGAAGCGCAGCCGGACCTGCTGCCCCGCGTAGCCGTCCAGCGGGACGGACAACTGCCGGTAGGCGCCGGACGTGCCGGTCAGACCGGGGGTGTTGGCGGTGGTGTTGCCGATCGGCGTGCCGTCGACGGTGCCGCCGAGCGCCTTCCAGGTCTTCCCCTCGTCGGTGGAGGCCTCGACCGCGAGGAAGTCGTAGTCCTGCTCGATGTCGTACCAGGTGGCGGCGGTCAGCGTGACCGGTCCGCTCACCGGGCGCAGGTCGACCGTCCGGGCCAGCGAGTTGTCCAGGTTGTCGCCCGTCCCGCTCCACCAGTGCTTGGCGCCCTGGTTCGGGTCGGCCAGGTCGGTGCTGGTGGTGCCGTCGGGCAGGTGCACCAGCACCGCCTGGGCCTGGTCGGTGTTGTAGCCGCTGACGCCGAGCGCGTGGCTGGAGCGGGTGGCGGCCTGCGCCTCGTCGTAGTCGAGCCAGCCGAACTGCAGCTTGCTCCAGGCGTCGAGGTCACCGGGGTAGCCGCCGGTGGTGTTCTTGCCCTTGCCGAGGTACGAGCCGGAGGACATCAGCGACCAGAAGTTGACGCTGTTGTCGCCGCCGGTGGTGCTGTACAGGTCGGGCAGGCCGAGGTTGTGGCCGAACTCGTGGGCGAACAGGCCGACGCCGCTGTTCTCGCCGCCCTGCACGTAGTCGTAGACGTACAGGCCGGTGTCGCCGACCGGGGCTCCGCCGATCCGGTTGCCCACCGGGCCGGTCTGGCCGGCCGGGTCCGGGAAGGCCCAACTGCGGTGCGCCCAGAGGGCGTCGGCGCCCTGCGCCCCGCCGCCCCAGGTCTCGTCGACGCCCGCGTGCACCACGATGACGTTGTCCAGGTAGCCGTCCGGCTGGCTGAACTCGCCGTCCTTGTCGTGGTCGTAGCGGTCGTAGACGTCGTACTGGGCCAGCTCGGCCTTGACGTCCGCGGCGGAGCGGCCCTTGCGGACCTCGCCGTCGTACCAGGCCTTGACCGCGTCCCGGACGAACTCCTGCCCCTGCGTCCAGGCGCCGGACCCCTGGGGGCCCTTGTTGCTGCCGTACCGGGCCTCGTTGTACGGCACGGTGACCCAGTCGCTGACCGTGCCCTCGACGTCGTAGCGGCCGGAGGACTGGGTGCGGTAGTAGTTGCGCATCGAGACCGCGCCGGGCGCGTCGTCGAAGAACAGCTGCTGGTAGTAGTCGCGGTCGAAGTCCTTGGACCAGAGCGTGTGGTTGTCGCTCCTGCCCGGCTTGGGGATCGCGTTGTGCTGCGGGCCGGGCGTGCCGCCGTAGCGGGGCTGCCCGTTGTACTCGGTGGTGTTGTCCACCTGGTCGCCGAACTGGGCGAGGATCACGAAGACCTTGTCCGTGCGCTGCTGCGCGAGCTGGACGTAGTCGTTGCCGATCTTCACCCGGGCGGGCGCCCGCTTCTGCGAAGTCTTGGCCACGGAGCCCTTGTTGACCTGTTCCAGGGCCTTGGTGCGAAGCGACTGGCGCTCGCGTTCCTGGGGGGCGAGCGGGCCGGGCGGGGCCTCGGCGCCACCCTCCTCGGCGCCTTGGGCGGCGGCCGCCGCGGTGAGGGCGGGGGAGGGGGGAGCGGCCTGGGCGGGGGTGCCGAGGAGGGAGGCCGCTATCGCGCTCGTGGTGAGCGCGGCCGCGAGTGCCGCGGACAGTTTGCGCAACTGACCGGTCCTTTCCGGACGGTGGGTGGTCTGGGGAGTCGGTGGAGTCGGGAAACAGTCGGTGGAGCGCAGGTAATATTTCACATGTCATGGGTCACACGGAAGGGATGGGATGGGGGCGACGGGCCGGATGCGCGACCGGCCGCCCCGTGGGAGCGGCCGGTCACGGTCCTGTGGTGGCGGGCGCCGGGGCGTCGACGCCCCGGCGTGCCCCGCCGCCGCTACCCCAGGGCGCCCCGCAGGAAGGCGAGTTCGGCCGCCGTGACCTGCTCGCCCACCCCGTCCGGGGTCATGTGGGTGACGCCCGGCAGCGGCAGCACGCTGTGCGGGCGGCCCGCCCGGGTGAGCGCCCGGGAGAGCAGCAGGGTGTGCGAGGGGTGCACGTTGTCGTCGGCCAGGCCGTGGATCAGCAGCAGTGGCCGGGTGAGCGACGGCGCGTCGTCGATCAGGCAGTCCGCCGCGTAGCCCTCGGGGTTGTGCTGCGGCAGGTCGAGGTAGCGCTCGGTGTACGCGGTGTCGTACCGGCGGAAGTCGGTGGGCGGCGCGCCCGCGCAGGCGGCGTGGAAGACGTCCGGGCGGCGCAGCACGGCGAGAGCGGCGAAGTACCCGCCGTAGGACCAGCCGCGCACGCCCACCCGGCTCAGGTCGAGGTCGGGGTGGTCCGCGGCGAGCGCGTGCAGCGCGGCGACCTGGTCCTCCAGCGCGGCCGCGGAGAAGCGGCGGAAGATCGCCCGGGTGAAGGCGGGGGAGACGAACGGGGTGCCCCGGTTGTCGGTGGTGACCACCGCGAAGCCCTGGTCGGCCCACCACTGGCGGAGCTGCCAGCGGCGCGGTTCGTTGGCCACCGCCTGGTAGCCCGGGCCGCCGTAGACGTCGAGCAGGACGGGCAGCCGTCGGCCGGGCAGATGGCCGCGCGGGTACACCACGGCGGTGGGCAGGCCGTGTTCGGTGACCCGGGCGAGCCGCGGTTCGACCCGGTACGGCAGGGCGGCGGACAGGTCGGTGGGCGCCGCCTCGCCCCAGGGGCCGGTCAGCCGGCGGCGGACGCCGTCGGGGCCGGCCGAGACGAGCAGCAGGGTGTCGGCGGCGGCCAGCGCGGAGTGCACGCCGGGGCCGGAGCTGACCGGCTCGGGGGCGCCGCCGTCCGGGTCGACCAGGTGGACGTACTGGTCGGCGGGGTCGCCCTGGCCGGTCTCGCAGAGCAGCCTGCCGCGCAGCCGCCCGACCACCCGGCGGATCTGCAGGCCGGTGGTGTCCAGTGGCTCGCCGTCCACGGCCAGGCCGCGGGCGGCGGGGGTGTCGTGGGCGGTGAGCAGCCGGCCGCAGTCCAGCCGGGCGGGGGTGCCGGGCAGGTCGTCCACCCAGAACTCGTCGGTGGTGCGGGAGAGTTCACGGGTGGTGCCGGTGGCCGGGTCGGCGGTGAGCAGCAGTACGTTCTGCTGGAGGCGGTCGGCGACGGTGAGCAGGACCTCCCCGGTGCCGGCCCACTCGGCCGCGCAGAGGTAGGGGAACGCCCCGGCGTCCCAGCGCAGCCGGGTCCGGGCGCCGTCCAGGCCGAGGACCCAGAGCTGGACGTCCGCGTTGGGCCCGCCGGCCTGCGGGTAGGCGAAGTCCTCGGGCCGCTCGTCCGGGTGGGCCGGGTCGGCGAAGTAGCGCCGGGGCAGGGCGGCCTCGTCCACCCGGGTGGCCAGCAGCGCGCCGCCGTCCGGGCGCCACCAGTGGCCCCGGGCGCGGCCCAGCTCCTCGGCGGCGGCGAACTCGGCGACGCCCCAGCGGGCGCCGTCGGCGGGGCTCAGCGGCGCGGGCGCCGGGGTGACGTGGAGGGCGTCGTCGGCGACGTAGGCGACGCGGTGGCCGGCCGGGTCGGGGCGCGGGTCGAAGGCCGGTCCGGTCACCGGGAGTTCGGCGCAGGTGCCGGCGGTGGTGTCGGCGCGGAACAGCCGCCCGTCCAGGGTGAACACGGCGACCGCGAGGTCGGCGGTGGCGGCGAAGGTGCCGATGCCGGCGGCGGTCAGCCTGGTCCGTTCGCGCAGCCGCCGCTCGACGGCGGGCAGGTCGTCGCGGTCGCCGCCGCGGCCCGGGGCGAGCACGGCGGGGTCGGCGACCAGGCGTTCCTCGCCGGTGGCGAGGTCGAGGAGGTGGAGCCGGTCGACCCGGTCCTGCGGGCCGGCCGAGCGGAGCAGCAGCAGTCGGGTGCCGTCCTCGCTGAGGGTGATGGCGCGCGGGGCGCCGTGGCCGAAGCGGCCGGTGCGGGCGCTGAGGTCGAGGAAGGGATCGGTGAGGGTCACGGCCCGATGGTCGCCGGGAGGTACCTTCCCGGACCAGTAGGGCGTCATGTGAAATGTCACACATCACCCGCGGAATGTGAGGTGACGTGGCGTCCAGGGGCCGTCGGGCCGGGCGTCAGTCGGCGCCGGCGCGGAGTTCGGCGAGCAGGACGCTCTGCTCGGCGATCAGCCCGGTGAGGATCCGCCGGGCGGTGAGCAGCAGGTCGGCGACCTCGGTCCCGGACAGCGCGTACACCACCGTGCTGCCCTCCCGGGTGGCGGTGACGATGCCGGACCGGCGCAGCACGGCGAGTTGCTGGGAGAGGCTGGACGGTTCGATCGCCAGCTCGGCCAGCAGGTCGCGGACGGGCGTCGGTCCGGCCTGCAGTAACTCCAGCACCCGGATCCGGACGGGGTGGCCGAGCATCCGGAAGAACTCGGCCTTGGCCTGGTACAGCGCGACCGCCACAGCGCTCCTTTCCTGGTGCCCGGCCCGGTCAGATCTCCAGTCCGACCTCGATCCGCTTGAGGTGGTGGCGGGCCATCGCCAGGTTGGCGCGGCTGCGGTTGAGCGCCAGGAACAGGAAGAGCCCCCGGCCGTTCGGCATGGTGAGCGGCCGGAGCAGGTGGTACTGGCTGGTGAGGCTGACCAGGATGTCCTCGATCTCGTTGTCATGGAGGTTGAGCAGCTCCATGGCCCGCATCTTGGCCCGGACCACGTCGGTGTTGCCGGCGGCGGCGACGTTGAGGTCCAGCTCGCCGCCCTCGCCGAGGGTGCCGAGCGCCATGCCGCTGCCGTAGTCGACCAGGGCCACGCCGATCGCGCCCTCGATCGCCATGGCCTCCTTGAGCGAGGTCTCCAGGTTCGCCATCGTCTTCTCCTCCTGTGAGCGGGGGACTCCCCTGCGTGGTGGCTGTGGGACCGAATGTAGGGAGAGGGGACGGCGTGGCACCGGGAATGACCGGAGACGTTCGAAGATGGCCGCTTCGTCGCTGCTTGAAGACATTTGCAACTATGGATGTGAGAGAGAACCGATCCGGTAGCGCGAAAAATCGGTGCTATCGATGTCAGTCCTCCCGGGTAACCTCTCGCTGAGATGCGAGATCACACCAATCACACCCGGACGGCGATGAACACCCCTGAGCCCGAGCAGCCCGAAGACCGGGAGCTCAGCCCCGCCGAGGCGTACGCGGCCTTCCGCCGCCGGGCCAAGGAGCAGGCCAGCGCCCTGTACGGCTTCCAGCAGCTCTACGACTTCCCGCTGGACGACTTCCAGCTGGAGGCCTGCCGGGCGCTGGAGGGCGGCGACGGCGTCCTGGTCGCCGCGCCCACCGGCTCCGGCAAGACGATCGTCGGCGAGTTCGCCGTGCACCTCGCCCTCCAGTCCGGGCGCAAGTGCTTCTACACCACGCCCATCAAGGCGCTCTCGAACCAGAAGTACGGGGACCTGGTCAAGCGCTACGGCGCGGCCAAGGTCGGCCTGCTGACCGGTGACAACAGCGTCAACGGGGACGCCCCCGTGGTGGTCATGACCACCGAAGTGCTGCGCAACATGCTCTACGCCGGCTCCTCCTCGCTCAACGGCCTCGGCTACGTGGTGATGGACGAGGTGCACTACCTCGCCGACCGCTTCCGCGGCGCCGTCTGGGAGGAGGTCATCATCCACCTCCCCGAGTCGGTGGTGCTGGCCTCGCTCTCCGCGACCGTCTCCAACGCCGAGGAGTTCGGCGACTGGCTGGACACCGTGCGCGGCGGCACCAAGGTGATCGTCTCCGAACACCGCCCGGTACCGCTGTGGCAGCACGTCATGGCCGGCAACCGGATGTACGACCTGTTCGCCAACCCGGACCGCGACGGCCGCCCCAAGGACGCCCCGCGCAACCCGGCCAAGGCCGTCAACCCCGAGCTGGTCCGGCTCGCCCGCTCCGAGCTGGACCGCAACCCGCGCGACCGGTTCGGCCGCGGCCGGGGCCGCTCGATGCCCAACGGCCGCCCGGGCAAGGTCTGGACGCCCGGCCGGGTCGACGTCATCGACCGGCTCGACGCCGAGGGCCTGCTCCCCGCGATCACCTTCATCTTCAGCCGGGCCGGCTGCGAGGCCGCCGTCCAGCAGTGCCTCAGCTCCGGGCTGCGCCTCAACAAGGAGGAGGACCGGGGCCGGGTGCGGGCCATCGTCGAGGAGCGCTGCGCCGACATCCCCGACGAGGACCTGCACGTCCTCGGCTACTTCGAGTGGCTCGACGGGCTGGAGCGCGGCATCGCCGCCCACCACGCGGGGATGCTGCCGCGGTTCAAGGAGGTGGTCGAGGAGCTCTTCGTGAAGGGTCTGGTCAAGGCCGTCTTCGCGACCGAGACACTGGCCCTCGGCATCAACATGCCCGCCCGCTCGGTGGTCATGGAGAAGCTGGTCAAGTGGAACGGCGAGACGCACGCCGACATCACCCCCGGCGAGTACACCCAGCTCACCGGCCGGGCCGGCCGCCGCGGGATCGACATCGAGGGCCACGCCGTGGTGCTCTGGCAGCGCGGGCTCGACCCGGAGGCGCTGGCCGGCCTGGCCGGCACCCGCACCTACCCGCTGAAGTCGTCCTTCCGGCCCTCGTACAACATGGCCGTCAACCTGGTCTCGCAGTTCGGCCGGCACCGCTCCCGCGAGCTGCTGGAGACGTCCTTCGCGCAGTTCCAGGCGGACCGCTCGGTGGTCGGCATCGCCCGCCAGGTCCAGCGCAACGAGGAGGGCCTGGACGGCTACCGCGCGTCCATGACCTGCCACCTGGGCGACTTCGACGAGTACATGGGCCTGCGCCACCAGCTCAAGGACCGCGAGAACGAGCTGGCCCGCGAGGGCAGCAGCCAGCGCCGCGCGGCCGCCGTCGAGTCCATCGAGCAGCTCAAGCCGGGCGACGTCATCCACGTCCCCACCGGCAAGTTCGCCGGTCTCGCGCTCGTCCTCGACCCGGGCCTGCCGCCGGTCAGCCGCAACGGCCGGGTCGGCTCGCGCCACCCCGACTTCCAGGACGGCCCGCGCCCGGTGGTGCTCACCGCCGAGCGGCAGGTCAAGCGGCTCGCCATGATCGACTTCCCGCACCCGGTCGCCGCCCTGGAGCGGGTGCGCATCCCCAAGTCCTTCAACCCGCGCAGCCCGCAGTCCCGGCGCGACCTCGCCTCCGCGCTGCGCACCAAGGCCGGCCACCTGGAGCCCGAGCGGTTCCGCAAGGGCCGCGCGGCCGCCGCCGACGACGCGGAGATCAGCCGGCTGCGCGCCGCCCTGCGCCAGCACCCGTGCCACGGCTGCGACGAGCGCGAGGACCACGCGCGCTGGGCCGAGCGCTACCACCGGCTGCACCGCGACACCGAGCAGCTGGAGCGCCGGATGCGCTCCCGCACCCACACCATCGCCCGCACCTTCGACCGGGTCTGCGGCCTGCTCACCGACCTCGGCTACCTCCGGGGCGACACCGTCACCGACGACGGCAAGCGGCTCGGCCGGCTCTACGGCGAGCTGGACCTGCTCGCCTCCGAGTGCATCCGCGAGGGCGTCTGGAGCGGTCTGGCCGCCGCCGAGCTGGCGGCCTGCGCCTCGGCGCTGGTCTACGAGTCCCGGCAGTCCGACGACGCCGCCGCCCCCCGGGTGCCCGAGGGCGGCACCAAGGAGGCACTCGGCCAGATGATCCGGATCTGGGGCCACCTGGACGCCCTGGAGGAGCAGCACCGGATCAACACCGCCGAGGGCGTCGGGCAGCGCGAGCCGGACGTCGGCTTCGCCTGGGCCGCGTACCGCTGGGCCCTCGGCCACAACCTTGACTCGGTGCTGCGCGACGCCGACATGCCGGCCGGTGACTTCGTCCGCTGGACCAAGCAGCTGATCGACGTGCTCGGCCAGATCCAGGACGCCGCCGGCGAGGACGCCGAGCTCCGCCGGACGGCCCGCAAGGCCGTCGACGGCCTCCGCCGCGGCATCATCGCCTACTCCTCGGTGGGCTGACCGTCGCACGCCGAAGGGGGCCCGTGGTCATCGACGACGGGCCCCCTTCGTGCTGTGCTGCCGGGTGTCAGCGCGCCGCGAGGACGGCCAGGACGCGCTCCAGGGAGGTGCCGAGGCCCCAGCGGGCGGAGAGCTCCTCCAGGGTCATCGGGTCCAGCGGCTCGCGCGGGAGGGCCGGGTCGAAGGGCGGCAGCGGCGCGTCGGCGGCGACCCGGACCACGGTCGGGGCGACGTCCAGGTAGGCCGCGCCCTCGACGATGTTGCGCCGGCGGGCCGGGGTGAGCTTCGAGTGGATGTCGAGGGCGGCGGCCCGGATCGCCGGGAGGTCGCCGTACTCGTTGATCAGCTGGGCGGCCGTCTTCTCGCCGATCCCCTTGACGCCGGGCAGGCCGTCGCTGGGGTCGCCGCGCAGGGCGGCCATGTCGGCGTACCGGGCACCGCGCACGCCGTACTTCTCCAGCAGCAGCGCGTCGTCGGTGACCTGGAGGTTCCCCATCCCCTTGACCGGGTAGAGCACGGTGATCCCGCGGGCGTCGTCGACCAGCTGGAAGAGGTCGCGGTCCCCGGTGACGATCTGCACCGGGCCCTCGGCCCGGGCGGTGAGGGTGCCGATCACGTCGTCCGCCTCGTAGCCGGGGGAGCCGACCCGGGCGATGCCGAGCGCGTCCAGCACCTGCTCGATCACCGGTACCTGCGGGGCGAGGGTGTCCGGCACCTCCTCCTCGCCGTCCACGGCCGCCTCGGCGACCCGGTGCGTCTTGTAGGAGGGCACGAGGTCGACCCGCCACTGGGGGCGCCAGTCGGCGTCCATGCAGGCGACCAGCTGGTCGGGCCGGTGGTCCTGGACCAGTCGGGCGATGAAGTCCAGCAGGCCCCGGACGGCGTTGACCGGTTCGCCCTGCGGGGAGCGCAGGGAGTCCGGCACGCCGTAGTAGGCCCGGAAGTACAGGCTGGCGGAGTCGAGCAGCATCAGTCGCGGTGCGGTCACGTCTCAGATCATGCCGTACCCGGCCGACAGCCCGCCGGTTCCGGCGCTCCCGGGGGCCGCTGTCCCGGCTTCGGCGCCCCGGGCTCAGTGCTCGTGCGGTCCGGCGCGGTGCACCGGGCCGTGCGAGTCGGCGCAGTGCTCGGGGAGGTCGCCGGCGGGGGTGGTGATCTGCAGCAGCGCGCCCGCCTCGTCCTCGCCGACGTGGTCGACCTGGAGGGTGCTGTGGGTGATCCCGTACTCGCCCGCCAGCCGGCGCTGCAGCTCCCGGCGGACGGCGTGGCAGTCACCGCCCGGGGTGACCAGGATGTGCGCCGACAGGGCCGGCTGGCCGGAGGTGATCTCCCAGATGTGCAGGTCGTGGATCTCCTCCACCAGCGGCTGGGCGACCAGCCGGTCCGCCACCGCGTCCGGGTCGACGCCGGCCGGGGCGGCCTCCAGGAAGATCCGCCCGGAGGCGCGGACCAGGCCGATGCCGGCCTTCAGCATCAGCGCCACCACGATCAGCGAGGCGATCGCGTCCGCCCGGGCGAACCCGGTGGTCAGCATCACCGCGCCGGCCACGGCGGTGGCGATGAACGCGTAGAGGTCGGTGACCACGTGCTGGAAGGCACCCTCGACGTTGAGCGAGCTGCGGTTGGCCCTGGACATGCACCAGGCGGCGGCCAGGTTGACCACGATCCCGATCAGCGCGGTGACCAGCACCAGCGAGCCGGTCACGTCCGGCGGGTCGATCAGCCGGGTGACGGCCTCGTAGCCCAGCCAGGCCGAGAGGACCAGCAGGGTGACGCCGTTCGCCTGGGCGGAGAGGATCTCGGCGCGCTTGAGCCCGTAGGTGTAGCCGCCGCGGGCCGGGCGGGCGGACAGTCGCATCGCCACCAGGGCCAGCACGATCGAGGCGGCGTCGGTGAGCATGTGCGCCGCGTCGGAGATCAGCGCCAGCGACCCGGCGGCGAAGCCGACCACCACCTCGCCGGCCATGAACACCACGATCAGCGCGAGGGCGCTCACCAGCCAGCGGCGGTCGGCGTCGGCGGCCACGCCGTGCGAGTGCCCGCCGTGACCGTGCGCGCCGTGACCGTGCCCGCCGTGCCCGCTCCGCGCGGGCCCGTCGCCGTGCCGGTGGTCATGCGCATGATCATCGGGGGAGTGGTCGTGCCCGGCCATCGAAGTCCTCTCCTGGACGCGCGGGGGTGGAGGCAGGGAGGCGAACGCCCCGCAGTCGAAGTGAACCGCAGATCGAAGGAAGATCCAAAGACTGCACTGGAGACCGTTGTCATTGCCGCGGCGCGACCCCCGCCCGGTGCCGCCGCGCCACCGCTGAGCAGGGAAGACGGGAATCGGGCAGGTCGGACGGCTCGGCCCCACCGTGGCGGCCGACGCGGTGACCGCGGGGCCCGCCGGACCGGTGGCCGTGACCGCCCGTCGGGCCGGGTGGGTCTAACCGAGCGCGCCGACCGGCTCCAGCGGGACCGTCCGGGCCGCCGTCGCAGCCCGGACCAGGGCCTGCATCACCCGCAGGTCGTCCCCCTGCTCGGGGTGCCACTGCACCCCGAGGGTGAACCCCGGTCCCTCCACCGCCTCCACGGTGCCGTCCGGCGCGTGCGCGCTCACCCGCAGCCCCGCGCCGAGCCGGTCCACCGCCTGGTGGTGGAAGGTCGGCACGGTCAGTTCGCTCTCCGGCAGCAGTCCGCCGAGGAGCGTCCCGGGCACCGGCCGCACCGTGTGCTCCCCGTACGTGCCGGGCGTCCCGGCGTGCACGTCGGGGTGCACCACGTCCGGGAGGTGCTGGACGAGCGAGCCGCCGCAGACCACGTTCAGCACCTGCATGCCCCGGCAGATGCCCAGCAGCGGCATGCCCGCCGCCAGGGCCGCCCGCAGCAGCGCCGACTCCCACTGGTCCCGCTCCGGCGAGTCCGCCTCGGTCAGCGGGTGCGGCGGCTGCCCGTAGTACGCCGGGTCGATGTCCGGTCCGCCCGTGATGACCAGGGCGTCCAGCCGGGCGAGCACCTCCGGCGCGCGCTCCGGGGAGTCCGGCGGCAGCAGGAGCGCGATCCCGCCCGAATCCCGCACGTACGCGGTGTACCGCTCGGGCACCAGTGCCACCGGGCGGTTCCGCCAGTCGCTCCAACTCACGTCCACCTGGTAGGTGCTGACGCCGATGAAAGGCCTGCGATCCATGGCGCGCATTCTCCTCCAGCCCCGCCTGATACCCCGTCAACCACGCGTATCGGCGCGCCACACCCGTCCGCCCTCTTCCGCGCTGTCCGTGGCAGGCCGTACGGTTCGCTGTGACCGTGTGATCTCGCTGAGTGAGCGAAGGGGAGGGTCCCGTCATGCCCGACAACACCGCCGCGACCGCGCGGCCGCGCGCGCCGCTCACCCTCGGCGAGCTGCGCACGCTGGTCGACGCCGGCGAGATCCACACCGTCGCGCTCGCCTTCACCGACATGCAGGGCCGGCTTCAGGGCAAGCGCTTCGCCGCCCGGTTCTTCCTCGACGAGGTCGCCGAGCACGGCGCCGAGGCCTGCGACTACCTGCTCGCCGTCGACATCGACCTCAACACCGTCGACGGCTACGCCCAGTCCTCCTGGGAGACGGGCTACGGCGACTTCGCCATGCGCCCCGACCTCGGCACGCTCCGGCTCACCCCCTGGCAGCCCGGCACCGCCCAGGTCACCGCCGACCTCGCCCGGCACGGCGGCCACCCCGTCGACACCGCGCCCCGGCAGGTGCTGCGGCGTCAGATCGAGCGCCTCGCCGAGTACGGCCTGGCGGCCGACATCGGCACCGAGCTGGAGTTCCTGGTCTTCCGCGACACCTACGAACAGGCCTGGCTCGGCGGCTACCGCGGCCTCACCCCGGCCAACCAGTACAACGTCGACTACTCGCTGCTCGGCACCGCCCGGGTCGAGCCGCTGCTCGCCCGGATCCGCAACGAGATGGCCGGCGCCGGCCTCGTCGTCGAGTCGGCCAAGGGCGAGTGCAACCTCGGCCAGCACGAGATCGCCTTCCGCTACGCCGACGCCCTCACCACCTGCGACCAGCACAGCGTCTACAAGACCGGCGCCAAGGAGATCGCCGCCCAGCAGGGCTGCGCACTCACCTTCATGGCCAAGTACGACGAGCGCGAGGGCAACAGCTGCCACATCCACCTCTCGCTGCGGGACCTCCGCGTCCCGGGCGGCGCCCCGGCCTTCGCCGACCGCGACGGCCGGATGACCGACACCATGCGGCACTTCCTGGCCGGCCAGCTCGTCGCCCTGCGCGAGTTCAGCGTGCTCTACGCGCCCAATATCAACTCCTACAAGCGCTACCGGCCCGGCTCCTTCGCCCCGACCGCCGTCGCCTGGGGCCGCGACAACCGCACGTGCGCCTACCGGGTGGTCGGCCGCGGTCCGAGCCTGCGGATGGAGAACCGCGTCCCCGGAGGCGACGTCAACCCGTACCTCGCCGTGGCGGGCATGATCGCCGCCGGTCTGCACGGCCTCCAGCAGAAGCTCGAACTGCCCACGCCCTGCCTGGGCAACGCCTACGCCGCCGACGAGTACACCCGGGTGCCCGGCTCGCTGCGCGAGGCCGCCGACCGCTGGTCGCAGAGCGAGCTCGCCCGCGCCGCCTTCGGCAACGACGTCGTGGAGCACTACCTGCACATGGCCCGGGTCGAGCAGTCCGCGTACGACAGCGCCGTCACCGACTGGGAGCGCTACCGGTCCTTCGAGCGGATGTGAGCCGCGTGGGGAGTCCCGCCGTCAGCACCGTCCTCAACCCGGCCACCGGGGAGGTGCTCGGCACCGTCCCGGACACCACCCCGGCGCGGCTGGACGCCGCCGTCCAGCTCGCCCTCAAGGCCCAGCAGGGCTGGGCCGCGCTCGCCCCCGGCGAACGCGCCCGGCTGCTGCGCCGCTTCGCCGACCAGGTCGAGGTGCACATCCCCGAGCTGGCCGCCCTGGAGGTGAGCGAGGCCGGGCACACCGTGGGCAACGCCCGCTGGGAGGCCGGCAACGTCCGCGACCTGCTGGAGTACGCCGCCGGCGGGGTGGAGCGGCTGACCGGCCGCCAGATCCCGGTGGCCGGCGGCCTGGACGTCACCTTCCACGAGCCGATCGGCGTGGTCGGGGTGATCGCCCCGTGGAACTTCCCGATGCCGATCGCCGCCTGGGGCTTCGCCCCGGCCCTGGCCGCGGGCAACGCCGTCCTCCTCAAACCCGCCGAGGCCACCCCGCTCACCGCTCTGCGGCTGGCCGAACTCGCCCTCGCCGCCGGGCTCCCGGAGGGCCTGTTCCAGGTCGTCCCCGGGGCCGGCGCCACCACCGGCCGGGCACTGGTCGACCACCCTGCCGTCCGCAAGGTCGTCTTCACCGGCTCGACCCTGGTCGGCAAGGAGGTCGCCGCCCGGTGCGCCGCCCAGGCCAAGCGGGTCACCCTCGAACTCGGCGGCAAGAGCCCCAACATCGTCTTCGCGGACGCCGACCTCGCCCGCGCCGCCGACCCGATGTCCTTCCTCGACAACAGCGGCCAGGACTGCTGCGCGCGCAGCCGCATCCTGGTCCAGCGCGAGGCCCTCGACGACTTCCTCGCCCTGCTGCTGCCCGCCGTCGAGGCCGTCCGCACCGGGGACCCGGCCGACCCGGCCACCGAGCTCGGCCCGCTGATCTCCGCCGCCCAGGTCCGCCGGGTCGCCTCCTACGTCACCCCCGAGCTGCCGGTGCTGGCCCGCGGCGCGGTCCCCGACGGCCCCGGCTTCTGGTACCCGCCGACCGTGCTCGCGCCCACCGACCCGACCGTGCCCGCGGCGACGGAGGAGATCTTCGGCCCGGTCGCGGTGGTGCTCCCCTTCGACGGCGAGGCGGACGCCCTGCGGCTGGCCAACGGGACCCGCTACGGACTCTCCGGGTCCATCTGGACGCGGGACGTCGGTCGCGCGCTGCGCCTGGCCCGGGGCGTCGCGGCGGGCAGCCTCTCGGTCAACTCGCACTCCTCGGTGCGGTACTGGACGCCCTTCGGCGGGTTCGGCGAGTCCGGCGTCGGCCGGGAGCTCGGGCCGGACGCGCTGGTCCCCTTCACCGAGACCAAGAACGTGTTCATCCAGAGCGAGGAGTAGGAGCCAGTCATGAGCGAGAAGCCTGCCGCGGCCGGGAAGGACGGCCCGGTCTGCCGACGCCTGGTCGGCCGTACCGCCGTGATCACCGGCGCGGGCAGCGGCATCGGCCTGGCCGCCGCCCGCCGGCTCGCCTCCGAGGGGGCGAAGGTCGTGTGCGCCGATGTCGACGAGCCGACCGGCGAGGCGGCCGCCCAGGAGGTCGGCGGCCTCTTCGTGCACACCGACGTGACCGACCCGTACATGGTCGAGGCGCTCTTCGACCAGGCCTACGAGACGTACGGCAGCGTGGACGTCGCCTTCAACAACGCGGGCATCTCGCCGCCCGAGGACGGCTCCATCCTGACCACGGAGCCGGCCGCCTGGCGCAGGGTCCAGGAGGTCAACCTGACCTCGGTCTACCTCTGCTGCAAGGCGGCGCTGCCGTACATGCGGCGGCACGGGCGCGGTTCGATCATCAACACCGCCAGCTTCGTGGCCCGGATGGGCGCGGCCACCTCGCAGATCTCCTACACCGCCTCCAAGGGCGGGGTGCTGGCGATGTCCCGCGAGCTGGGCGTGCAGTTCGCCCGCGAGGGCATCCGGGTCAACGCGCTCTCGCCGGGGCCGGTGGACACCCCGCTGCTGCGCGAGCTGTTCGCCGCGGACCCGGAGCGGGCGGCCCGCCGGCTGGTGCACATTCCGCTCGGCCGCTTCGCCCGGCCCGAGGAGATCGCGGCCGCGGTCGCCTTCCTCGCCAGCGACGATTCGTCCTTCATCACGGCGAGCGAGTTCCTGGTCGACGGAGGCATCGCCGGTGCCTATGTGACCCCGGTCTAGAGTCGATCCGGGGCCGACCGGGGGCTGATCCGGGGCCGATCGGGGCCTTCGTTCGGCCTTCTCACCGTAATCTCATGGAGAATGCCGGAAATCGGCGGTCGCGCTGATATCGCGTTTATCCGGCTGCCTTTAGATTCTCTGACGTGAGCGAGCAGATTCCCGCCGGGTGGTACCCGGACCCGAAGGACACCACCAGCGATCCGCGACCGCAGCGCTGGTGGGACGGTAAGGGCTGGACGGCCGACACCCGGCCCGCACCCTCGGACGCCCCGCCGGAGCCGGTGGCTCCCGCGGCCCCGGGGCCGGACGAGACCGCCGAGACCCGGGTGCTGGAGGGGGAGGTGCTGGGGAGCGGGCCGACGGTCCGCTACCCGGAGCCGCCCCCCTTCGGCGCCGCCTACGGCGCCATCGCACCCCCGGCGCCCAAGACCAGGCGCAGGCCGTCCAAGCTGGTGATCGCGGCCACCGTCGCGGCCCTGCTGGGCCTCGGCGCCGGCTCCGGGATCACCTACCTGGCGATGGACGGCCACGGCGAGCCGCGTGCCACGCACCGCACCTCGCGGCAGGCCCCGCCGATCGGCGAGGAAGGCCCGTGGGGCGGTCTGCCCGACCTGGGCGGCCCCGGTAACGACGGTGGCCAGGGCGGCAACGGCGGAAGCGGTCAGGGCAACGGCAACGGCAACGGCAACGGCAACGGCGGCAAGGGCAACGGCCAGGGCCGGGGCAACGGCGGCAGCGGCCAGGGCAACGGTGGCCAGGGCAACGGCGGCCAGGGCAACGGCGGGAACGACGGCACCTCCCAGGGCAGTGACACCGCCGCCGACCTGGTGAACCGGATCACCCTGCCCGTCCCCTCCGGCTGGCAGGGCGGTACCACCCCGGACGGCTTCGCCGCGCTGAGTGTCGGCGCCTACACCTGTGACGGGGGCGGCAGCTGCTCGCTGGGCGGTGCCAACACGGGTGTGGTCGCCGGCGGCACCGACGTCCAGGCGGCGGCCAAGGCCGACATCGAGAAGGCCGCCAAGGACTCGTACAACGACCTCAACTCGCACCAGGAGCTGAAGTCCGAGGCGGTCAAGGTCGACGGCCGGGACGGCTACCTGGTCCGCTGGAAGGTCGACGCGGCGAAGGGCAACGACGGCTACGTGCAGACCGTCGTCTTCCCGTCCACCGACGGCAAGTCGCTGATCTCCGTTCACCTCGGCTTCGACATCGCCGACAAGGCGCCCGACGTCGCCGTGATGGACACCATCGTCAAGGGCATCGCCGCCTACACCGGCAAGCTGCCCGCCTTCCCGGGCGGCGGCGCCGGCCCCGGCGGGGGCACCGGTACCGCCACCACCTGATCGCACCGCTCCGCTCACGTACGGCGGCCCACCCGGACACGTCCTCCGGGTGGGCCGCCGCCGTGTTCACACGCCGAGCTGGGGATCGCCTGGGCCGGACCGCACGGGGGGCGGTGTGCGGTCCGGCCCAGGCCTCCGGCGGTCAGGAGTCGCGTCGAACAGCCTCGAAGCGACGGCGCCGGAGCACCATGCCGGCCCAGCCGACGCTGATCGCGGCGGCGCCGGCCAGCAGCAGCGGACCGGTGGGCGAGCCGCCGACGGCCGCGCTGGCGGTCGGCACCACCGCGCCCGCCGGCTCGTTCGCGTTGCCGCCGTGCCCGTGGTGGGAAACGGTGGACCGGGACTGGCCGGCGGCGATCTGCGCCTCGCTCGGCGCGGCCGGGGCCTGCGCGGCGAGCGCCGACACGGGCTGGTCCACGGCGGCCGCCGTCTTGCCGAAGTCGACGTCGGAGCAGCTGTAGAACGCCTCCGGGCTGTCGCTGCGCTGCCAGACCATGTACAGCAGCTGGCGGCCGGTGCGCTGCGGCAGCGTCCCCGTGTAGGTGTAGTAGCCGTCGGTGGCGGTACGGGTGACCTGCACCTGGGCGACCGGGGCCGACTCCAGGTCGGACCACTTCAGCGGCTTGGTCGGGTCGTAGCCGGCCTTGGTGATGTAGACGGTCTGGGTGCCGACGTGCGCCGCGGTGACGCGGAACTTGAAGGCGAACGAACCGGCGCTGACCGGGGTGGCCGGCCAGTCGGTGCGGGGCATGTCGAGCGCCTTGTACTTGTCGCGGTTGGCCGAGCAGAGCTTGCCGTCCGGGATCAGCGCCTGGTGGTTGCCGTTCGCGTTGGCGATGTTGACCTCGTTCCAGTCGTACAGCGGCTGGGTGCCGCTCATCGCCACGAGGTCCTTGCAGACCTGGGACTTGGGAGTCTCCGGCCCTTCGGCGTAGCAGGCCGCGATGCGGCTGACCGGGTTGGTCATGGCACCGTGGGCGCTGGCGGTGCCGGCGGCGGTCGTCGAAACGGCGAGGACCGCGGCGCCTATGACGCCGAGGGACAGAGCGCTTCTCTTGATGGACATGGGGTGGGGACTCCTTGACCGTGTTCCGGGCCGAGAGTGTGGGGGAGTGGGCACGTCTGCCCGGGGCCCGCCGGCCCGGCGCGCGGGGCCCGGGCTGAGCGTATGATTGGACTAGACCAACTGGCAATAGCCCGTTGTGGCGTACTTTTTGACGGACTGTAGCCGTACGCGCAGCACAGAGGCCCGGGGGGCGCCGGAGTTCGGGCGCCCCTCGGGCCTTCTTAAGGTGGGGGAAAGGCCGGGAAAAGGTCAGCGGCCGCCGGAAGGCCGGCCCGGGCCCTGCCCGTACTGGTGGAAGTGCGCGCCCCCGTGCACGTTCTTGGCCTGGATCACCATGCCGTGCATCGTTCCGCCGGTGATGGTGTTGTTCAGGGACTCGCCGCCCGGTGCGGGCAGCCGCGGCTCGAACTCCGCCAGGATGGCGCGGAGTTCGTCGGCCACCTCGGGGTTCTCCAGGAGTGCCTGGCGGAGCCGGCCGCGCCAGGTGCCGGTCAGGTCGTCGACGGCCCCGGTGTCACCGGTCTCCCGGGCGCGGGCGATGACCGTCCGCGAGCGCTCCAGGGCCGCGGCCTCCGCCTCGTCGGTCTCGCCCCGCCCGAACAGCGCCGCGAAGCGCGAACGCGCCTGGTTCCAGGCCTCGGTGGCCATCAGCCCGACCAGGGTGGTGGCACCCGAGGTCACCAGCCCCTGCACGATCTCGGCCTCCATGGCCCCCCCTGACGTCGCGTCCGGTCCTGTCGAGAACCACCGTAGGGCAACGAGGGCGCCGCGGCGGCCCGTTCGGCCGTGGTGGCGTACCCGGTGGTCAGAGGAAGGTCCGCTGCTCGCCCCGGTAGGTCGGGACGGTGCGCACCACCCGCTCGCCCTCGATCAGGTGCAGCTCGGCGAAGCGCTCGCACAGCTCGCCCGCCTTGGCGTGCCGGAACCAGACCCGGTCCCCGATCAGCAGGTCGTCGGCGGCCGCGCCGAGCAGCGGGGTCTGCACCTCGCCGGCCCCCTCCATCGGGTCGTAGCGCAGCCCGGGCGGCAGGTGGGGCACCGGCGAGCGGTCCGGCCCGGCCGCGCCGGAGGCCGGGTAGCCGCCGCCGAGCACCGTCACCACCCCGAAGCCGGGCCGGCGCACCACCGGCTGGCCGAACAGCGCGGCCGGCCGGCCCCGGAACGAGCGGTAGTTGTCGAACAGCCGCGGCAGGTACAGCCCCGAGCCCGCCGCCACCTCGGTGACCGCCCGCTCCGCCACGGTCGACTCGACGCTGCCGGTGCCGCCGCCGTTGACGAACTCCAGCTCGGTCACCCGGCGCAGCCGCCGGACCGTCGCCGCGCGCCGCTCGGCCAGCTCGGCCCGGGCCTTCGCCTGCATCAGCCGGATCATCCGGGAGCGCACCGGCCGCCCGGGCACGCTGTCGCCCACCCCGGCGATGTGTCCCTCGTAGGCCATCAGCCCGACCACCCGGAACCCGCGGCGGCGCTGCACCAGCTCGGCGAAGGCCCCGAGGTCCTCGGGCGTGCGCATCGGCGAGCGCCGGGCGCCGACCCGCACCCGCCCGCCGAACAGTTGCAGCGCGGTGTCCAGCTCCAGGCAGACCCGGACCTCGGCGGGGCCGGTCCGGGCCGCGTCGATCAGGTCGAGCTGGGCCGGGTCGTCGACCAGCACGGTGACGGCGGCGGCCAGCTCCGGATCGCCGGTCAGTTCGGCGAAGCCGGAGCGGTCCGTCGAGGGGTAGGCCAGCAGGACGTCGCGGACGCCCGTGCGGGCCAGCCAGAGCGACTCGCCGAGGGTGAAGCTCATCACCCCGGCGAAGCCGTCCATGGTCAGCACCCGCTCCAGCAGGGCGCGGCAGCGCACCGACTTGCTGGCCACCCGGACCGGCTTGCCGGCCGCCCGGTGGACCAGGTCGGCCGCGTTGGCGTCGAAGGCCGCGAGGTCGACGACGGCCACCGGGCCGTCGAGATGGGCGGTGGCCCGGTCGTACCGGGCTCGGTCGGCGGCCGGCGAGGGCACGGCGGCGGTACGGGCAGCAGCTTCGAGCGTGGCCATGGGCGCAGAGTGCCACACCCCGCTACCGGTGGGTAGGCCTGCGGCGGACGATCCACCCCGACGGCGCGGATCCGCCTCGCCCCGGCGGCGGGTGTGAGGTGGCATAGGGTCGGCCGGGTGGACCGCAAGAACATTCCGAACCCAGGATTCGCCGCCGACGACGGCACCGCCGACCCGGCACTCGCCGAGGCGCTCGCGCGCTGGTCGCAGGAGCCCGGGGCCGAGCCGGAGGTGCTCGCGGCGCTGACGCCGACCCGGCTGATGGTCCCGATCGTCGCCGTCCTCGGCGAGGTGGAGCTGGACGAGCACGGGCACAAGCACGAGAAGACCAGTGACATGGCCGTCCCGGTGATCGAGGCCGCGGACGGCCGGCGGGCGCTGCCGGCCTTCACCTCGATGGAGGCGCTGACCCGCTGGCGCGCCGACGCCCGCCCGGCACCGGTCGCCGCCCCGCAGGCCGCGATGGTCGCCTACTCCGAGCGCGCGGACACCCTGCTGATCGACCCGGCCGGCCCGGTGCCGTACCGGCTGTCCGGGGCCCGGCTGCGCGCGCTGGCGGAGAACCGGCCGTACCTGCCGCCGGTGCGCGACCCCGAGGTGCGCGAGGCCGTCCGGGCGCTGCTGGCGGCCGAGCCGCAGGTGGTGAGCGGTCTGCTGGCGCCCTACCAGGAGGGGGACGGCCTGCTCGCGGTGGTGCTGGACCGGGCGCTGGACCAGGAGGCCGTCCAGGCGGCCGCCCGGCGGATCGGGCAGGCGGTCGCGGCCGACCCGGTGCTGCGGGTCCGGCTCGACCGGGGCCTGAACCTGGCCGTGCTGCCGGCCGACTCCGCGTTGCCCGGCGAGCCGCTGTACCGCCGCTAGCGGTGCCCGGCCCACGCGCGGTGCCCCCTCGCCCGGTGCCCGGGCACCGCCGGTGTCCCGGTGGGGTTCAGGCGTAGACCGGCCCGGTGAACTTCTCGCCCGGCCCGGTGCCCGGCGCGTCCGGCACGATGGACGCCTCGCGGAAGGCCAGCTGGAGCGACTTCAGGCCGTCCCGCAGCGGGGCGGCGTGGAAGTTGCTGATCTCGGGGGCACCGGCGGTGACCAGCCCGGCCAGCGCGGTGATCAGCTTGCGCGCCTCGTCGAGGTCCTTGTCGGCCTCGCCGCCCTCGGCCAGGCCGCACTTCACGGCGGCGGCGCTCATCAGGTGCACCGCGACGGTCGTGATCACCTCGACGGCGGGGACTTCGGCGATGTCCCGGGTGAGGTCGTCGAAACCGATCGCCTCGTCGTCCGCGGCGGGGTTCTGGGTGGGCTCGCTGCTCAAGGGGGGCTCGTTCCGTCGTGCCGGTGTCCGTACCCGAGGAGCGTACAAGGGGGCCGGCCGGGGGCCGGGCCGTGGGGAGCGAGGGGCGGAATACCGGGCGCGGCCGAAACGCTGTATGCTTCGAGACTGACCGGCCAGGAGCTCCTGAGGAGCGCCCGGCCAGCAAGAGGAGGCTCCACCCAGGAGGCCCGAGAGGGCAACCGCGAAAGTCTCCCACCCGATCGGCCTCACGGTCGACGGGTCCCGGTCCGCGACGGGCGCCCAGGCGCCGAGTCGCCCGCCGCACCCCTCACCGGGTGCAGCCCCCGGTTGTGTGGAGCCCCGCTTGTACCGAGCGGGGCTTTTTTCGTGTCGCGGTGCATGCAGTGCCAATCAGCAAGGTAGGCAGCGCAGCACGAATGAAGCCCCGCCCAGTGGTCGAGTCCACTACGTGCGACCGCCGTCCGACGGCCGCATCGCAGAAGGTGCAACCTAGGAGGCCCCATCAGCACCGAGCCCCGCATCAACGACCGGATTCGCGTCCCCGAGGTGCGACTCGTCGGTCCCAGCGGCGAGCAGGTCGGCATCGTGCCGCTTGCCAAGGCGCTGGAGCTCGCGCAGGAGTACGACCTCGACCTCGTCGAGGTCGCGGCGACCGCCCGGCCGCCGGTGTGCAAGCTCATGGACTACGGCAAGTTCAAGTATGAGTCGGCCATGAAGGCCCGTGAGGCGCGCAAGAACCAGGCGCACACGGTCATCAAGGAGATGAAGCTCCGGCCGAAGATCGACCCGCACGACTATGACACCAAGAAGGGTCACGTCGTTCGGTTCCTCAAGCAGGGCGACAAGGTCAAGATCACGATCATGTTCCGCGGTCGCGAGCAGTCGCGCCCCGAGCTGGGCTTCCGACTGCTGCAGCGGCTGGCCAACGACGTCCAGGACCTGGGCTTCGTCGAGTCCTCGGCCAAGCAGGACGGCCGAAACATGATCATGGTTCTCGGCCCGCACAAGAAGAAGACCGAGGCGATGGCCGAGGCCCGCGCGATCGCGGACGCCCGCAAGGCCGAGCGTCAGGGCCGCACCCCCGGCTCCGACGCCGCCGAGGCCGACGAGGACGCAGCGCTTGAGGCCGAGAACGCCGCGGCCGAGGCGGAGGCCGACGAGGCCGACGCCGAGGACGACGCCGCCGAGGTCGAGCAGCCGGCCGAGGCCTCCCAGGACGCCTGAGCCTTCACCGGCCAGGGCGGTTCGGGAGACCGGCCACCAAGGTGAACGGGCGTCCGCCCGGTCATCGCAGATCCATCCTTCACGCCCGCGCGGCGCACACCGCGCGGGCGTGGACGGACCGACGAGGAGATACGGCGAAATGCCGAAGCAGAAGACGCACAGTGGCGCCAGCAAGCGCTTCAAGATCAGTGGCTCTGGCAAGGTGCTGCGCGAGCGCGCCGGCCGCCGCCACCTCCTGGAGCACAAGCCCTCCACGCTGACCCGCAAGCTGGCCGGCACCGTCGTGGTGGCCCCCGCCGACGCCAAGAAGATCAAGAAGCTTCTCGGCAAGTGATCGCCCTCCCGCCCGGCGCGAGCCGTGAGCGGGGCAGCTGATCCTTCCCGACCCATTCGAATGACGGACCGCGTGAAGTAGTCCGTGGTCCAACCCAAGGAGTAATCAAGTGGCACGCGTCAAGCGGGCAGTCAACGCCCACAAGAAGCGCCGGGTCATCCTGGAGCGCGCCAGCGGCTACCGGGGCCAGCGCTCGCGCCTGTACCGCAAGGCCAAGGAGCAGGTCACCCACTCGCTGGTCTACAACTTCAACGACCGCAAGAAGCGCAAGGGCGACTTCCGTCAGCTGTGGATCCAGCGCATCAACGCTGCGGCCCGTGCCAACGGCATCACCTACAACCGCTTCGTGCAGGGCCTGAAGGCCGCCAGCGTCGAGATCGACCGCAAGATGCTGGCCGACCTCGCGGTCAACGACCCGGGCGCGTTCGCCTCGCTCGTCGAGGTCGCGCAGAAGGCGCTGCCGGCCGACGTCAACGCCCCGAGGGCCGCCGCCGACGCCGCCTGATCCTCCTGGATCGGCCTGATCCCCCCGGGATCGGTTCGTCGCACCGACCGGACCCGCAGGCTCTCCCTGCGGGTCCGGTTTTGCGTTTCCCCGCCACAGTCCCTGCACGCCACCGGCGCCCCGCCTCAGAGACGAGACCATGTCGAGCACCGACACCCCCCTGCTGACCTCCCTGCGCTCGCCCCGCGTCGTCGCCGCCCGCCGGCTCGCCAAGCGGAACCAGCGCACCAAGGAGCGCCGCTTCCTCGTCGAGGGCCCGCAGGCCGTCCGGGAGGCCGTCGCGTTCGGGACGCTGCCGGGCACGGCCGACCACGCCGTGGTCGAGGTCTACACGACCCCCGAGGCCGCCGAGCGGCACGCCGGCATCGTCGCCGCCGCCCGCGCCGAGGGGCTGCCGGTGCTCACCGCCACGGACGAGGTCATCGCGGACATCTGCGACACCGTGACCCCGCAGGGCATCGTGGCGCTCTGCCGGTTCATCGACACCCCGTTCGCCGAGGTGCTGGCGGCCCGTCCCAAGCTGGTCGCGGTGCTCGCCCACGTGCGCGACCCCGGCAACGCCGGCACCGTGCTGCGGACCGCCGACGCGGCCGGCGCGGACGCGGTGGTGCTGACCGACGCCTCGGTGGACCTGTACAACCCGAAGGCCGTGCGCGCCTCCGTCGGCAGCCTGTTCCACCTGCCGGTCGCCGTCGGCGTGCCGGTGGAGGAGGCGGTCGGCCGGCTGCGCGAGGCCGGCGTGCGGGTGCTGGCCGCCGACGGCGCGGGGGAGCGCGACCTCGACCAGGAGCTGGACGAGGGCACGCTGGGCGCGCCCGGCGCATGGGTGTTCGGCAACGAGGCCTGGGGGCTCCCGGAGGAGACCCGCGCCCTCACCGACGAGGTGGTGCGCGTACCGATCCACGGACACGCCGAGAGCCTCAACCTCGCGACGGCCGCCGCCGTCTGCCTCTACGCCTCCGCCCGGGCGCAGCGCTCGCCCGGCGGCTGCCGGGCGCGGGCGTAGGCCGTACCCGGACGCTCCCGGAAGTCGTCATCGCGACGCCGCGGGCCCTACTGCGGGGGGCCGCGAGACGCTAGGGTCTGCCTCGGTGGGGGGAAAGACACGGTGGGTAATCGGGGAGGACACCCATGGTCGGCAGCGGGCCAGAGCTCGACCCGGACGACCTGCCGGACGGCCTGGTGGTCGCCGACGCCCTGGGCCGGGTGGTCTGCTTCAACCGCACCGCCGCCCGGCTGACCGGCATCCTCCAGGAGGCCGCGCTCGGCAGCCCGCTGGAGCACGCCCTCCCGCTGGAGGACCTGGACGGCCGCCGCTGGTGGCAGCTGACCGACCCGTACGGCGGCCTGGCGACCCGGACCAGCCAGCCCGAGCGCAATCTGCTGCTCCCCGGCGGCCGCGAGGTGCTGGTGTCCGCCCGCTACGTCCGGACGCGCCCCCAGGCGCCGCTGGAGCGGCTGGTGATCGCGCTGCGCGGCACCGAGGCCCGCCGGCGGACCGAGCGCAGTCACGCCGAGCTGATCGCCACCGTCGCGCACGAGCTGCGCTCGCCGCTCACCAGCGTCAAGGGCTTCACCGCGACCCTGCTGGCGAAGTGGGAGCGGTTCACCGACGGGCAGAAGCGGCTGATGCTGGAGACCGTCGACGCCGACGCCGACCGGGTCACCCGGCTGATCGCCGAGCTGCTGGACATCTCCCGGATCGACGCCGGGCGGCTGGAACTGCGCAAGCAGGTGGTCGACCTGGCCGCCTCGGTGCGCCGGCACGTGGACCGCAAGGTCGCCACCGGCATCCCCGAGGACCGCTTCGACATCCGGATCAGCGAGCCGCTCACCGTGCTCTGGGCCGACCCGGACAAGGTGGACCAGGTGCTGGCCAACCTGCTGGAAAACGCGGTGCGCCACGGTGAGGGAACTGTCACGATCGAGGTGGCACCGGCCAAGGAGGTCGTCGAGGCACCCGTCTGGGAGCGCTCCGGCACTCCGCCCCGAACTGTGGAAGGCACCGCGGTCACCGTGAGCGATGAAGGCACCGGCATCCCCGAGGACTCGATGCCGCGCGTGTTCACCCGCTTCTGGCGCGGTTCCAAGCGCGGCGGCACGGGCCTGGGCCTCTACATCGTCAAGGGCATCGTGGAGGCCCACGGCGGCTCGATCCGCGTCGACCGCGCGCCCGGCGGCGGCGCCCGGTTCCGATTTATCCTGCCCGCCGGCGTGCCCGACTTCATGCTCTGACGGAGCCTGGAGGCAGCCGCACCGGGCTCCGGGGCGGCGCCGCCGCCCCTGGAGCCCGGTGCGGATCGGGAGGCCGGACGGGCTTGACGGCAGCCGCACCATGCGCTGCGACTACACTCGACCTTTGGCGTTGTGGGACGCCCTGCGCGGCCGTGCCGCGGACACCCCTTCCGAGCACCTGCGGCGGGGGCTGCCCGTGCCCCGGCCACGCCGGGCGTCACGCGAAGGCACGAGCCCTTACCTGAGCACGGACGAGCAGGAGCACGGGAAGATAGAGATGTCGGCACCCAACAAGTCGTACGACCCGGTCGAGGTCGAGGCCCTCAAGCCCGAGGTGGTGGAGCAGGCGCGGGACGAGGCCGTCCGGGCCTTCGCCGCCGCCACCAGCCTCGACGAGCTGAAGCAGGCCAAGGTCGCCCACACCGGCGACCGCTCCGCGCTCTCCCTCGCCAACCGCGAGATCGGCGCTCTGCCCCCGCACGCCAAGGCCGCCGCCGGCAAGCTGATCGGCCAGGCCCGCGGCGCCGTCAACCAGGCCCTCGCCCGGCGCCAGGCCGAGCTGGAGGCGGAGCGCGACGCCCGCGTCCTGGTCGAGGAGGCGGTGGACGTCACGCTGCCCTACGACCGGACCCCGCGCGGCGCCCGCCACCCGCTGACCACGCTGGCCGAGCGCATCGAGGACACCTTCGTCGCGATGGGCTACCAGGTCGCCGAGGGCCCCGAGGTCGAGGCCGAGTGGCTGAACTTCGACGCCCTCAACCTGGGACCGGACCACCCGGCCCGCTCGATGCAGGACACCTTCTTCGTCCAGGCCCCGGACGGCTCCGCCGACTCCGGCGTGGTGCTGCGGACCCAGACCTCCCCGGTCCAGGCCCGCACCATGCTCGACCGCGAGCCCCCCATCTACGTGGTCTGCCCCGGCCGGGTCTACCGGACCGACGAGCTGGACGCCACCCACACCCCGGTCTTCCGCCAGGTCGAGGGTCTGGCCGTGGACGAGGGCATCACCTTCGCCGACCTCAAGGGCACCATCGAGCTGCTGGTGTCCAAGCTGATCGGGGACGGCCTGGAGCTGCGCTGGCGGCCCTCGTACTTCCCGTTCACCGAGCCGAGCGCCGAGATCGACCTGCAGTGCTTCGTCTGCCGCGGCGAGAGCGTCGGCAACCCGGACCGGCCCTGCCGCACCTGCTCCTCCGAGGGCTGGATCGAGCTCGGCGGCTGCGGCGTGGTCAACCCGCGGGTGCTGGTCGCCTGCGGCATCGACCCGAGCCGCTACAGCGGGTTCGCCTTCGGCCTGGGCCTGGAGCGGATCCTGATGAACCGTCACAACGTCGCCGACATGCGCGACATGGTCGAGGGTGACGTGCGCTTCACCCTCCCGTTCGGGATGGAGATCTGATGCGCGTCCCGCTTTCCTGGCTGCGCGAGTACGTCGACCTGCCGGCCGGCGAGACCGGCCGCGACGTGGCGGAGCGACTGGTCCGGGCCGGGCTGGAGGTCGAGACGGTCGAGCAGATCGGCGGCGACCTCAAGGGCCCGCTGGTGGTCGGCCAGGTCCTCTCCATCGAGGAGCTCTCCGGCTTCAAGAAGCCGATCCGGCACTGCTTCGTCAACGTCGGCGACGCCAACGGCACCGGCGAGCCGCAGGAGATCGTCTGCGGCGCGACCAACTTCGCCGTCGGCGACAAGGTCGTCGTCGTCCTGCCGGGCGCCGTGCTGCCCGGCCCGTTCCCGATCGCGGCCCGCCAGACCTACGGCCACACCTCGGCCGGCATGATCTGCTCGGCCCGCGAGCTGGGCATGGGCGACGACCACGACGGCATCATCGTCCTCCCGCCGGAGTACGAGCCCGGCACCGACGCCGTCGAGCTGCTCCAGCTCGTCGACGAGGTGCTGGACATCGCCGTCACCCCGGACCGCGGCTACTGCCTCTCGATGCGCGGGGTGGCCCGCGAGGCCGCCGCCGCGTACGGGCTGCCGCTGGCCGACCCGGCGCTGCTCGACGTGCCGCCGGCGAACTCTTACGGCTACCTGGTCAAGGTCGCCGACCCGGCCGGCTGCGACCGCTTCGTGGCCCGCACGGTGATCGGCCTCGACCCGACCGCCAAGTCGCCGATCTGGCTCCAGCGCCGCCTGCAGAAGGCCGGCATCCGGCCGATCTCGCTGGCCGTGGACATCACCAACTACGTGATGCTGGAGGTCGGCCAGCCGCTGCACGCCTACGACAAGCAGCGCGTGGACGGCCCCATCGTGGTCCGCCGGGCGGAGCAGGGCGAGACCCTGACCACCCTCGACGGCGTCGCGCGCAAGCTCTCCGCCGAGGACCTGCTGATCTGCGACAACAGCGGCCCGATCGGCCTGGCCGGTGTCATGGGCGGTGCCTCCACCGAGATCCTCGACCCGGCCGCCGGTCCGGGCACCACCGAGGTGATCATCGAGGCGGCGCACTTCGACCCGGTCGTGATCGCCCGCGGTGCCAAGCGGCACAAGCTGCCCTCCGAGGCGTCGAAGCGCTTCGAGCGCGGCGTCGACCCGGAGGCCGCCCGCGCCGCCGCGCAGCGCGCCGTCGACCTGCTGGTCCTGATCGCCGGCGGCACCGCCGAGGCCGGGGTCACCGACATCGCGGCCCCGCACCCGGTGCGCACCATCACCATCGCCGCGGACCTGCCCGACCGCGTCGCCGGCACCGCCTACGGCCGGGAGACCGTCACCCGGCGGCTGCAGGAGATCGGCTGCTCCGTCGCGGGCGCCGACGTCCTGGAGGTCACCCCGCCGACCTGGCGCCCCGACCTCACCGACCCGTACGACCTCGCGGAGGAGGTCATCCGCCTGGAGGGGTACGACAACGTCCCCGCCCGGATGCCCACCGTGCCGCCGGGCAAGGGCCTGACCGAGGCCCAGCGCACCCACCGCCGGGCTGGTGTCGCGCTGGCCGGCGCCGGCTACGTCGAGGTCAACAACTACCCGTTCGTCGGCGAGGCCGCCTTCGACGGGCTCGGCCTGGAGAAGGACGACCGGCGCCGCCGCACGGTGAAGCTGGTCAACCCGCTCAACGACGAGGAGCCGGCGCTGCGCACCACGCTGCTGCCGGGCCTGCTCGGGGCGCTGCGCCGCAACGTCGGCCGCGGCAACACCGATCTGGCGATCTTCGAGACGGGTACCGTCTTCCTGCCCAAGGACGAGCAGTCCGTCGCGCCGCGCCCGGCCGTCGACCGCCGTCCGAGCGACGAGGAGCTCGCCGCCCTCGACGCCGCCCTGCCGGACCAGCCGCGCCGGATCGCCGCCGCCCTCGCGGGCGAGCGGGTGCCGTCCGGCTGGTGGGGCAAGGGCGCCCCGGCCTCCTGGGCCGACGCGATCGAGGCCGCCCGTGCGGTGGCCCGTGCGGCCGGCGTCGAACTGGCCGTCCGCCAGGGCCGGCTGGCCCCGTGGCATCCGGGCCGCTGCGCCGAGCTGGTGGTCGCGGGGACCGACCGGGTGGTCGGTCACGCCGGTGAGCTGCACCCGCGCGTCGTCAAGGCGCTCGGTCTGCCCGAGCGCACCAGCGCGATGGAGGTCGACCTCGACCTGCTGACCGCCGATGGCGCCGTCCGGGTCTCCGGCCCGGCCGTCTCGGCGTTCCCGGTCGCGACCCAGGACGTGGCGCTGATCGTCGACGGCGCCGTCCCGGCCGCCGAGGTCGAGGCCGCGCTGCGGGCCGGCGCCGGCGAACTGCTGGAGGCCATCAGGCTGTTCGACGTCTTCACCGGCGAGCAGGTCGGCGAGGGCAAGAAGTCGCTGGCCTACGCGCTGCGCTTCCGCGCGGCCGACCGCACGCTGACCGCCGACGAGGCCAGCGCGGCCCGCGAGGCGGCCGTGGCCGAGGCCGTCGCCCGGACCGGCGCGGTGCTCCGCGGCGCCTGACGCGCATCCCGGGGGAGGGCCCCGTCGCCGGTTTCCGGCGGCGGGGCCCTTCGTCGTCCGGGCGGTGGCGGTCCGGCCGGTGCGGCTGACCTGGGTCTTTGAGGAGTTTCCGTCAAAACCCTTGCGGAGCGGGGATCGTGGGCGCTATTTCTTGGTTAGGAAAGTTTCCTAACTCCCGGTCGACGGCATCCCCCCGCCGTCCCCCCACGGAACACGGAGCGTCAGATGCACCGTCCCCAGCACCGCACCGTCCGGATAGCCCTCGCCGCCCTGCTGATGGCCGCGCCCGCCACGGTCGCGGCCGCCGGCGCAGCCCACGCGGCGCCGACCGCGGCCGTCGTCCAGGCCAAGGCCGCCGGCCTGGACGACCCGCACAAGAAGGACATCGCGATGCAGCTGGTGTCCAGCGCCGAGAACTCCTCGCTGGACTGGAAGTCGCAGTACAAGTACATCGAGGACATCGGTGACGGCCGCGGCTACACCGCCGGCATCATCGGCTTCTGCTCGGGCACCGGCGACATGCTCGACCTGGTCGAGCACTACACCGACCTCAAGCCGGGCAACGTCCTCGCCAAGTACCTGCCGGCGCTGCGCAAGGTGAACGGCACCGAGTCGCACGCGGGCCTGGGCAGCGCCTTCGAGAAGGACTGGGCCACCGCGGCCAAGGACGGCGTCTTCCAGCAGGCGCAGAACGACGAGCGCGACCGCGTCTACTTCAACCCCGCCGTCAGCCAGGCCAAGTCCGACGGCCTGCGCGCGCTCGGCCAGTTCGCCTACTACGACGCCATCGTCATGCACGGCCCGGGCACCAGCTCGACCAGCTTCGGCGGGATCCGCAAGACCGCCATGAAGAAGGCCAAGACCCCGGCCCAGGGCGGCGACGAGGCCACCTACCTCAAGGCTTTCCTGGACGCCCGCCGGGCCGCCATGAAGACCGAGGAGGCGCACTCCGACACCAGCCGCGTCGACACCGAGCAGCTGGTCTTCCTCAACGCCAAGAACTTCGACCTCAACCCCCCGCTCAAGTGGAAGGTCTACGGCGACAGCTACAGCATCAACAGCTGACCCGTGCCGACCGCGGAGGCCGTTCGCCCGGCCTCCGCGGTCGCCCCGTTTATCGGGTGACACCCCGCCACGATCGCTGATACGTTCGACGACGTGGCAAAGCTGAACCAGATCATCGCCGTCGAAAAGGGCGTCAAGTCCAAGTCCTTCCAGGAGCTGACGCAGTCCCACCAGGACTTGCAGAAGCCCGCGCTGCTGGCCGGCATCTCCCGGACGTACCAGCCCAAGGACGAGGAGGGCGAGCAGCTCCCCCCGGAGTCCACCCGCGTCCAGGTGAAGGCCGAGGACGTCCTGCGGACCACGTCCGCGACGCTGTCCCGGCTGTTCGACGTCACCGCGACGAAGGACTGGGCCAACACCGAGGCCCGCGCCGACGTCGTGGTCGACGGCCGGACGCTGGTGGCCCAGGTGCCGGTCACCTACCTGCTCTTCCTGGAGAAGCAGCTCACCGACCTGCGCACCTTCGTGCGGAAGCTGCCGGTGCTGGACGCCGCCGAGGCCTGGAACCACGACGCCTCGACGGACTCCTGGAAGACCGAGGCGGTGCGCACGATCCGCACCAAGAAGGTGCCGCGCAACCACGTGAAGGCCGAGGCCACGGAGAAGCACCCGGCGCAGGTCGAGGTGTACTACGAGGACATCGCGGTCGGCTACTGGACGACGGTCAAGTTCTCCGGGGCCCTTCCGGCCCGGCGGGTGAACGAGCTCCTGGAGCGGGTCGAGAAGCTCCAGCAGGCCGTCCAGTTCGCCCGCGAGGAGGCCAACGGCTCGGAGGTCACCGACCGCCGGGTCGGTGAGGCGGTGTTCGGCTACCTGTTCGGGTAGCCCCCAGATCGCCCCCGTATGAGAGCGGGGGTGACGCGAAGAGCGCAAGCTGATACTGAGGTTGAAGCTGATATCAGGGGAGAATGTGGAGGTTCGAGTCCTCCCTCCGGCATTTCGCGCCGGAGTGGCCCAACATGGCAGAGGCGCCCCTGTAAGACTCAGACTCTCGCTCCAGGCTCAGCATTCGCCGCCGAGCGCCGGATCGACCGGGTGTGTGCTGTAAGCGTCGGATGCGGGTTCGACTCCCGTCTGCGCCTCTATCGTGGCGCGGTAGCTTCAATGGCAAAGCGCGATGCTGTGAGAATGACCCACACCCTTAAACGTGCCGGTGCAAGCAATTGGGTGGCACCTCAGGGGCCCGGGTAGCTGGATACCGCTCCCGGGCCCCGTCACCGTTCCCGGGTTCAGACGCTCGCGGTGTAGTCGTAGAAACCGCGGCCGGACTTGCGGCCCAGCAGGCCCGCGTCGACCATCCGGGAGAGCAGCGGGGGAGCGGCGAACAGCGGCTCCTTGTACTCGTCGTACATCGACTCGGCGATCGACACGATGGTGTCCAGACCGATCAGGTCGCACAGCCGCAGCGGGCCCATCGGGTGGGCGCAGCCGGCCTCCATGCCCTTGTCGATGTCGGAGGCGGTCGCCACGCCCGACTCGAACATCCGCACCGCCGACAGCAGGTACGGCACCAGGAGCGCGTTCACCACGAAGCCGGCCCGGTCGCGGGCGCGGATCGGCTCCTTGCCCAGCACCTCGGAGGCGAAGGTCTCGACCCGCTCGGTGGTGGTCGCCGAGGTGGTCAGCGTCGGGATCACCTCGACCAGCTTCTGCACCGGCGCCGGGTTGAAGAAGTGCAGGCCGATCACCTGCTCCGGGCGCGAGGTCGCGGCGGCCAGCTTCACGATCGGGATCGACGAGGTGTTGGAGGCCAGGATGGCGTCCCGGCGCTCGACCACCTGGTCCAGCGTCTGGAAGATCTGGACCTTGATGTCCTCGCGCTCGGCGACCGCCTCGACCACCAGGTCGCGGTCGGCGAAGTCGGCCAGGTCGGTGGTGAAGGACAGCCGGGCCATCGCCCCGTCGCGGTCCTCGGGGCTCAGCTTGCCCCGCTTGACCGCCGTCTCCAGGGAGTTGGTCAGTCGGGTGCGACCGAACTCCAGGGCCTCCCCGCTCGCCTCCGACACCAGGACGTCCAGCCCCGCCCGGGCGAACACCTCCGCGATGCCCGACCCCATCAGACCGCAGCCGATCACTCCGACGCGCGCGATGTCACTCACTCAGTTGCCCTTCGGTGGTGCCGGGGGTCTCCCAGCGACAGGTGTCCCAGCAAGCTGCTGTTCAGCGGGCGGGCGCACCGATAGGTGTGCACCGGTGCACCGCCCCGACGACGTTACTACTCCGTACCCGTCGGTAGGTCATCCCCTCCCAGGCTGAACCGGGTCCGCGGGCGCTGCTCCGAAGGGGCGGGCCCGGGTCGCGGGACCCGTGCGTCCGGGTGCCGGCGCACCCGCCGCCCGCAGGGCTCAGGCGCAGAGCCGGCTGGCGGTGACCGGCGCGAGCCCCGCCCTGGTGAGTCCGTCCAGGATGCCCGGCAGCGCGTCCACCGTGCACTGGTGGCCCATGTGCAGGGCGACCACCGAGCCGCCCTTCACCGAGGCGAGCACCCGGCGCTGGAGTTCCGCGGCGCTCGGATCGCTGTAGTCGCGCGGGTCGACGTCGAAGGAGAGCACGTGCTCGTACCCGACCGCCCGGGCCTGCTCGCGCACCATCGGCGTGGCGTACTGGGCGGCGGAGGGCCGGAACCAGCGGCCGATCGAGCCGGTGAGCCGTTGCAGCCGCTCCGCGCACTGGGCGATCTCGGCGCGCGCCTGGTCGGGGCCCATCGCGGAGATGTTCTGGTGGTTCTGGGTGTGGTTGCCCAGCTCGTGGCCGCCGTCCAGGATCCGGCGGGCCATCTGCGGCTGCTGGTCCAGCCAGCTGCCGACGGCCATCACGGTGAGCGCGGCGCCGCGCTGTTCGGCGATCTCCAGCAGGGCGGTGGCGATCCTCGGGTCGCCGCTGCCGTGGAAGGTCAGGGCGACGTTGCGGCCGGTCCGCGGTCCGTACGCGACCTCGACGGGGGTGCCCGGGGCGAGCGGCGTGAGGGTGGGCGGGACCGGCGGCGCCACGGTGGTGGCGGCCGCAGTGGGGGAGGCCGCCCCCTGCGGTCCGGCCGGGGCGGTGGGGTCCGGGGCGGGGGAGGCGGCGCCCTCGCCGGCCGCCCAGGCCGGGTCGACCGCCGCCGGGTCGCCGCCGGCCGGGTCCACGGTGCCGGGGTGGACGGCGAGCGCCCCCGGGTCGGCCCGGCGGGGGGAGGTCCCGGCGCAGGCCGCGAGCAGGCCGCCGACGGCGGTCAGGGCGGCGAACCTGGCGGTGGCGCGCAGGACGGTGCGGCGGTCGGCGGTCATCCGGTCGGCAGTCATCGGCAGCCAGCATAGAGACGGTGAAACCCCGGGGCGATTCGAGCGCGCCGACCCGACCCGCCGGGAGGACGTGCCCGCACCACGGCCGGGGAGCTGCGGAATCCTGAACTCCCGCTGTCTCCACGGCGTGTCGTCGGATACGATCACCGCGCGCCGCGTGGTGGGCCCGGCAGGCCGGGCCGCCCGCGCAGCGCGGCGCTCCGGCGCCGTGACGGGCAGGCATTCCGGCAGTGGGCTTGAGGGGGCGGAAAGCAGGATGCACGAGGACACCGCGACGACCGACGTCGGTACGGACTGGGACTGGGTGAAGGCCGAGGACTGGCAGCCGCCGACCGAGCTGGACACCGGCGTTCCGCACACCGCCCGGATGTACGACTACTACCTCGGCGGCAAGGACAACTTCGAGGCGGACCGCAAGGCCGCCGAGGCCGCGATAGCGGCCTACCCCGCGCTGCCGCTGCTGGCCCGCACCAACCGCGAATTCCTCGGCCGCGCCGTCGAGTTCGTGGCCGGCCAGGGCATCCGCCAGTTCGTCGACATCGGTACCGGCATCCCCGCCGTCGGCTCCACCAGCGAGGTGGCCCGCCGGGCCGCCCCGGACGCCCGCGTGGTGTACGTCGACAACGACCCGATCGTGGCCACCCACGCCCGCGCCCTGCTGGCGAGCCACAAGGCCGGCCACACCTCCGTCATCGAGGCCGACCTCCGCGAGCCGGCGACCATCCTCGACCACCCCGGCCTGCGCGCCGCCGTCGACCTGGACCGGCCGGTGGCCCTGATGCTGGTCGCGGTGCTGCACTTCATCCGCGACGAGGACGGCGCCCAGGAGATCGTCCGCACCCTGCGCGACGCGCTCGCGCCCGGCAGCGCGCTGATCCTCTCGCACGGCAGCCCCGACTTCGCCTCCCGGGAGAGCGCGGCCGAGGGCACCCGGATCTACCGGAGCGCCAGCGCGCCGCTGGTGCTGCGTCCGCGCGCCGCCGTCGAGCCCTTCTTCGGCGACTTCGGGTTCGCCGGGCCCGGTCTGGTCCAGCTCCCGCTCTGGCGCGCCGGGGCCGGCCACGTCCCGACCGACGAGCTGCCCGCCGGCTGGCAGGACGTCTCCGCCTACGCGGGTGTCGCCTTCAAGGCCTGAACCACCCGTCGAGGCCCGCGCCGTGCGGCCCCGACCACCGTGCGGGCGGCCGGCCCGGGGGGCCCGTGCCGGGCGCCGGCCCCGACCCGTTCCGGGCCGTGGGCGGGCGCATCGGGTGGCGCACAGCGGGGCGCTTCGGTGGAAAATGCCGCGACCGCCCGGCGCGCTCGGTGTTACGTTGCGAATCATGAACCCCCTGAGCGAGAACGAGATCCGCGGCTCCTTCGTCAACTGTTCCAAGGGCGAGGCCCGTCGGCTCAACCTGCCCCGGGGTCTGGCCGAACTCCCGTGGGAGCACCTGGACTTCCTCGGCTGGCGGGATCAGGGCGCGCCCGACCGCGGCTACCTGGTCGCCGAGCACGGCGGCGAGCTGGTCGGCGTCACACTGCGGGTGCCGTCCGTGCGCCGCAGCCTGACCAAGACCAACGTCTGCTCGCTCTGCCTCTCCGCCCACGCGGGCTCGGGCGTGGCGCTGCTGGCCGCCCGCCGGGCCGGCGTCTCCGGCCGCGAGGGCAACACCGTCGGCACCTACATCTGCGCCGACCTGGCCTGTTCGCTCTACCTGCGCGGGCTGAAGAAGTCCGCCCTGGTCAGCCGACCCGAGGAGTCGCTGTCGCAGGAGGAGCTGGTGGCCCGCACGGTGGCGAACCTGGACGCCTTCCTGGCGAAGGTCCTCACCGACACCCCGGCCTGAGACCGCCGGGCCCGGGGCGGTCCGCCGGCCGTGCCGCGCTAGCCGTGCCGCAGCTGGTCGAGCTCGCGGCGGTCCCGCTTGGTGGGCCGGCCGGCGCCCCGGTCGCGCTCGCCGGCCGCCGCCAGCAGTTCGCGCGGCGGCCTCGGCGGGCTGTTGTCCACCAGGCACTCGGCCGCGACGACCGCCCCGACCCGCTTGCGGACCAGCCGCTTCACCACGACGATCCGCTCGAAGCCCTCCTGGCGCACGCGCACCTCGTCGCCGGCCTTCAGCGCCTGCGCGGGCTTGACCCGCTCGCCGTTCACCCGGACGTGTCCGGCCCGGCAGGCGGCCGCCGCCAGCGCGCGCGTCTTGGTGAGCCGCACCGACCAGATCCAGCTGTCCACCCGGACGCTTCCCTCGTCTTCGACCATCCTCCGAGCCTACCCACGGCGGCCCGGCGCCGCGCCGGGGTCTGTGCGGGCTCCGGGCCGGCGAGGGCGCCGGGGTCAGTCGGGCGGCGACTCCTGGACCGCCCAGCCGTTGCCGTCCGGGTCGTTGAAGAAGACGAACGAGTTCCACGCCCCGCCGCGGCCGTCCACCCGGGCGCCGTCCTCGAAGTGCTGGACCGGGCTCACCTCCACGCCCCGCGCCACCAGCTCGCCGTGCGCCTTGACGATGTCCGGCACCACCAGCTGCAGGCCCTTCACCGAGCCCGGCGGCGCGTCCGTGACCCCGGTGCCCACCACGATCGAACAGCCGGAGCCCGGCGGCGTCAGCTGCACCACCCGGACCCCGTCCCGGATCCGGGTGTCGTGGTCGACGGTGAAACCGGCCTGTTCCTCGTAGAAGATCTTGGCCCGGGCCACGTCCGACACCGGGACCACCACCACTTCGAGCTTCCAGTCCATGGCCCAATCCCCTTCCGGTCAGGACCTTCCGGTCGGGCTCCTCCAGTATCGGCCGACCGGACGGTCGGCGCCCGGTGGTCGGCTAGCCTGAGATCACGATGAACCGCCTCAGCACGCCCACCGCCGCGACCCCCTTCACCACCCCGTGGGGCACCTTCGACCTCACCCGCTTCCCGGAGGACCCGCGCGAGCGGCTGCGCGCCTGGGACGCCGCCGACGAGTACCTGCTGCGCCATCTCGCCGGGGAGGCGGACAGCGCCCAGGGCGCGGTCACCGAGCTCACCGGCCGCACCGTCGTCGTCCTCGGCGACCGCTGGGGCGCGCTGACCACGGCGCTGACCACCGCGCTGTCCTCGGCCCCGACCACCGGGACGGCCTCGGCGCCGGCCACCGTGCCGGCCCCCGCCCCGAGTACCGCGCCGGTCCAGATCAGCGACTCCCACCTCGGCCGGCAGGCCACCCTGGCCAACCTCGCCCGGGCCGGCGCCGCCCCCGACGCGGCCCGGCTGCTCACCACCCGCGACACCCCGCCCGGGCGGGTCGACGTCCTGCTGGTCCGCGTGCCCAAGAGCCTCGCGCTGCTGGAGGACCAGCTGCACCGCCTCGCGCCCGCCGTGCACCCCGGCACGGTGGTGATCGGCACCGGCATGGTCACCGAGATCCACACCTCCACCCTCCAGCTCTTCGAGCGGATCCTCGGCCCGACCCGCACCTCGCTCGCGGCCCGCAAGGCCCGGCTGATCTTCTGCACCCCCGACCCGGCGCTCGACCCCGGCCCCAACCCCTGGCCGCACCGCTACGCGCTGCCCGGCGACATCGGCCCGGCCTCCGGGCGCACGGTGGTCAACCACGCCGGTACCTTCTGCGCCGAGCGGCTCGACATCGGCACCCGCTTCCTGCTCGGTCACCTGCCGGTGGCGGCCCCCGGGGCCCGGGTCGTCGACCTCGGCTGCGGCAACGGCGTGGTCGGCACCGCGGCGGCGCTCGCCAGTCCCGGCGCCGAGCTGGTCTTCGTCGACGAGTCCCACCAGGCCGTCGCCTCGGCCGAGGCGACCTTCCGGGAGAACCTCGGCCCGCGGGCGCCCGCCGAGTTCCTCACCGCCGACGCCCTCGGCACGGACGCCGTCCCGGCCGGCTCGGTCGACCTGGTGCTGAACAACCCGCCGTTCCACTCCCACCAGGCCACCACCGACGCCACCGCCTGGCGGATGTTCACCGGTGCCCGCCGGGCGCTGCGCCCGGGTGGCGAACTCTGGGTGGTCGGCAACCGTCATCTCGGCTACCACGTCAAGCTGCGCCGCCTCTTCGGGAACTGCGAAGTCGTCGCGGGCAACCCGAAGTTCGTGGTGCTGCGGGCCGTCCGCCGGTGACCCGGCCGGGGGCCGGGCCGACGGCGCCGGGGGCGCGCCGCCCGACGATCAACTAAGGGTAACCTAAGCTCATGGCGCCGACGGGTGGCGAGCCGTCCGCGGTGGACGGCGCACCCCGCCGCCCGGGTGTGGAGCGGTCCGCCTGCCGGTCCGCCGCGCACTCCCTTGCATGAATGTTCCGTGATGCGTATATTCATGCTCCGACCAAGGAGGGAACTGCCATGGCATTGCGAGTCGCCGTCGCCGGTGCGAGCGGATACGCGGGCGGTGAGGTGCTGCGCCTGCTGCTCGGCCACCCCGAGGTGGAGATCGGGGCGCTGACCGGCGGCTCGAACGCGGGTACCAGGCTCGGCACGCTGCAGCCGCACCTGATCCCGCTCGCCGACCGGATCCTGGAGCCCACCACCCCGGAGGTGCTGGCCGACCACGACGTGGTGTTCCTGGCACTGCCGCACGGCCAGTCCGCCGCCGTCGCCGAGGCCCTCGGCCAGAACGTCCTGGTCGTCGACTGCGGCGCCGACTTCCGGCTGAAGGCCGCCGCCGACTGGGAGCAGTTCTACGGCTCCGCGCACGCCGGCACCTGGCCCTACGGCCTCCCCGAGCTGCCCGGCCACCGCGCCGCGCTCAAGGGCGGCAACCGCATCGCCGTCCCCGGCTGCTACCCGACCGCCGTCTCGCTGGCGCTCTTCCCGGCGTACGCGGCCGGGCTCGCCGAGCCCGAGGCCGTGATCGTCGCCGCCTCCGGCACCTCGGGCGCCGGCAAGGCCGCCAAGACCCACCTGCTCGGCAGCGAGGTGATGGGCAACGTCAGCGCCTACGGCGTCGGCGGGCAGCACCGGCACACCCCGGAGATGTCGCAGAACCTCACCCCGGTCGCGGGCGAGCCGGTCACCGTCTCCTTCACGCCCACCCTGGTGCCGATGCCGCGCGGCATCCTCGCCACCTGCTCCGCCAAGGCGAAGCCCGGGGTGACCGGCGAGGCCCTGCGCGCCGCCTACACCGAGGCGTTCGCCGACGAGCCCTTCGTCCACCTGCTGGCCGAGGGCCAGTGGCCGCAGACCAGCAGCGTCTACGGCTCCAACGCCGCCCTGGTCCAGGTCGCCCTGGACGAGAGCGCCGGGCGGATCATCGCGATCAGCGCGATCGACAACCTGGTCAAGGGCACCGCCGGCGGCGCGGTGCAGAGCATGAACATCGCCCTCGGCCTGCCCGAGGAGCTCGGCCTTCCCCTGATCGGAGTCGCACCGTGACCAAGAACGTCAACGTCGGCGTGACCGCCGCCAAGGGCTTCCGGGCCGCCGGCGTCACCGCCGGGATCAAGGACTCCGGCACCCCCGACCTCGCCCTCGTCGTCAACGACGGCCCGTCGCTGGCCGCCGCCGGAGTGTTCACCAGCAACCGGGTCAAGGCCGCGCCCGTGCTCTGGTCGGAGCAGGTCCTCAAGGGCGGTCAGGTCTCCGCCGTCGTCCTCAACTCCGGTGGCGCCAACGCCTGCACCGGCCCGCTCGGCTTCCAGGACACCCACGCCACCGCCGAGAGGGCCGCCGAGGAGCTGGGGCTCAACGCCGGCGAGATCGCCGTCGCCTCCACCGGCCTGATCGGCCTGCGCCTGCCGATGGACATCCTGCTGCCCGGTGTCGCCCTCGCCGCCGGGCAGCTCGACGCCGCCGGTGGCGAGGCCGCCGCGATCGCCATCAAGACGACCGACACCGTCCACAAGACCGCCCAGGTGACGAAGGACGGCTGGACGGTCGGCGGCATGGCCAAGGGCGCCGGCATGCTCGCCCCCGGCCTCGCCACCATGCTGGTCGTCCTGACCACCGACGCCGCGCTCGACGCCGCCGCCCTGGACGTCTCGCTGCGCGCCGCCACCCGCACCACCTTCGACCGGATCGACTCCGACGGCTGCATGTCGACCAACGACACGGTGCTGCTGCTCGCCTCCGGTGCCTCCGGCATCACCCCGGAGCAGGCCGGGTTCGACGAGGCCGTCCGCACCGTCTGCGCCGACCTCGCGCGGCAGCTGATCGGTGACGCCGAGGGCGCGAGCAAGGACATCCGGATCGACGTCACCGACGCCGCCACCGAGGCGGAGGCCGTCGGCGTCGCCCGGGTCATCAGCCGCAACAACCTGCTCAAGTGCGCCCTCCACGGCGAGGACCCGAACTGGGGCCGGGTGCTGGCCGCGATCGGCACCACCGACGCCGCCTTCGACCCGGACCGCCTCGACGTCGCCATCAACGGCGTCTGGGTCTGCCGGGACGGCAGCGTCGGGGAGGACCGCGACCTCGTCGACATGACCGGCCGGGAGATCGTCATCACCGCCCGCCTGAACGCCGGCGAGGCCGCCGCGACGGTGTGGACCAACGACCTCACCGCCGACTACGTGCACGAGAACAGCGCCTACTCCACCTGACAGCCGCTGACAGCCGCCACAGCCGCACCTGCCGACCGAGCCGGGGACCACACACGTGCAGATCGCACCCAAGGGCGAACAGGCCCGCAACAACACCGCGTTGCCCAAGGCCATGACGCTGATCGAGGCGCTGCCCTGGCTGGAGCGCTTCCACGGCAAGACCGTCGTCGTGAAGTTCGGCGGCAACGCCATGGTGGACGAGAGCCTCAAGGCGGCGTTCGCCCAGGACGTCGTCTTCCTGCGCTACGCCGGTCTGCACCCCGTCGTGGTCCACGGCGGCGGCCCGCAGATCAGCGCCCAGCTCGACAAGCTCGGCCTGGAGTCCTCGTTCACCAACGGCCTGCGGGTCACCACCCCCGAGACCATGGACGTGGTCCGGATGGTGCTGGCCGGCCAGGTCCAGCGCGAACTGGTCGGGCTGCTCAACGGCCACGGCCCGTTCGCGGTCGGCATGACCGGCGAGGACGCCCACACCATGACCGCCGTCAAGCGGTACGCGGTGGTCGACGGCGAGCAGGTCGACATCGGCCTGGTCGGCGACATCGTCAACATCGAGGCCGGCGCGGTGAAGGCGCTGATCGCCGACGGCCGGATCCCGGTGATCTCCTCGATCGCCCGGGGCACCGACGGGCACGTCTACAACATCAACGCCGACACCGCCGCCTCCGCCCTCGCGGTGGCGCTCGGCGCCGAGATGCTCGTCGTCCTCACCGACGTCGAGGGCCTGTACGCCGACTGGCCGCACTCCGACGACGTGATCAGCCAGCTCAGCGCGACCGAGCTGGAGGAGCTGCTGCCCGAGCTGGCCAGCGGCATGCTCCCCAAGATGGAGGGCTGCCTGCGGGCCGTCCGCTCCGGCGTGGGCACCGCCCGCGTCCTGGACGGCCGGGTGCAGCACAGCCTGTTGCTGGAGATCTTCACCGACGAGGGCATCGGCACGATGGTCGTGCCGGACGACGAAGCGACCGTGACCGGGGGACTGGCATGACGACCGACGCACAGCACAGCGGCAGCGCGCAGCCGACCGGCAACGAGCGGCTCACCGACCGCTGGCAGCACGCCTTCACCGACAACTACGGCACCCCGCGGATCCCGCTGGTCCGCGGCGAGGGCGCCAAGCTGTGGGACGCCGACGGCAAGGAGTACACCGACCTGCTCGGCGGCATCGCCGTCAACGCCCTCGGCACCGGCCACCCGGCGGTCGTCGAGGCCGTCACCCGGCAGATCTCGACCCTCGGCCACGTCTCCAACCTCTTCATGGCCGAGCCGACCATCGCGCTGGCCGAGCGGCTGCTGACGCTCTCGGGCCGGGACGGCCGGGTGTTCTTCTGCAACTCCGGCGCCGAGGCCAACGAGGCCGCGTTCAAGATCAGCCGGCGGACCGGCCGCACCCATGTGGTCGCCCTCCAGGGCGGCTTCCACGGCCGGACCATGGGCGCCCTCGCGCTCACCGGCCAGCCCGCCAAGCAGGAGCCGTTCCTGCCGCTGCCCGGCGAGGTCACCCACGTCCCCTTCGGCGACGTCGAGGCGCTGCGCGCGGCCGTGACCGCGGAGACCGCGGCCGTCTTCCTGGAGCCGATCCAGGGCGAGAACGGCGCGATCCCGCTGCCCGACGGCTACCTGCGGGCCGCCCGCGAGATCACCCGGGCCACCGGCACCCTGCTCGTCCTGGACGAGATCCAGACCGGCATCGGCCGCACCGGGTACTGGTTCGCCCACCAGGCCGTCGAGGGCGTCGAGCCGGACGTGGTCACCCTCGCCAAGGCACTCGGCGGCGGGCTGCCGATCGGCGCCGTGCTCGCGTTCGGGGAGGCCGCCGAGCTGCTCACCCCGGGCCAGCACGGCACCACCTTCGGCGGCAATCCGGTGGTCGCGGCGGCGGCTCTCGCGGTGCTCGACACCATCGAGTCCGAGGGCCTGCTGGAGCACGTCCGCAAGATCGGCGAGCGGCTGCGGCACGGGGTCGAGGCGATCGGCGACCCGCTGGTCTCGCACGTGCGCGGGGCCGGCCTGCTGCTCGGCATCGTGCTGACCGCGCCGGTGGCCGCGAAGGTCCAGGCCGCCGCCCAGGAGGCCGGCTTCCTGGTCAACGCCGCCGTCCCGGACGCCGTCCGGCTCGCGCCGCCGCTGGTGCTCACCGAGCAGGACGCGGACGCCTTCCTGGCCGCGCTGCCGGAGATCCTCCGGACGGTGCGGGAGAACGCCCCGGCCGATGCGAGCCGAGCGTAGTCCGGGAGAATAATCACATGACCGTTCCCCACGCCGACCAGCCCGCCGCCGGTCCGACGCCGCAGGTCCCGCAGACCCGCACCGCGCGCCACCGGCGAATCGTGGACCTGCTCACCCGCCAGCCCGTGCGCTCGCAGAGCCAGCTCGCCAAGCTGCTCGCCGACGACGGACTGGTGGTCACCCAGGCCACCCTCTCCCGGGACCTGGACGAGCTGGGAGCGGTGAAGATCCGCAACCGGGACGGCGCGCTCATCTACGCCGTCCCGGCCGAGGGCGGCGACCGCACGCCGCGCGCACCGATGGGGGAGTCGGCCAGCGAGGGCCGGATGGCCCGGCTGGCCGGCGAGCTCATGGTCTCCGCCACCGCCTCCGGCAACCTCGTCGTCCTGCGGACCCCGCCGGGCGCGGCCCAGTTCCTGGCCTCCTCGATCGACCAGGCCGAGGTCTTCGAGATCATCGGCACCATCGCCGGGGACGACACCGTCCTGCTGATCAGCCGCGATCCCTCCGGGGGCCAGGCCCTCGCCGACCACCTGATGCAGCTCGCCCAGGCCAAGGCCCAGTAGCCCCCGGCCGGGCCCGGCCGACCCGGGCCCGCCCCGTTCCGCCCACCCGACGCACCGCCCCGTGACCCCGGTTCGCCCGTTCCTCGGCAGGGGTTTTGAAATCCATACGGTGTAGTGCATACTTATGCCTATCGCCGTAAGCCTGTTCGCACTGTTGTGAAGGAGAAAGCCGTGACCGAGCGCGTCGTACTCGCCTACTCGGGCGGTCTGGACACGTCCGTCTGCATCGGCTGGATCGCCGAGGAGACGGGCGCCGAGGTCATCGCCGTCGCCGTCGACGTCGGCCAGGGCGGCGAGGACCTGGAGGTCATCCGCCAGCGGGCGCTGGACTGCGGCGCCGTCGAGGCCGAGGTCGCGGACGCCCGCGACGAGTTCGCCGACGAGTACTGCCTCCCGGCCATCAAGGCCAACGCCCTGTACCAGGGCCAGTACCCGCTGGTGTCGGCCCTCTCCCGGCCGGCCATCGTCAAGCACCTGGTCGCCGCCGCGCAGAAGCACGGCGCCACCACCGTCGCCCACGGCTGCACCGGCAAGGGCAACGACCAGGTCCGCTTCGAGGTCGGCATCCAGTCGCTGGCCCCCCAGCTGAAGTGCATCGCCCCGGTCCGCGACTACGCGATGACCCGGGACAAGGCGATCGCCTTCGCGGAGGCCAAGGGCCTGCCGATCGCCACCACCAAGAAGTCCCCGTACTCGATCGACCAGAACGTCTTCGGTCGCGCCGTCGAGACCGGCTTCCTGGAGGACATCTGGAACGCCCCGATCGAGGACGTCTACGAGTACACCCAGAACCCGGCCACCCCGCGCGAGGCCGACCAGGTGGTCATCACCTTCGACGCCGGCGTCCCGGTCGCCATCGACGGCCGCAAGGTGACCGTCCTGCAGGCCATCGAGGAGCTCAACAAGCGGGCCGGCGCCCAGGGCATCGGCCGGCTCGACATGGTCGAGGACCGGCTCGTCGGCATCAAGTCCCGGGAGATCTACGAGGCCCCCGGCGCGATCGCCCTGATCACCGCCCACCAGGCCCTGGAGAACGTCACCGTCGAGCGCGAACTCGCCCGCTACAAGCGGCAGGTGGAGCAGCGCTGGGCCGAGCTGGTCTACGACGGCCTCTGGTTCTCCCCGCTGAAGCGGGCGCTGGACGGCTTCGTCAGCGAGGCCAACCAGCACGTCACCGGCGAGATCCGGATGGTGCTGCACGCCGGCCGGGCCGTCGTCGACGGCCGCAAGTCCGACCAGTCGCTGTACGACTTCAACCTCGCCACCTACGACACCGGCGACACCTTCGACCAGTCGATGTCCAAGGGCTTCATCGAGATCTTCGGGATGTCCTCGAAGATCGCCGCCCGCCGCGACCTCGGCTGAGCCGACCGCCCGGTCGTCCGACCACCTGCCGGGCCCCGGCCGCGCCCCCTCGCGGCCGGGGCCGCCCCCGACCCGCCACCTTGTAAGGAGCCCAGCGATGCCTGCCGACCAGACCGCCGCCAGTAACTCTCCTGAGCTGCGCCTCTGGGGCGCGCGCTTCGCCGACGGCCCGTCCGAGGCGCTCGCCAGGCTCTCCGCCTCGGTGCACTTCGACTGGCGCCTCGCGCCGTACGACATCGCCGGCTCGAAGGCCCACGCCCGCGTCCTGCACAAGGCCGGGCTGCTCAGCGCCGAGGAACTCGACGGCATGCTCGCCGGGCTGGACCAGCTGCTCGCCGACGTCGAGGCCGGCACCTTCACCGGCACCGTCGCCGACGAGGACGTCCACACCGCGCTGGAGCGCGGCCTGCTGGAGCGGCTCGGCGCCGACCTGGGCGGCAAGCTGCGGGCCGGCCGCTCGCGCAACGACCAGATCGCCACGCTGTTCCGGATGTACCTGCGCGACCACGCCCGGATCATCGGCGGGCTGATCCTGGACCTCCAGCACGCCCTGGTCGGCCTGGCCGAGGAGCACCCGCACACCGCCATGCCGGGGCGCACCCACCTCCAGCACGCGCAGCCGGTGCTCTTCGCCCACCACGTCCTCGCGCACGTGCACGCCCTCGGCCGGGACGCCGAGCGGCTGCGCCAGTGGGACGTGCGCACCGCCGTCTCCCCGTACGGCTCCGGTGCGCTGGCCGGTTCCTCGCTCGGCCTCGACCCGCAGGCGGTCGCCGCCGACCTCGGCTTCGAGCGGGGCTCGGTCGGCAACTCCATCGACGGGACGGCCTCGCGCGACTTCGTCGCCGAGTTCGCCTTCGTCACCGCGATGATCGGGATCAACCTCTCCCGGATCGCGGAGGAGGTGATCATCTGGAACACCAAGGAGTTCGGCTTCATCACCCTGCACGACGCCTTCTCCACCGGCTCCTCGATCATGCCGCAGAAGAAGAACCCGGACATCGCCGAGCTGGCCCGCGGCAAGTCCGGCCGGCTGATCGGCAACCTGACCGGCCTGCTGGCGACGCTGAAGGCGCTGCCGCTCGCCTACAACCGGGACCTCCAGGAGGACAAGGAGCCGGTCTTCGACTCCTGCGACACGCTGGAGGTGCTGCTGCCGGCCTTCACCGGCATGATGGCCACCCTCACCGTGCACCGGGACCGGCTGGAGGAGCTCGCCCCGGCGGGCTTCTCGCTCGCCACCGACATCGCCGAGTGGCTGGTCAAGCAGGGCGTGCCGTTCCGGGTCGCGCACGAGGTCGCCGGTGCCTGCGTCAAGGTCTGCGAGCAGCAGGGCATCGAGCTCTCCGACCTGACGGACGAGCAGTTCGCGCGGATCTCCGAGCACCTGACGCCCGACGTCCGCTCGGTGCTCAGCGTCCACGGCGCGATCGCCTCGCGCAACGGCCGCGGCGGCACGGCCCCCTCGGCGGTGGCCGTCCAGCTCGCCGAGGTGAAGGACGACCTGGCGCTCCAGGAGGAGTGGGTCCAGGGCTGACACCCCCGAAGCGGTACCCCTCGAAGGGGGCGTGGCGGATCGAGCGCCGCGCCCCCTTCGGGTGCTCACGCCCGGTCGGCCGTAACCGGCCCGGCCCGGAGCAGGTCATGCACGGTATGTGCACCATCCTTCCCGTCGTCCCGTCCGCCGAGGACGAGGTCCTCGCCGCGCTGCGGCGCCGCGCCGTCCGGGCGGCGGTGGCCGCCCTGCCGGGCCGCTGCCCGCAGCTCGTCGCCGCCCTCGCCGAGGACCCGCCGCCGACCTACCGCGAGCTCTCCGCGCGGCTCGGCATGCCGCGCGGCTCGATCGGCCCCACCCGGTCCCGCTGCCTCGCCTGCCTGCGGGCCGTTCTGCACGCCGAGCGCTATCCGTAGCCGGCCCGGGCCCGCGGCCGTCGCCCCGGCGGTGCGACGTGACCCTCGCCACGTCGTACGGCCGGAAGGTTGAGAGCAGCTGACGCGCGGGTAGAGCGCTGGCGAACGCGGCTCTTGACGGCGGCGCGATCACTCGGATACTGAGCGTGAGCGCGTCGCCGTCGCCGTGGCCCCACCGGGCCGCCCGACGGGCGCGTTCGTGCGCCACCCCCGGCCAGGACCGATCCCCGGCCGGGACATCTCCGGCAGGGCATCCGGTGCGACACCCTCACTCTGCGCGCCGGGCACGACGATGGGGAGGCCCCAGCACATGGGCATGAGCGTGATCATCTCGGTGGCGGACACCGAGGACGCGGAGCAGATCCTCAAGCTGCAGTACCTCGGCTACCAGAGCGAGGCCGAGCTGTACGGCGACTGGAGCCTGGAGCCGCTGACGCAGACCCTGGAGAGCCTGCGCGAGGAGCTCACCGAGCAGTACGTCCTGGTCGCCCGGCTCGGTGACGAGGTGGTCGGCACCGTCCGCGGCCGGATCGGCCCCGACGGCATCGGCCGGATAGGGCGTCTGGTCGTCCACCCCCGGATGCAGCGCCACGGCCTCGGCGGCCGCCTGCTGGAGGCCCTGGAGCGCCGCCTCGCCGCCGACGGCCGCCCGGTGACGGCGTACCGCCTGTTCACCGGCCACCGCAGCCTGGGCAACCTGCGCCTCTACACCCGTCAGGGCTACCGCCAGACCGCCGTCGAGCAGGTCGACGGCGGGCCGGGCCTGGTCCACCTGGAGAAGCCCGCGGTGGCGCCGCTCGCCGCGACCGCCTGAGCCCCGCGCCGTCGCCGTTGCCCGGCGCCGCCATCATCCGGACGATCCGGGGGCGGCGCCGAGGTGAATCGCAGCAGCTCACAGGGGTTGCTGTCCGCATTGCGGACAGCGAATCCGAATAGTTGGGACGAAGTCGAACCTTCTGATTTACTGGCTCACATGACTGCGACGACGAAATGGACCCCCACCGGCACCCTGCCGGCAGGTGAGCGCGCCATGTGTCGTCGAATGTGTCACCGCTGAGGGCCACCGTCCCCTCCCCGGCCGTCGGCCGGGGCCCTCCCCCTCGCGCCCCGAAGCGAGACCCGGCCTGCTCCCGTCAGTGCGAGCGCGCCCCAGCCTGTGGAGCACCACCCGCTCCGTCCGCCTGCCCGGCCACGGGCCGGCGGTCGTCCCTGATGACTCGTTAGGGCCACGCCGTCGCGCGGCCCGGCCGCCCAGCGGCGACGATCAAGGGGTGGCAGGTCCGGATCCCCCCGGTGCGACGCCGTCCGTCCCGCCGACCGCAACCCGGTCCGGCGGCTCCACGCCGTCCGCCCCCGACCCACGGAAGCAGCTGTGATCACCACCACGGACCTCACCAAGGTCTACCGCTCCCGCGGCCGCGAGGTGACCGCCCTCGCCGGCGTCGACCTGCACGTGCGCCCCGGCGAGGTCTACGGAGTCGTCGGCACCAGCGGCGCCGGCAAGTCCACCCTCATCCGCTGCGTCAACATGCTGGAGCGCCCCAGCTCCGGCACCGTCACCGTGGACGGCGTCGAGCTCACCGCGCTCGCCGGCGGTGAGAACCGGGCCGGCAAGGAGCTGCGCGAGGCACGCCGCCGGATCGGCATGGTCTTCCAGCACTTCAACCTGCTCGCCTCCCGCACCGTGCAGCAGAACGTCGAACTCCCGCTGGAGATCGTCGGCCTGGACCGCACCGAGCGCCGCCGCAAGGCCGCCGAACTGCTCGACCTGGTCGGCCTCGGCGACAAGGCCCGCAGCTACCCCGGCCAGCTCTCCGGCGGCCAGAAGCAGCGCGTCGGCATCGCCCGCGCCCTCGCCGGCGACCCCAAGGTGCTGCTCTCCGACGAGGCCACCTCGGCCCTCGACCCGGAGACCACCCGCTCGATCCTCAAGCTGCTGCGCGACCTCAACCAGCAGCTCGGCCTGACCGTCCTGCTGATCACCCACGAGATGGACGTCATCAAGTCCGTCTGCGACTCCGCCGCCCTGATGCGCGGCGGCCGGGTGGTCGAGTCCGGCGAGCTCACCGACCTGCTGGCCAAGCCCGGCTCGGAACTCGCCCGCGAGCTCTTCCCGCTCAGCGAGTTCGGCACCGGCCACCCCGGCCGCACCGTGCTGGAGATCACCTTCCAGGGCGACAGCTCCGCCCAGCCCTTCGTCTCCCAGCTCGCCCGCACCTACCAGATCGACATCAACATCCTCGGCGCCGCCGTCGAGACCATCGCCGGCCGCATGGTCGGCCGGATGCGGGTCGAACTCCCCGGCGGCCACCAGGACAACGTGGTGCCGATCGGGTTCCTGCGCGAGCAGGGCCTGCAGGTGGACGTGCTCGACACGACCGGCATCGACAAGGCGAGCGGAGCGGTGGCATGACCTGGGACCAGATGCAGGAACTGATGTGGCCCGCCACCTGGGAGACCCTCCAGATGGTCGGCGTCGCCACTGCCGGCACCGTCCTGCTCGGCCTGCCGCTCGGCGTCCTGCTGGTGCTCACCGACAAGGGCGGGCTGCTGCAGAACCGGCCGGTCAACAAGGTGCTCGGCGCGATCGTGAACATCGTCCGCTCGGTGCCGTTCATCATCCTGATGATCGCCCTGATCTCCTTCACCCGCTGGCTGGTCGGCACCTCCATCGGCTGGGAGGCCGCGACCGTGCCGCTCACCATCGGCGCGATCCCCTTCTTCGCCCGGCTGGTCGAGACCTCCCTGCGCGAGGTCGACCGCGGCCTGGTCGAGGCCTTGCAGGCCATGGGCGCCTCCACCTGGACCATCGTCCGCAAGGCGCTGCTCCCGGAGTCGCTGCCCGGCCTGACCGCCTCCGTCACCACCACGGTCATCACGCTGATCAGCTACTCCGCGATGGCCGGCGTGGTCGGCGGCGGGGGCCTCGGCACCCTCGCCATCAACTACGGCTACTTCCGCTTCGAGACCGCCTTCATGTGGATCATCGTCGCGGAGCTGGTGATCATCGTGACCCTGGTGCAGCTGCTCGGCGACTGGGCCGTGGGCCGGCTCGCCAACCGCGGGCGCACCGGCGGCCGGACCCGCCTGCTCCGCCCGCGCGGCACGACCCCGGCCGCCCCCGACGAGGACCTCGTCGCCCTCTAGACCTCCCGGTGTCCGATTCCGGACCCGGCTCCCCGTATCACGCAGAAAGGCACTTTTCGTGCGCAACGCCCTGAAGTTCACCAGCGTCCTCGCCACGGCCGGCATCGCCCTCTCGCTGGCCGCCTGCGGAAGCTCCGGCTCGTCCGGCTCCTCCGACCCGAACGCCCCGCTCACCGTGGTCGCCAGCCCCACCCCGCACGGGCAGATCCTGAAGTTCGTCAAGGACAACCTCGCGGACAAGGCCGGCCTCAAGCTCACCATCAAGGAGGTCACCGACTACGTGACCCCCAACACCGCGGTGCAGGACGGCTCGGCCGACGCGAACTACTTCCAGCACGTGCCGTACCTGGAGGACTTCAACAAGAAGCACGGCACCCAGATCGTCTCCGTCGAGCCGGTCCACCTGGAGCCGCTGGGCGTGTACTCGAAGAAGGTCAAGGCCATCGGCGACCTCAAGGACGGCGCCACCGTCGGCCTGCCCAACGACGCCACCAACGAGGGCCGCGCGCTCAAGCTGCTCGCCGACAACAACGTGATCACCCTCAAGGCCGGCGTCGGCACCGCCGCGACCCCGCAGGACATCACCGGCAACCCGAAGAACCTCAAGTGGAAGGAGCTGGAGGCCGCCCAGCTGCCCCGCTCCATCGACGACCTCGACGCCGCCGTGATCAACGGCAACTACGCCCTCGACGCCGGCCTCAAGCCCGCCGGCGACTCGCTGCTGCTGGAGAAGGCCGAGGGCAACCCCTACGCCAACATCCTCGCGGTCAAGCAGGGCAAGGAGAACGACCCCCGGGTCAAGAAGCTCGCCGAGCTGCTCCACTCCGCCGAGGTCAAGAAGTACATCGACGACACCTTCAAGGGTTCCGTCATCCCGGCGTTCTGACCGGCGGCCCCACCGGCACCGCCGAACCGCACGTCCACGACCGGGCCCCCGCCGCACCTCGGCGGGGGCCCGGTCGGGCAGTATGCACCAGTGACGCCCTGACAGACCGCGTTCTGACGTACCGTCGTGCGGTCCGCGCACCGCGCGACATCCGGGGTACCGGTGAGGCGTACGGTGTGTCCACGACCGGCGAGGAGAGACGGCATGGCAGCGAGCTTCCCCGAGACCGCCATCAGCACCGAGCGGCTGCTGCTGCGCCCCCTTGCGGAGAACGACGCCCCCGGCCTCGCCGCGATGACGGCCGACGAACTCGTCCTCGCCTGGACCGACCTCCCGTACCCCTTCACCGAGGCCTACGCCGCCGAACTCGCCCGCACCCTCGCCCCCGCCCACCGGGCGGCCGGCCGCGGCATCGTCTTCGCCGTCACCGAACACCTCACCCAGCGCCTGGTCGGCCTGGTCGAGCTGCGCAACACCGACTGGCGGCTGCGCTCCACCGAGATCGCCTACGTCACCGCCCCCTGGGCGCGCGGCGAGGGCTACGCGCCCGAGGCCGTCCTCGGCACCGCCCAGTGGCTCTTCGAGGACCGCGGTTTCCTGCGCCTGGAGATGCGCACCGCCGCCGGCAACACCGCCGCCCAGCAGGTCGCCCAGAAGGTCGGCGCCATCAGCGAGGGCGTGCTGCGCAGCGCCTGGATAGTGCGCGGCGAACCGGCCGAGTCCGTCGGAGCCGGTACGCACACCGCGGAGGTGCCGTCCGGCCACCGGAGCGCGGCCGAGAGCCGCAGCGACGTCATCCTGTGGAGCCTGCTCCCCGAGGACATGGAGAACCCGGCGGAGCCGGAGAGCGCCTGGCACGACGACCACCGCTACGTCCTGCGCGACTGACCCGCCGCCGTCCGGGGCCGGGCGGGCCGCACGGTGACCAGCCGGCGCACGGGGACCGGTGGGCCGCACGGTGACCGGCGGGGGAGCGGCGGCCGACGAACGGCGGACATGTGTGCGAGAAGTCGGCGCCGAGGGGAACGCACCCGGTAGCCTCTCCCACGGCGCCGTAAGCGGGCGCGGCATGTCGGCGCACCGAGGCGAGGGAGAACGGCCGCAGATGGCTGACCGGATCACGGTCATCGGGTGGGACGGCACCCCGCTGACCGAGGCCGCCGGCGCGGCACTCGCCGCGGCCACCCTGGTGGCCGGCGCCCCCTACCAGCTCAACGCCCTCCCGGTGCCCCCGAGCGCGGAGCGGCTCGTGCTCGGCAACGTCGGGCTCGCGGCCCGCCGGATCGCCGAACACCGCGGCGCCGCCGTGGTGGTGGCCGAGGGCGACCCGGGCTTCTTCGGCGTCGTGCGCACCCTGCGCCGCCCCGAGTACGGCCTCGAACTCGAAGTCCTGCCCGCCGTCTCCTCGGTCGCCGTCGCCTTCGCCCGGGCCGGCATGCCCTGGGAGGACGCCCAGGTGGTCAGCGCCCACGGCGGACGGCTGCGCCGGGCCGCCAACATCTGCCGGGCCAACGCCAAGGTCGCCGTGCTCACCGCACCCGGCGCCGGACCGAGCGAACTCGCCCTGATGCTGCGCGGGGTGCACCGCACCTTCGTGGTCTGCGAGGCCCTCGGCACCCCCGAGGAGGACGTCACCGTCCTCACCTCCGACCGGGTCGCCGACCACATCTGGCGCGACCCCAACGTGGTGCTGGTCATCGGCGGCAACGGCGGCGGTCCGCAGGCGGGCGCGGTGGGCGAGGCGGCCGGCTGGCTGGCCGGCCGCCCGGTCGGCTACCCCGGCCCGGACCGCGGCTGGGCGCTCCCCGGCGACGCCTACACGGGCGCCGGGCGCGCGGAGGACGCGCCCGGCGCGCCGGAGGCGCTGCCAGCGCACGCGCGCGCCCTCGTACTGGCCCGTCTGGGTGTCCGTCCGGGGGACTTGGTCTGGTCGGTCGGCGCGGGCAGCGGCGCCCTCGCCGTGGAGGCCGCCCGGTTCGGCGCGGCCGTCGTCGCGGTCGAGGCCTCCCGCTCCGCCTGCGCCCGGCTGACGGTCAACGCCCGCCGCTTCGGCGTCGAGGTGGAGACCGTCCACGGCTCCGGCCCGGAGGTGCTCGGCGGCCTGCCGGAGCCCGACGCGGCCGTCGTCGAGGCCGGCGGCATCGCCGTGGTCCGCGCCGTCCTGGCCCGCCGGCCCGAGCGCTTCGCGGCGGTGGCCCGCACTCTCGCCGAGGCCGAGGAGATCCGCCGCGCCGTCACCGGGGCCGGCTACCGCGCCGACGGCGCGTTGCTCCAGTCCGCGCCGCTGCGCCCGGTCGGGACGGACGGCGGCCTGGGGCTCGCGGCGGGCGAGCCCGGCGTGCTCCTGCTCTGGGGTGAGCAGATCGTGTGAAGACCGGGTGCCGTCGCCCGGCCGCCCCGGTGGCGATTCCGAGGTCCGGCGGTGATCCAGGTCGCATCCGGACACCGATTCGAGAGGTGACGGCACCGGGCCGGTAGTGTGGCGTCCGGGACGGCTGCGGCGTCCGGGGGCCCGCCCGATCCGGTCGGTTTGTCGCCTTTTTGACGCGGTGCAACCCGGAACGGCTCGGAGTGTGGGCAATTCGACGGGCCGCGTGCCGGACCTGGAGAATGCCGTAGGGTCCGGTGCGGTCGTTGCCGGTTGCCCCGCCTTGTCGTTGTCTCAGATGGCGCGCCTCCCCACCCGGGTGGTGCGCGGGCCGGGGTGCCGCAGCGCGCCGGAAGGAATTCGGCCGCAGCGCCTCGGCGCGGCGGCCGCATGTGGTTGAGGGGCGGGTCCGGTTCCAGGGCCCGGCCCGTGCGGATGGGCGCTGCGGTCGGTGATCGCGTCGCCAAGGGCGCGGCAGCGGCCTGGAAGGAGCTTTGACATGACCGATGGCGGCCACGTTCCGAACGAGGGACTGCCGGAGCACCTGCTCGCCGGGCCCGACCCTCTCGGCGGCCCGGAGGGCGTCTCCACCGTCGCGCCGGGGCAGGGCGTCGCACCGGACGGCGGCCTGATCCCGAACCCGGCGGCGCCGGGGAACGGCCTGCCCGGAGCGGTGGGCCAGGGCATCGGCATGTTTCCCGCGCAGGGCCCCGGCGGTCAGCCGCAGCCGCTCGGCGTGCCCGGCTACGGCGTCCAGGCGCCCGGCGAGGGCTGGGGGGTCGACCAGGGCGCCCCGCGCCCCGCGTTCCACTTCCTGGACCAGCCGGACCAGCCGGACCCCCTCGACGACGAGGACGACGTCCTGCTGATGCCCGGTCCGCAGGGTTCCTGGGGCGAGCCGTTGGCGGCCGGTCCCGGTGAGCAGAGCGCCGAGCAGCAGGCCGCTCCCGGTACGCCGGTCGAGCCGTCCTGGCCGCCGCTGGAGCCGCCGGTCCTCGGCGCGGCCGACCCGGCCGCCCAGCAGGTTCAGCCGGTGCCGCTCCAGGCCGCGGTGCCGCAGCAGGTCCAGCCGCCGCTCCAGGCGCAGGGCCAGGACCAGCTGACGGCGGCTCAGCAGCCCCGCCGCCCGCTGCACGCCGGGCCCCCGATCCCGGACCCCTCGCTGATGACCGGCCAGGTCCCGGTGCGCTCGCTCGCCGACCGCGGCCCGTCGCAGGGCGGCACGCCCGCGCACGGCATCCCGGTCTTCGCCGGGCAGCCGGAGCCGCAGGCCACCGCGCCCGTGCACGCCCAGCCGGCGCAGCAGCCGGTGGCGCCGGTCCAGCCGCCGCAGGCCGTGCCGCCGGTCCAGGAGGCCCCGCAGGCCCCGCAGTACGCCGAACCGGCCGCGCAGCCGGTGGGCGCGGTGGAGGTGGCCGCTCCGGTCGCCGACGCCGGGCTGATCGCGGAGGCGCCCGTCGCGGCGCCGGCCGCCGACGCCGTCGTGGAGCCCGCGGCCGTCGTGGAGCAGGTGCCGGTGCCGGTCGCCGAGCAGACCGAAGCCCTGCCCGCCGAGGCCGTCGCCGCCGAGCCGGTCGCCGTCGAGCCCGCTGTCGCCGAGCCCGCTGCCGCCGAGCCCGCTGTCGCCGAGCCCGTGGCCGCCGAGCCCCTGGCCGTCGAGGCGCAGGCGGCCGCCGCCGCCCAGGCCGCGCCGCAGCAGCCGGCCGCCCAGGCCGGTCAGCCCCGCCGGATCTCCGCCTTCCTCGCCGCACCGACCCCGCACGGCCTCCCGCAGGTCGAGGGCACCGAGCCGGTCCAGGCCGTCGCGGAGGGCGAGGGCCGGCACGCCGTCCCCATAGCGGTCGCCGAGCAGGCCCAGGCGCCCGCCGCCGAGCCGGTGCCGGACACCGCCCCGGAGCAGCCCGTCGCCGAGCCGGTCGCCGTTGAGCAGCCCGCTGTCGAGCAGCCCGCAGCCGAGCCGGTGCCGGCCGCCCAGGAGCCGGACGCCGTCGAGCAGGCGCCGGTCGTCACCGACGGCCGGGCCCCCGCCGAGGGCGGGAGCCCGGCCGAGGCCGCCGCCGGGACGGGCGTCGAGGCCGCCGCCGAGACCGCCGTCGGCACCGGAGAGATGCCGTCCGGCCAGGCCGTCGCCGTCGCCGTCGCGGAGCCCGAGCAGCCGCAGGAGGCCCCGGCGGAGGCCGAGGCCGCCGCCCCGGCTCCGGGCCCGGAGGAGGTTGTCGCCGAGCCCACCGCCGTGGTGGAGCCGGTGGAGCCCGAAGCGGCTCCCGAGGCCGCGGCGGTCCCTGAGGCCCCAGAGGCCCCCGACGCCCCTGCGGAGCAGCCGGCCGCCGAGCCCGAGGCCGCCGGGGCCGACGCCGCCGCCCCCGACGCGGAGGCCGGAAGCGCCGAGGCCGCGGAGCCCGCCGAGGCGGCCGACCCCGCCGAAGCCGCCGACCCCGTCACCGCCGACCTCGTCACCGAGGAGCCCGTCGCCGAGGAGCCCGTGGAGGAGCCCGCCGAGCCGCGTGGCCCGGCCGCCCCCGGCTACGACGACGCTGGCCGCGAGGCCGTCCACCAGGTGATCCGCGAGCGCCGCGACATCCGCAACGGCTTCCGCCCGGACCAGATTCCGCACGAGGTGCTGATCCGCGTCCTGGAGGCCGCCCACACCGCGCCCAGCGTCGGCTACTCCCAGCCCTGGGACTTCGTCGTGATCCGCTCGGCCAAGACCCGTCGCAAGATGCACGAACTGGCCGAGCGCCAGCGCGAGGCCTACGCCGACTCGCTCCCCAAGGGCCGGGCCAAGCAGTTCAAGGAAATCAAGATCGAGGCGATCCTCGAAACGCCCGTCAACATCGTGGTCACCGCCGACCGCACCCGCGGCGGCCGCCACACCCTCGGCCGGCACACCCAGCCCCAGATGGCCCCCTACTCGGCCGCCCTGGCCGTGGAGAACCTCTGGCTGGCCGCCCGCGCCGAAGGCCTCGGCGTCGGCTGGGTGAGCTTCTTCGACGAGGAGGAGATGGTCCGCGAGCTCGGCCTGCCGGAGCACCTGGAGGTCGTCGCCTACCTCTGCGTCGGCTACGTCGACGCCTTCCCGGACGAGCCGGAGCTCCAGCAGCAGGGCTGGGCCAAGAAGCGCCCGCTCTCCTGGGTCGTCCACGAGGAGCAGTACGGCAACCGCGCGCTGCCCGGCGAGGAGCCGCACAGCCTGCTCTCCGAGACCCTGCGCGGCATCCGCCCGCTCGACGCCAAGGCCCTCGGCGAGGCCTGGGACCGCCAGAAGCGGATGACCAAGCCGGCCGGCTCGCTCGGCATGCTGGAGATCATCTCCGCGCAGCTGTCCGGGCTGTCCCGCAAGTGCCCGCCGCCGATCCCGGAGCCCGCCTGCGTGGCGATCTTCGCGGGCGACCACGGTGTCCACGCCCAGGGCGTCAGCCCCTGGCCGCAGGAGGTCACCGCCCAGATGGTCGGCAACTTCCTGGCCGGCGGCGCGGTGATCAACGCCTTCGCCAAGCAGATCGGCACCGAGGTCTGCGTGGTCGACGTCGGCGTCGCCGCCGAGCTCCCCGACGCCATCCAGCAGGGCCGGACCACCGGCCTGCTGCCGCGCAAGGTCAGGCCCGGCACCGGGGACATGACCCAGGGCCCGGCGATGACCCGGGACGAGGCCCTCAAGGCCGTCGAGATCGGCATCGAGACCGCCCGCGACCTCGTCGCCGCCGGCAACAAGGCCCTGGTCACCGGTGACATGGGCATCGCCAACACCACCGCCTCCGCCGCCCTGATCTCGGTCTTCACCGGGCTGGACCCGGCCGAGGTCACCGGCCGCGGCACCGGCATCGACGACGCGACGCACGCCCGCAAGGTCGAGGTCGTCCGCGCCGCGCTCGCCCTGCACCAGCCGGACCCGGCCGACCCGATCGGCGTCCTCGCCGCCGTCGGCGGTCTGGAGCACGCGGCCATCGCCGGCTTCCTGCTCGGCGCCGCCTCGCTGCGCACCCCGGTCATCCTGGACGGCGTCATCGCCGGCTCGGCCGCACTGGCCGCCAAGGCGATCGCGCCCGAGGTGCTCGCCGCCTGCATCGCCGGTCACCGCTCGGCGGAGCCCGGCCACCAGGCCGCGCTGGCCAAGCTCGGCCTGCGTCCGCTGATCGACCTCGACCTGCGGCTCGGCGAGGGCACCGGCGCCCTGCTGGCCCTGCCGCTGGTGCAGAGTGCGGCCCGGGCGATGCACGATGTAGCCACGTTCGACTCCGCCGGGGTCACCGAGAAGGCCTGACGACCGTCCGCACCGCTCCGTGAACCGGCCCGAGGGCGCGCCGGCGCGCGGAGCGGTGCCGCGCCGTACCCCCACCGCACCCTCACGTTGATTCAGGAGCCCTGCCCATGACCGCGCCCAACCCGCACCCCGGCACCGAGGGCCGGACCCCGTACCCGGTGGGCCTGCTGCTCGCCGGCCGCCGCGTCGTCGTGGTCGGCGGCGGCCACGTGGCCCAGCGCCGGCTCCCCGCGCTGATCGCCACCGGCGCGGACCTGCACCTGATATCGCCGACCACCACGCCCGCCGTCCAGGCGATGGCCGACGCCGGCGAGTTCACCTGGCACGAGCGCCGCTACCGGGACGGCGACCTGGCCGACAGCTGGTACGCGCTGGTCGCCACCGACGACGCGGCGGTCAACGCCGCGGTCAGCGCCGAGGCGGAGCGCGAGCGGGTGTTCTGCGCCCGCAGCGACGACGCGGCCGCCGCCACTGCCTGGACCCCGGCCAGCGGCCGCGACGCGGGTGCCACCGTCGCCGTCCTCACCGGCGACCCGAGGCACTCCGCCGCCCTGCGCGACGCCATCGTGGACGGCCTGCGGGACGGCTCGCTGGCCGCCCGCCAGTACCGCTCGCACGGGGTCGGGGGCGCCGCCGGGCGGCCGGGCACGGGGAGCGTCGCCCTGGTCGGCGGCGGTCCTGGTGACCCGGACCTGATCACCGTGCGCGGGCGCCGGCTGCTCGCCGACGCCGACGTGGTGGTCGCGGACCGGCTCGCCCCGCGCGAGCTGCTCGCCGAGCTGCCCGAGCACGTCGAGGTGATCGACGCGTCCAAGATCCCGTACGGCCGGTTCATGGCCCAGGAGGCGATCAACCGGACGCTCATCGAGCACGCCAAGGCCGGCAAGTTCGTCGTCCGGCTCAAGGGCGGCGACCCGTACGTGTTCGGGCGCGGCGGCGAGGAGCTGCTGGCCTGCGCGGAGGCCGGGCTGCCGGTCACCGTGGTGCCGGGCATCTCCAGCTCGATCAGCGTGCCGGCCTCGGCCGGCGTGCCGGTGACCCACCGCGGGATGACGCACGAGTTCACCGTGATCTCGGGGCACGTCGGCCCGGCCGACGAGCGCTCGCTGACCAACTGGGAGGCCGTCGCGCGGATGACCGGCACCCTGGTGCTGCTGATGGCCGTCGACAAGATCGGCGCGATCGCCGACAAGCTGATCGAGTGCGGCCGCCCGGCCGACACCCCGGTGGCGGTCGTCCAGGAGGGCACCACCTCGGCCCAGCGCCGGGTCGACGCCACCCTCGCCACGGTCGCGGCCACCGTCGAGGCGGAGCGGATCAAGCCCCCCGCCGTGATCGTCATCGGTGACGTGGTCAACGTCCTGGCCCCCGCCGTGCACGCCTGACCAACCCCGCACGCCTGACCAACCCGTGCGCGTCTGATCAACCCTGCGCGCTTGATCGACCGAGGAGTGGGAAGTCGGCCCGGCCGACTTCCCACTCCCCCCCCCCCCCCCCGCCCCCCCCCGGAAGCGCAGGGGCGGGGGGAGCCCG
>NZ_JBEXYC010000023.1:0-106512 GCF_040630835.1 Kitasatospora sp. NPDC005751
CGCGGCACCGCCGCCGTGCCCTGGGGGCGCCCCTCCCCCACTCTATCACATGGCCCCACCCCCCCCCCCCTGCTGTGGGACGTCGGCCCGGCCGACGTCCCACTCCCGTTCGCGGTTTCGGCGGACCCGCCCGCCCACGGCGCCGCCCGCTGTTCCGCCCGCTGCGCCGCCGGACGTCCCCCCGGTGGCTCCGGCACCCCGCGGCACGCTGGCAGAATTGGCGTGTGATCGACGCACGACGGCTGCGGACCCTGCGGGCCGTGGCGGACCACCGCACGGTGACCGCCGCGGCGGCCGCCCTCTACCTCACCCCCTCGGCGGTGTCCCAGCAGCTGGCCGCGCTGGAGCAGGAGACCGGCCACCACCTGCTCGCCCGCGAGGGCCGGGGGGTGCGGCTCACCGCCGCCGGGGAGATCCTGCTCGGCCACGCCGACGCCGTCCTCGCCCAGCTGGAACGGGCCGAGGCCGATCTCGCCGCCTACAGCGCCGGTGTGGCCGGTGAGGTCACCGTGGCCTCCTTCGCCACCGGGATCTCCCTGGTGCTGGCGCCCGCCATCGGGACCCTCGCCGCCCGGGCGCCCGGCGTCCGCCTCAAGGTGCTGGACGCGGAGGGCGACGCCAGCCTGCCGATGGTCCTGGAGGGGCGGGCCGACCTGGCCGTGGCCGTCGAGTACCGGGGGGCGCCGCGGGCCGACGACGCCCGGCTCACCCGGGTGCCGCTGTACGCCGAACCGTTCGAGGCGGTGCTGCCGCTCGGCCATCCGCTGGCCGCCGGGGAGGGGCCGATCGCCGTCGCGGACCTGGCCGCCGAGCCGTGGATCGGGCCCTACCCGGGCAATCCCTGCCACGACGTGGTGCTGCTGGCCTGCGAGCACGCCGGGTTCCAGCCGCGTCTGGTGCACTCCTCGGACGACTTCCGCGCCGTCGTGGCGCTGGCCTCGGCCGGTGCGGGGGTGGCGCTGGTGCCCCGGTCCGCCCTGCTCGGGGTGGATCTCGGACGGGTCGCGGTGCGGCCGGTGGACAGCGCGCTCGCCACCCGCCGGGTCTTCGCCGCCGTCCGGGCCGGCGCCGACGGCCACCCGTTGATCCGCCCGGTGCTGGAGGCCCTCACCGAGGTGGCCGCCGCCACCGGCTGACCGCGTCCGGGGCGGCGGCTCCGGAAACCACCGGGACCCCGCCTCCCCCGGTGGGCCGGGGGAGGCGGGGTCCCGGGTGGGACTCAGATGCTGAGCAGACCGATGACGTGCCCGTCGTCGTCCACGACCGGCCAGGTGTCCAGACCGCGGGCGCGCATGGTGGCCGCCGCGGTGGCGGCCGGCATCCCGGCGGTGGCGAACGGCGCGCGGTCGTGCTTCACCGCCCGCACCGGGGTGCGCTCGGTGTACCAGGAGCGGGCCCGGAACGGCGCGAGGTGCAGACGGGTCAGCAGCCCGGCGCAGCGGCCCTCCTCGTCGCGGACCAGGGCGTGCGGGGCGCCGGAGCTGAGCAGGATGTCCAGCGCGGTGTCGACCATGACGTCGTCACTGATCTGCAGCTCGGGTCGGGTCATCACGTCCCCGACCGTGGTCAGGGCGTCGGCGGCGAAGTCGACGGGGTGTTCGAGGGCCATGGTCATGGGGCTCCTTCGGGTCGGTCCACCGGTGACGGCGGCGATCAGGGAGGTGCTCGACGGTGCTGCCGCGGCTGGGCCCGGCCCGCGGATGCCCGGCCGGATCCGGCCGGTCCCGCCGTCGCGCGGCGGGACCGACCGGACGCGGGGCCTACGCGGCCAGGTCGACGCGCCGCGGCCCGCCACGGCGGGCGCCGCCGGTGCCGCCGCCCTGGCCGCGGCCGCCGGTGCCGCCGCCCTGCTGGCCGCGGCCGGCCGAGGTGGGGCGGCTGCGGCGGTTGCGACCGCCCGAGGCGCTGCGCCGGGGCCGCTCGACCACGGGGTCGGCGATCACCACGGGCACGCCGGTGGGCACGCGGGCGCCGGTGATGCGGGCCAGCTCGTCATCGGTGGAGTGGACCCGGGTGGACTCGGGGGTGATGCCGGCGGTGGCCATCATCCGGGCCGTCTCGCGGCGCTGGTTGGGCAGGACGAGCGTCACGACGGTGCCGGACTCGCCCGCCCGGGCGGTGCGGCCGCCGCGGTGCAGGTAGTCCTTGTGGTCGGTCGGCGGGTCCAGGTTGACGACCAGGTCGAGGCCGTCGACGTGGATGCCGCGGGCCGCGACGTTGGTCGCGATCAGCGCGGTGACCTGGCCGTTGCGGAACTGCTGGAGGGTGCGGGTGCGCTGGGGCTGGGACTTCCCGCCGTGCAGCGCGGCAGCCTTCACCCCGCTGGCGAGCAGCTCGTCCACCAGCCGGTCGGCGCCGTGCTTGGTGTCGGTGAACATGATCACGCCGCCCTCGCGCGAGGCGATGTGGGCGATCGTGGCGTTCTTGTCGCCGTTCTGCACGTGCAGGACGTGGTGCTCCATGGTGCTGACCGCGGCGGCGGACGGGTCCACCGAGTGGGTGACCGGGTCCTTGAGGAAGCGGCGCACCAGGCGGTCGACGTTGCGGTCCAGGGTGGCGGAGAACAGCATCGTCTGGCTGTCGGCCTCGACCTGGTCGAGCAGCTCGATGACCTGCGGCAGGAAGCCCATGTCGGCCATCTGGTCGGCCTCGTCGAGGACGGTGATCCCGACGCTGTCGAGCCGGCAGGCGCCACGCTGGATCAGGTCCTTGAGGCGGCCGGGAGTGGCCACGACGACCTCCGCCCCCCGGCCCAGGATCTGGGCCTGGCGGCCGATCGAGACCCCGCCGACCACGGTGGCGAGCCGCAGCCGCACCGAGTGGGCGTAGGGGGTGAGCGCCTCGGTGACCTGCTGCGCGAGCTCACGGGTGGGCACCAGGACGAGAGCCAGCGGCTGGCCCGGCTCGGCCTGCCGGCCGGCGATGCGGGCCAGCAGCGCGAGGCCGAAGGCGATGGTCTTGCCGGAGCCGGTCCGGCCGCGGCCGAGGACGTCCCGGCCCGCCAGCGAGTTCGGCAGCGTCGCGGCCTGGATCGGGAACGGCGAGGTGACGCCCTGGCGGGTGAGCGTCGAGAGCAGGGCCTTCGGCATGTCGAGCTGGTCGAAGGTCTCGACGGCCGGCAGGGCCGGGGTGGTGCTGACCGGCATCGCGAACTCGCCCTGCACGGAGGAGCTCTGGCGCCGCCTCGGACCGCCGCCCGAGCGGGAGCCGTACGAGGAGCCGCCCCCGCCGGAACGGGAGCCGTAGGAGCCGCCGCCACCACCCGAGCGGGAGCCGTACGAGGAACCGCCCCCGCCGGAACGGGAGCCGTACGAGCCGCCGCCGGAGCGGGACTCGGAATTCTGGTACGAGGAGCGACTGGAGCGATTCATCTGGAGACCTTCCTCAAGGTGGCACGTCACGAGGAAGGCTCCGCGCCCACGGGTAATCCGGGCGGAGGCTGCAAGGAACGGGCCGGAACTGGCGGAGCGTGGACGGTGAAACCGTGCGGCACGTCACCTACGGTCGGCGCTCACCGCGCGGGCGGGAGCGAAGAACCTCGAACCGTGAGTCATCACGGCGGGGCGCCGACCCGGACGCGGCGCGGAGCAGCTCGCGTGGGGAAGGCCGCCGGTGGCGGAGCCGGGAATGAAGCCCGGGCAGCGGTGGGTCCTGCGAAAAAGCCGAGGGGCCCGCACCAGGCATGAACGCGGTGCGGGCCCCTCGCTGCCGGGCGGGTGCCGTGGCAGAAACTACAGCGGACGAATGTTCTCGGCCTGCGGGCCCTTCTGGCCCTGCGTGACGTCGAACTCGACCTTCTGGCCCTCGAGCAGCTCACGGAAGCCGTTGGCGTTGATGTTCGAGTAGTGGGCGAAGACGTCGGGGCCGCCACCCTCCTGCTCGATGAAGCCGAAGCCCTTTTCCGCGTTGAACCACTTCACAGTGCCATTAGCCATAAAGAAATCTCCTTCAAGGGGCTGTCCGGAGCTCGCACGGTGCGTGCTCCGAGATGCCGCGATGATGACCCACCCGGGGAAGAGCCGGGAAACAAAAATGCGCCTGCGAGACCTCAGCAGGCCCACACAAAGTTCATGGGAACCACTACTGCAACTCATTCGACTCTAGCAGGCCGGGGGTCTCCGTGGTGGAGGGATTCACCCCCGGCGGCTCCGGGGCCCCGCCCGGGGCCGGCTGTCGCGGCGGCGGAAGCAGCGCCAACCGGTCGACCGCCCGGCGGAGTTGGCGTCCCGCTGCGCGGGGCCGGCCGGGCCTGCGAATCGCTCGAAAGAGCGGCGGGCACAGGTGTCCTGCCCGCCCCCGCCGACGCGGTTCGCGCCGGTGGCGGACCGTCCGCGGCCGCGAAATTCCGTCGGCGCGGTGGTGAACCGCACCATACGGATTCCGGTTATGTGCGAATTCGAGACCTTCCGGAGGGCCCGCTGGGGCGAGTTCCGGCGCATACTGGGGGAGATGACGAAATCAGCAGCAGTCCGGCGTACTCTGCCCACCAGCCCCTTCAAGGCCCGGGTCGAAGCTCCTCTCAAACGGTTCGCCGTCGGCGACAGGGTCACCCACGACACGTACGGCCTCGGCCGGGCCATCGCCGTCGAGGGCGGCGGTGACATCGCGGTACTGGTCGACTTCGGTTCACGGCAGGAACGGATCACCCAGCCGTACACCGCCATGTTCAAGCTCTGATCCGCGGTTCGACCTCCACCCGGGGCGCCCCGGGGCCGTGCGGCCCCGGGGGCGCGGTGCTGTCCCGCCGCACCGGCCCGGCACCCGTGCCGCCGTGGAGTTCTGGCGGCCGGCCCGTCCGTCTGTCTTAGCGGCGCCGGGCACTCCCTCCGTGCTCCGGCCGCGCTGTCTCCGCCGCCCCGGTCGCCCGTCCGGTGCGGCCGGTCACAGCCCTGTCCGCGCCCGGGTCAGCCGCCAGACCTTGTCCACCCCGGTCTGCGCGGGCGCCAGGCGCTCGGCGGGCCGGCAGAGGTGCTCGGCGAAGCCGAGGCGCGCCGGTACGGCGCCGCTCGCCCGGTTCGCCGGGTCGTGGACGATCTCGACGTGGTCGACGCCGGGCAGCAGGAACGCCTCGTCGACCAGGGCCCGGACGGCTCTGGTGGCCAGGCCGCGGCCGGTGGCGGCGGGGTGCAGCCAGTAGCCGATCTCCAGGCCGTCGCCCGGCAGGCCCTCGCGGCGGAACAGCTGGCAGGCGCCGACGATGCCCCGCTCCGTCACCATCGCGTAGGTGAACGCGGCGCCGCTCTCCCACTGCTCGGCGCGGCCGGCCAGGAAGGCACGGGTGGCGTCGGGGCTGTGCGTGGCGACCCAGGGCATCCACGGGCGGAGGTGCTCCAGGGACTCCTCGATGACCCGGAAGAGCTCGGGAAGGTCCGCCTCGCCGTCGAAGCGGCGCAGCGTGAGGTCGTCGAGCGTGATCGACTCGGGCGGAGTGGTCATGCCGAGAGCCTCGCCCACCAGCCGTCCCGGTCACAACCGGATTCTCCTGTCGGGGAGGCCCGGAGCGGGGGCGGAGCGAGGCCGACTCGCGGACGACCGTGCGCAAGCCCAGCACGTTCCGGGTGGCGGGCACCTGGTCGGGCTCGTTCACCGACCGGGCGACCAGGGCGGCGAGTTCCTCCCCGCCCGGCAGGGCCGGATGGCCGGTGGTCGGCCTCGGGCGGCCCGGCATGATCGTCTTCTCCGTGGTCAACGGACTGGCCTTCGGCCGCTTCACGGCCGTCGACACCGCGCCGGTCACCATGGTGCTGCCCGAGGCGGAGGACGCCGCCCGGGACATCGGCGGGCTCGACATCGCCAACGCCTGTCCGCGGATCCTGGTGCACTTCGTCGCCTCCGTCGTGCCCGGCCTCGGCGGCCGCACTCCGCTGTTCCTGCTCGGCGCGGCCCTCGCCGGGCTCGGCACCCTCGCGCTGAAGCCGGTCCGCGGTGTTCGCTGAGTACGCCGGCACCTCCCGGCACACCCACGACGTCCACCCGACCGAGTACGTCCGCCCACCCGAACGTTCCCAGAAAGGTCTCCATCTCGTGAAGTTGCACACCCAGGAGTGGGGTTCCGGCGACCGCGTCGCCCTGCTGGTGCACGGCATCATGTCCGACCACCGCACCTGGCGGCGGGTCGGCCCGGCCCTGGCCGCGCGCGGATACCGCGTCATCGCCGTCGACCAGCGCGGCCACGGCCGGAGCCCGCGCGGTACCGGCGGGAGCCCGCAGGAGCGGTACGCCCTGGAGGCCTACGCCGAGGACCTCGTCGAGACCCTGCCGGCCGGCGCGGAGCTGGCCGTCGGCCACTCGCTCGGCGGCATCAGCCTGCTGGGCGCGGTGGAGCGGCTGAAGCCGGCCCGCGCCGTGTACGTCGACCCGGCCTGGCAGTTCGCCCGGATCGAGGGCGCCGACCCGCGGATGTTCGTGGAGTTCCGGCACGCCACCCGGGAGCAGATCGCCGGGTTCAACCCCCGCTGGGAGGCCGCCGACGTGGACGTCGAACTCGCCACCCTCGCGGCCTGGGACGAGGAGTCCGCGCTCGCCCTGTCCGGCCAGGAGTGCGGCCTGCCGGCCGCACCGGCCGTGCCCTCGCTGGTGCTCCTGGCCGACCGGAGCTTCCTGGTGAGCGCCGAGGACGCCGGACTGCTGCGCGCCCGGGGCTTCGAGGTGCGCACCGTGCCCGGCGCCGGCCACACCGTCCACCGGGACGATCACGACGGTTTCCTGGCCGGGCTCGACGGCTGGATCTGAACCATGACGAGGACGAGGAGTTCGCCGTGACCGCCGGCGCCCGGCGCGCGGCCGCCGTCGGGGCCGCCCTCGCGCGACTGGACCTCACCGCCGAGGCCGCCCTGCTGAGCGGGGCCGACCTGTGGTCGCTGCCCGCCGGCGAGGCGGTCGGCCTCGGCCGGCTGACCGCCCGGGTGAGCACCCCGCTGCGGCGGTGCGGACCCGGGACACCGCCGCGCGCGCCCGGGCGGCCCGCCCCGGCGGGTCCACCGTCCCGGCCGGCCGCCACATGGCGGAGCGCCCGCTGACGCGGGCGCTCGACGTCGGCTGAGCGGGGGACGGTGGGGCCCCGGCCACCGGTCGGGGCCCCACCGCGCCGGCACCGCCGCACGCGTCCGTCGGGTGCGCCGGGCCACCCCGCCGGCCGCCGGGGGAGCGACGAGTAGGGTGGGCCGGGCCGATGATCGTCCGGACCACTGGAGCACCGATGAGCCTGACCTCCGCCCCCGACGCTCTCCTCCCCGTCGGGGTGATCGGGCTCGGCGACATCGCCCAGAAGGCCTACCTCCCGGTCCTCGGCACGCTGCCCGGCCTCGACCTGCGCCTGATGACCCGGGACCGGGCCAAGCTGGACCGGATCGGCGAGGCCCACCGGATCGCGCCCGAGCACCGGTTCACCGACCTCGGCGCGCTGATCGGCAGCGGCATCCGGGCCGCCTTCGTGCACGCCGCCACCGACCAGCACGTCCCGATCGTCGAGCAGCTGCTGACGGCCGGGGTCGACGTCTACGTGGACAAGCCGCTCGACCAGACCCTGGACGGGTCCCGTCGGCTGGTCGACCTCGCCGACCGCACGGGCCGCTCGCTGATGGTCGGTTTCAACCGCCGCTACGCGCCCGGCTACGTGCAGGCGAAGGAGCGGCCGCGCGACCTGATCGTCCTGCAGAAGAACCGCGAGGGCCTGCCCGAGGCGCCCCGCTCGATGGTCTTCGACGACTTCATCCACGTGGTGGACCTGCTGCGCTTCCTGGCGCCCGGGGAGATCGAGCAGGTCGACGTCCGCTCCCGGGTGCGCGACGGCCTCGTCGAGCACGTCGTCCTCACCCTCTCCGGTGAGGGCTTCACCGCCCTGGGCATCATGAACCGCGTCTCCGGCTCCACCGAGGAGATCCTCCAGGTCTCCGGCGGGGACTCCAAGCGCGAGGTCCACAACCTCGCCGACGTGATCGACCACCGCGGCCAGCCCACGATCCGCCGTCGCGGCGACTGGGTCCCGGTGGCCCGCCAGCGCGGCATCGAGCAGGTCGTCCTCGCCTTCCTCGACGCCGTCCGGACCGGAAAGACGATCGACGCCCACGACGCCCTGCGCACCCATGAGCTCTGCGAGCTGATCGTCGGGCGCCTGGAGGGAACGGCGACGGCCGCCACCCGGTAGGAGCCGCCCCGCCCCGGCCCCGGCTGGTGAGCCTGCGGCCGCGATCCGGGCCGCGAGGTGACAATGGGGCATGCCCTCCAGCCCCCACCCGACGGATCCGCGGCGGGTGACGCCGGACCGGGCCGCGGTGAGCGGCGAGCACTGGTGGCCGGTGGTGCTGGCGGTCGCGGTCGTCGCGATGCTCCACGTGACGCTGCCGGCCCGCTACCGGGTCGACCCCGCCTGGGTGCTGCCAGTCGCCGTGGGCTCGTTGCTGGCGGTGCTGATCATCGGCGACCCGGGCCGGATCGACCGGCAGAAGGCCTGGCTCCGGGTCGTCACCCAGCTGCTGATCGGCGCCATCACGGTGGCCAACGTGTTCGCGGGCGTCCGTCTGGTGGTGGACATCCTGACCGACAACAAGCTGTTCGCGAACAACGCCGTCGGGCTGCTGGCGACCGGCGGCGTGGTCTGGGTGACGAACGTGGTGGCCTTCGCGCTCTGGTACTGGAGCCTGGACCGCGGCGGCGCCGCCGCCCGCGCCCACCGGCCCTTCGCGAACCCGGCGTTCGTGTTCCCCGAGATGCAGTACCCGGACCACGCGCCGGCCGCCTGGGTGCCGCGGTTCGCCGACTACCTGACGCTCTCCTTCTGGACCGCCACGGCCTTCAGCCCCACCGACGTCTCGGCGGTCAGACGGTGGGCCAAGCTGCTGATGATGGCGCAGGCGGCGACCTCCCTCGCGCTGGGCGCCCTGGTCGTCGCCCGGGCGATCAACATCCTGCAGTGAACGCGCTGTGAGCACGGTGCGACGGCACTGTTTCGGCCCGGCGTCGGCGGCCGGCGATTCGGGATTGCCCCTGGTCCCGGGCCGGTCGAGCGGTACTGTGGACCTTCACGGTTGCCGGACGCGAAACGGACGGGCGATGCACGCACGCCAACTGCGGGGCGGGCGGGTGGTCTTCGGACACCCGCTGCGGCCGCGCGCGGCGTTCCGCCCGCAGGCCGGAGCCCACGCGGCCGCCGGCACCCGGACCGTCGGCATCCGGCCCGGTGGTGCCCGGCTGGTGCGGCGCCGCTGGATCGACGGGGTCGGCTCCCCGACCGGCCTCTGTCGCCCGTAACCGCCCGTAACCGCCCGTAATCGCCCGTCGTCACGCGTGCCCGGCGCCCCGGTGTGCCCGGCAGCCCCGCTCCGCCGTGGCCCGTCCCGGCTGCCCGGCCTCCCGGCAGCCGCCCGAGGTCCTGCCCCCGGCCGGCGACGCCCCGGGCCGAAGCGACCGAGAAGACCGAGATCGAGGAACGGCTCCCGCATGCCCCAGTACCCCGTGCTCATCCCCGACGACGCCCCGGACACCGCCGAGCGGCGCCACCCCCTGGACAACCCCGCCCGCGCCGCCCTGCTCGGCCCGCACGCCCACCTGGCCGAGCGAAGCGGTGAGGTGCTGCGCTACCCGGCCGACGTGTCGCCGTTCGTCGCCCTCCCCGACCGGCCCGACCGGGAGACCTGGCGGGATGTCGCGGCGCTGTACGGCCCGGGCGCCGTCGTCGCCGCCACCGGCTCCCCGGACGCCGTACCGGCCGACTGGGAGATCCTGCTGCGGGGCCGGGGCGTCCAGCTGGTGGACGACGGCGTCCGGGCCCGGCCCGACGAGGAGGCCGTCCGGCTGGGCCCCGCCGACGTACCGGAGATGCTGGCGCTGGTGGAGCACGCCCGGCCCGGCCCGTTCCTGCCCCGGACCATCGAACTCGGCGGCTACCTGGGCATCCGCCGCGGCGGCGCGCTGGTCGCGATGGCGGGGGAGCGCCTGCGCCCGCCGGGCTGGACCGAGATCAGCGCCGTCTGCACGGCCGAGTCCCACCGGGGCCGGGGGCTCGGCTCCCGGCTGGTCCGGGCGGTCGCGGCCGGGATCCGTGAGCGGGGCGACACGCCGTTCCTGCACACCTCCGCCGAGAACACCACCGCGATCCGGCTCTACGAGTCGCTGGGGTTCCGGCTGCGCCGGCACGTCACCTTCCTGGGCCTGCGGACGCCCGGCGGGGGCCCGGGCGCGTGACGAAGCCCAGGTGCCCCGCCTCCGCACCGAGACCACCCGCCGAGCCGCACCGTTCCACCTTTCCGAGGAGTCCGAGGAGTTCGATGTGAGTCAGAACGTGCCCTACGCCAGCCCCGCCGACACCGCCGTCCACGGCGAGTACCGGATCACCAGGGCTCCCGGCGACGAGCGCCCGCTGTACCGCTTCACCGGGCGGATCACCGCCGACGGGAGCAGCGGCTTCGCCGCCGAGCCCGGCCGCTACCACATCTACGCCGGCTGGTTCTGCCCCTGGGCGCAGCGCACTACCATCCAGCGCGCTCTCAACGGGCTGGAGGACGTCGTCTCGGTCTCCTACGTCGACGGCCGCCGTGACGGCCGCGGCTGGGCCTTCCGGGAGACCTACGGGCCGGACCCGGTGAACGGGTTCACCCTGCTGCGCGACGCGTACGAGCGGACCGAGCCCGGTTTCGACGGGCACATCTCGGTGCCGACGCTCTGGGACCGCCGGACCGGTCGGGTGGTCAGCAACGACTTCCGGACCATAGGCATCGACCTGGCGACCCAGTTCGGCCGGTGGAGCAACGGCGCCGACACCTACCCGGAGGACCTCCGGGCCGAGATCGACGCGCTGGACGCCCGGCTGGGCCCGGCTGTGAACCACGGCGCGGGCGCGGCGGCCGGCACCGGGGACGCCGCGCTCGCGGCCCGCGCCGTGCTGCTGGAGACCTTCGCGGAGCTGGACGACCGGCTGGCCACCAGCCGCTACCTGCTGGGCGACCGGCTGACCGAGGCCGATGTGCGGCTCTGGGTGACGCTGGTGCGCTACGACGTCGGGCCCAACCACGCGCGCGCGGTGAACCCCGGTCTGACCGCGTACCCGCACCTGTGGGCCTACGCCCGCGATCTCTACCAGCGGAAGCCGTTCACCGGCACCACGGACTTCGCCGCCTTCACCGAGCCGGGCGCGAGCGTCCCGGACTGGCACGCCCCGGTGGAGCGTCCGCTTCCCGCCTGAGTCCGGCGGCCCGGGGCCGCGGACCCGAACGGCCGGTGCACCGGGAACCATCCCCGGTGCACCGGCCGTTCCGTCTGTGGTGGGCGCCGCTGACCAGGGCGCCGACCGGTCGCGGAGGCGCGGCGGCGGCGCCCTGACGGGCCGTCGGTCGACCTCCGGACGTCCGCCCGGTAGCGGTACGTGGATATGACATGTACGCTGCGTATCGCTGGTTGTACAGCATGCGGGCCTGGCCGCCGCTCCGTGGGGGGAGTCACGTCCAGGCCCGGTCGCCGGCCGGGGCCTCGGTTGCGCTCGTGGGGGAGCTTCAACCGGGGCCCTTCGGCGGGCTACTGACGGTATGCCCGCTCGGGGCCTGGTTCAGTCATGTCAAATTCGCCGGTGCCGCCCCGATGCCGGGGCGCGGCCGCCCGGACGGCCTCCGGCCCGCTCCGCGCCGCCCTCCATGCCGCCCGCAGGGGTGACCGCCCGGCTGCTCCGAACGGCCCTCCCGGCTTGCGCTCCGTCCGGGTGCTCGCCCGGCCCTGCGGACCGGCGGCCCGCCGCAACCGCTGCTATGACTGGTTTGAGCCTTTTTGTCCGGCTCCCAGTTCCGAGGAGGCATCCTCATGGGTGCTGCAGCAACGAGCGCCACCGACGCTGACGTGGTGCACATTCTCTGGATCAACGCGGGCCTGAGCTGCGACGGTGACTCGGTCTCCCTGACCGCGGCCATGCAGCCGAGCATCGAGGAGATCGTCACCGGCGCGCTGCCGGGCCTGCCGAAGATCGCCGTCCACTGGCCGCTGATCGACTTCGAGTGCGGGCCGGTCCAGGGCGCGGACAACTTCGTGGAGTGGTTCTTCAAGGCGGACCGCGGGGAACTCGACCCGTTCGTCCTGGTCGTCGAGGGATCCATCCCGAACGAGAGCATCAAGGAGGAGGGCTACTGGTGCGGTTTCGGCGACGATCCGCGGACCGGTCAGCCGATCACCACCAGTGAGTGGCTGGACCGGCTCGCGCCCAAGGCCACGGCGGTCGTCGCGATCGGCACCTGCGCCACCTACGGCGGCATCCACGCCATGGCCGGCAACCCGACCGGTGCCATGGGCGTCCCCGACTACCTGGGCTGGGACTGGAAGTCCAAGGCCGGCCTGCCCATCGTCTGCGTGCCGGGCTGCCCCATCCAGCCCGACAACTTCTCCGAGACCCTGACCTACCTGCTCTACCAGCTGGCCGGCTCCGCGCCGATGATCCCGCTGGACGACAAGCTGCGCCCGACCTGGCTGTTCGGCGCCACCGTGCACGAGGGCTGCGACCGCGGCGGCTACTACGAGCAGGGCCAGTTCGCCACCGAGTACGGCACCCCGGAGTGCCTGGTGCGGCTGGGCTGTTGGGGCCCGGTCGTCAAGTGCAACGTCACCAAGCGCGGCTGGATCAACGGCATCGGCGGCTGTCCCAACGTGGGCGGCATCTGCATCGCCTGCACGATGCCCGGCTTCCCGGACAAGTTCATGCCCTTCATGGACCCGCCGCCGGGCTCGCACATCTCGGCCAACGCCAGCTCCGCGTACGGCGCGGTGATCCGGCGACTGCGCTCGATCACCATGAAGACCCTCGACAAGGAACCGAAGTGGCGCCACCCGGGGCGCACGCTGACGACCGGTTACCGCACACCGCGGTGACCAGGCGGGCCGCCGCACTCCCGTGCGGCGGCCCGCTCCGCCGCTGACCCTCCCCGCTTCCAGAAGGGCACGACAGACACGATGGCACCGACGACGAAGGCAGCCGGCGACGGCAGCGGCCTGGTGGAGATGTCCTGGGACCCGATCACCCGGATCGTGGGCAGCCTCGGCATCCACACGAAGATCGACTTCAAGCAGAAGAAGGTGGCGGAGTGCTACAGCACCTCGTCGGTCTTCCGCGGCTACAGCGTCTTCATGCGGGGCAAGGATCCGCGCGACGCGCACTTCATCACCAGCCGCATCTGCGGCATCTGCGGCGACAACCACGCCACCTGCTCCGTCTACGCGCAGAACATGGCGTACGGGGTGAAGCCGCCGCACCTCGGTGAGTGGATCATCAACCTCGGCGAGGCCGCCGAGTACATGTTCGACCACAACATCTTCCAGGAGAACCTGGTCGGGGTGGACTACTGCGAGAAGATGGTCCGCGAGACCAACCCCGGCGTCCTGGAGCTGGCCGAGCGCACCGCGGCCCCGCACGCCGGCGACCACGGGTACCGGACGATCGCCGACATCATGCGCTCGCTCAACCCGATCGAGGGCGAGTTCTACCGCGAGGCGCTGCAGGTCAGCCGCTACACCCGGGAGATGTTCTGCCTGATGGAGGGCCGCCACGTGCACCCCTCCACGCTCTACCCGGGCGGCGTCGGCACGGTGGCGACGGTCCAGCTCTTCACCGACTACCTGACCCGGCTGATGCGGTACGTGGAGTTCATGAAGAAGGTCGTGCCGCTCCATGACGACCTCTTCGACTTCTTCTACGAGGCGCTGCCCGGCTACGAGGAGGTCGGCCGGCGCCGCATCCTGCTCGGCTGCTGGGGGAGCCTCAACGACCCGGACCACTGCGACTTCACGTACCGGAACATGACCGACTGGGGCCGGAAGATGTTCGTCACCCCGGGCGTGGTCGTCGACGGCAAGCTGGTCACCAACGACCTGACCGAGATCAACCTCGGCATCCGCATCCTGCTCGGCAGCTCCTACTACGAGGACTGGGAAGGCAAGGAGCTCTTCGTCACCCACGACCCGCTGGGCAACCCGGTCGACCCCAGGCACCCCTGGAACCAGCACACCGTCCCCGCGCCGCAGAAGCGCGACTTCGACGACAAGTACAGCTGGGTGATGTCCCCCCGCTGGTTCGACGGCAAGGACCACCTCGCGCTCGACACCGGCGGCGGCCCGATCGCCCGCCTCTGGTCCACCGCGCTCTCCGGGCTGGTCGACATCGGCTACATCAAGGCCACCGGCCACAGCGTGCAGATCAACCTGCCGCGCTCGATGACCAAGCCGGAGACCACCTTCGAGTGGAAGATCCCGCGCTGGAGCAACGCCATCGAGCGCAACCGCGCCCGGACGTACTTCCAGGCCTACGCGGCCGCGGCGGCCCTGCACTTCGCGGAGAAGGCCCTCGCCGAGGTCCGGGCCGGGCGCAGCCAGACCTGGGAGCGCTTCGAGGTGCCGGACGAGTCGATCGGCTGCGGCTTCACCGAGGCCGTGCGCGGCGTGCTGTCGCACCACATGGTGATCCGCGACGGCAAGATCGCCAACTACCACCCGTACCCGCCGACGCCGTGGAACGCCAGCGTCCGCGACAGCTACGGCACGCCCGGCCCGTACGAGGACGCGGTGCAGAACACGCCGATCTTCGAGGAGAACTCGCCGGAGAACTTCAAGGGCATCGACATCATGCGGGCCGTGCGCAGCTTCGACCCCTGTCTGCCCTGCGGCGTCCACATGTACGTCGGCGGCGGCCGGACCGTGCAGAAGATGCACGTCCCCACGGGACTGAGCGGGCTCACCGCATGACGGCGGAGGAGACCGGGCTGCGGATCCAGGAGGCGCTGGACCAGCTGGCCGGCGGCGACGGGCAGGGGGCCGGCGAGCAGCTGGTCCGCGAGCTGATGGCCTTCTACGGGGACGGCCTCACCCGGCTCGTCCGGGCCCTGCCGCCGCGGACGCTGCGGCAGCTGCTGGACGACCAGGCGGTGGCCGGGCTGCTCGTCCTGCACGACCTGCACCCCGAGGACGTCACCGCCCGGATCGCCCGCGCGCTCGCCGCGCTGCCCGAGCCGGTCGAACTGCTCGGCTTCGACCCCGCGACCGGCACGCTGCGGCTGCGCCGGACCAGGAGCGGCTGCGGCTGCGGGGAGCAGGACGTCGAGGCCGTGCTGGCCTGTCACGCCCCCGAGGTGACGGCCGTGGAGCTGGAACGCGCGCCGCAGCTGCTGCAGATCGGCACCCGGCCGCCGGCCTCGGCGGAGGTGCGGTGAGCGCCCGTCAGCTCTCCCGCCCCGGCGCCGCCCTGCTGCGCCGGCTGCGCGAGCCCGCACCCCCGCAGCCGGAGCGCTGCACCTTCTGCGGCCAGCAGCTCCCGCGGGAGCACCGGCACCTGGTGGACACCGAGGAGCAGTCCCTCACCTGTGTCTGCACGGCCTGCGGGCTGCTGTTCCAGCAGCCCGGCGCGGCCGGCGGCCGCTACCGCGGCGTGCCCGACCGCTACCTCGCCGAGCCGGACCACCGGTTCGGCGAGGAGCAGTGGGCGGCGCTCGGCATCCCGGTCGAGACGGCGTTCCTGTTCCGCAACGCCCGGCAGGACCGGCTGGTGCTGCTCTACCCCGGCCCGGGCGGTGCGACCGAGAGCGAACCGGACGAGGCCGACTGGCGGGCCGCGCTCGGCGCGAGCCGGCTCGCCGCCGAACTGGAGCCCGACGTCGAGGCGTTGCTGCTGCGGCACCCGGCGGCGAGCCCGGTCCAGTGCTTCCTGGTGCCGATCGACGTCTGCTACGAGCTGGTCGGCCGGCTGCGGCGGTGCTGGAAGGGCTTCGACGGCGGGGCCGAGGCCCGGGCCGAACTCGACGCCTTCTTCGCCCGGGTGGCCGCCCGGGCCCGCGCGCTCCAACCGGAGGGGGCCTCGTGACCGCGCTGTCCTTCGCCTGCACCGGCGTGCGGCCCGACCCCCACGCGGCCGGACCGACGCTGGTCCTGCGGCTGCGGATCACCGCCCCCGAAGGGACCAGGGTGCACGCCCTGGCGCTCCGCTGCCAGCTGCGGATCGAACCCGCGCGGCGCTCCTACGGCGAGGCCGAGGGCGAGCGGCTGGCCGACCTGTTCGGCGAGCGCTCCCGCTGGGGCGGCACGCTGCACCCGGTGCAGTTCGCCCAGGTGCCGCTGCTGGTGCCCGGCTTCACCGGGGAGACCGAGGTGGACCTGCCCGTCCCGTGCACCTACGACATGGACGTGGCCTCCGCCCGCTACCTCGCGGCGCTGGACGGCGGCGACGTCCCGCTGCTGCTGCTCTTCTCCGGCACCGCGTTCACCGGCCCGGGCGGCTTCCAGGTGGCCCCGGTGCACTGGGACCGGGAGGCGACGGTGCGGATGCCCGTGCGGGTGTGGCGGGAGATGATCGAGCAGCACTTCCCGGGCTGCGGGTGGCTGCGGCTGCCGGCCGAACTGATGGCGGAACTGCTCGCCTACCGCTCCCGGCGGGCCCTGCCGTCCTGGGACGCGACCGTGCGCGAGCTGCTCGACGCGGTCCGGACCGAGGAGGTCGCCCGGTGAACGCGAACGCCTTCACGGCCGAGACCGAGAGCCGGTTCGCGCAGGCCCGGCAGATCGCCGACGCCGTCCTCTTCGAGGGCTACGTGCTCTACCCCTACCGGGCCTCGGCGGCCAAGAACCGGCTGCGCTGGCAGTTCGGCGTCCTCGTCCCGCCCGGCTACGGCGAGGACAGCGGTGAGCACTCCCACCAGCGCACCGAGTGCCTGATCGAGCCGCGCCCCGGCGACCGGCTGGCGGTGGAGCTGCGGTTCCTCCGCGCTCAGCGGCGGACCGTCCAGCGCGCCACCCCGGGCGGCGGCTTCGAGCCGGTCGACGAGCTGGAGCTGGCCGACCGGGTGCTCGTCCCGTGGGACGAGGGCGTCGAGGAGCGCGTGGAACTCGTCCTCCCCGTCGACGAGCTGGCCGGAGACGGGATCGTCCGGCCGTTCCGGCTGCCGGCCTGCGAGGAGATGGAACTGCTCCGCGAGGACGGCGTGACGGTCGGCCGGCTGCTGCGCCGGCGCGAACAGGCCGACGGCCTCCTGCGGCTGACCGCCCGGGACGTCCCCGGACCGTACGAGGTGCGCAGGCTCGCGGTCGTGGTGGAGAACACCGCGCCGTGGCAGCCCGGGCCGGGCGACCGGCGGGAGGCGGCGCTGCCCCGCGCGCTGGTCTCGGCACACCTGCTGCTCGGCCTCGACCGGGGCACCTTCCTGTCGGTGACCGACCCGCCCGAATGGGCGAAGGCGGCCGTGGCCGAGTGCCGCAACGAGCACACCTGGCCCGTGCTGGCCGGCCCGCCCGGGCGCGACCAGGTGCTGCTCTCCTCGCCGATCATCCTGGAGGACCATCCGCTGGTCGCCCCGGAGAGCCTCGGCGCGCTCTACGACGCGACCGAGATCGACGAGATCCTCGCCCTGCGGACGGCGGCGCTGACCGAGCGCGAGAAGCGCGAGGCCCGGGGCACGGACGAGCGGGCGGGCGCCGTGATCGACCTCGCCGAGTCGATGCCCCCGGAGGTCCTGGAGCGGCTGCACGGCGCCGTCCGGGGCCTGCGCGAGATCACCGGGTCCACCGCCGAGCAGCCCTGGTGGGACCCTGGCAACGACCCGGAGGTGGACCCGGACCGGGACCGGGTGGTGGTCGACGGCCGCGAGGTCGGGGCCGGCAGCCGCGTCCTGCTCCGGCCCGGCCGGCGGCGCACCGACGCCCAGGACCTCTTCCTGCACGGGCGGACCGCCGTGGTCGAGGCCGTGCTGCACGACGTCGACGGCTCGGTGCACCTCGCCGTCACGGTCGAGGACGACCCGGGCGCGGACCTGTGGCGCGCCCAGGGCCGGTTCCGGTACTTCCAGCCCGACGAGGTCACCCCGCTGGAGGACTCGTGAGCACGGGCCGGGTGCTGGTGGCCGGGGTGGGCAACATCTTCCTCGGTGACGACGGGTTCGGAGTGGAGACGGTCCGGCGGCTGGCCGGGCACCCGCTGCCGGCCGACGTCGAGCTGGTGGACATCGGGGTGCGCGGAGTGCACCTGGCCTACCAGCTGCTGGACGGCTACCGGACGCTCGTGCTGGTCGACGCCACCGCGCGCGGAGGCGAGCCGGGCACGGTGTACCTGATCGAGGCGGACGCCGGCCCGGTGGAGGCGCCCGTCATGGACGGGCACCGGATGGGGCCGGACGCCGTGCTCGCGCTGCTCGCCACGCTGGCCGCCGGGACGGGCGGATCCGCGCCCGAACGGGTGCTCGTGGTGGGGTGCGAGCCGGAGTCGCTGGAGGAGGGCATCGGGCTCAGTGCCCCGGTGGCCGCAGCCGTCGAGGAGGCGGTCGAAGTGGTCCTGCGGATCGTCGGATCGGACGCGCAGGCGCAGAGAGAGGCGTCACCATGCTGAAGAACCTGCTGTGCGCGGCCGTCGCGGCCGCGGTCGTGACCCTGGTCTGGCAGAGCCTGCCCGACCTGAAGCGCTACCTGCGGATCCTGCGGATGTGAGGCCGGATTGCGGCGAACGGTGTACTCCGGGCGCGGTGGCGGCGCGGCTGCGGCCGAGGCCGCCACCGCGCCCTTGTAATGAAGCCTGTCGCCTCCGGCGAGGGGAGGGAGTGGGCCCGATGCACGAGATGTCGATCGCGACGGCCGTCGTCGAGCAGGTGGACGCGGCAGCCCGGGACCACGGGGCGGTCGCGGTGGAGAAGGTGCGCCTCCAGGTCGGCGAACTCGCCGGGGTGGTGCCCTCCGCGCTGGACTTCTGCTTCGAACTGGCCTGCGCCGGAACGCTGGTGGAGGGCGCGAAGCTGGAGACCGAGGCCGTCGCGGCGCGTGCCAGGTGCACCCCGTGCGGCGTCGAGTGGGCCGTGGGCATGCCGCCCGACCTCGGGTGTCCGCGCTGTGGCGGCGCCCGGGTCGAGCTGCTCGCGGGCCGGGAGTTGCAGATCCTCGGCGTCCAGTGGGCCGAGCGCCCGGTGGGCGCGTCGGCCGACCAGGAAGGCTGAAACCGATGTGTCGCACGGTGGAACTCCGGCAGGCGGTCCTCGCCCGCAACGACGACGGCGCCCGCGAGCTGCGCGCCGAACTCGCCGCGCGCGGCACCGTCGTGGTGAACCTGCTGTCCAGCCCCGGCAGTGGGAAGACGGCGCTGCTGGAGGCCGAACTCGGGCTGGCCCGGGCCCGCGGCGTGCCGGTGGCCGCGCTCACCGCGGACCTCGCCACCGAGAACGACGCCCGGCGGCTGGCTCGTTCGGGCGCGCCGGTGAAGCAGGTGCTCACCGACGGGCTGTGCCACCTGGAGACGGCGATGCTCCGCGAGCACCTGGCGGGCTGGCTGCCGCCGGACACCCGGCTGCTCTTCGTCGAGAACGTCGGCAACCTGGTCTGCCCGGCCTCCTACGACCTCGGCGAATCCCTGCGGGTGGTGCTCGCCTCCGTCACGGAGGGGGAGGACAAGCCGCTCAAGTACCCGACGGCCTTCGGGCTGGCGAACCTGGTGCTGGTGACCAAGGCCGACCTCGCGGTGGCGGCGGAGTTCGACGAGGCCGCGTTCCTGGCGAGCGTCGCGCGGGTCAACCCGGGGGTGGAGGTGCTGTTCACCTCCGTCCGGACCGGGCAGGGGGCAGGGGTGCTGCTGGACCGGGCGCTCGCGGTGCTGGACGGCGCCGAGGCCCACCGGCCGGTGATGGCCGGCGCCCCGGGGCACGGGCACTCCCCCGGACATCCGCACGCGCACGGGCCGGATGAGGGGCACCACCACGGGGACGACGGCGCGCACGCGCATCCGCACGCCCCGGTGGCGGAACGGTCGTGACGGCCGGTCGGCCGGCGGCCGGGCCGCAGCGGCGCCGGGTCGCCGTCCGCGGCCTCGTCCAGGGCGTCGGGTTCCGGCCGTTCGTCTTCACGCTCGCCGCCGAGCTCGGCCTGGCCGGCACCGTCACCAACACCGGGGACGGCGTGCTGGCCGAGGTCGAGGGGCCGCCGGAGTCGGTGGACGCGTTCTGCCGCCGGGTCGCCACCGACGCGCCGCCGCTGGCGCGGGTCGCCTCGGTCGAGCACGAGGCGCTGGCCCTCACCGGCGCGGCCGGGTTCGCCATCACCCCCTCCAGGACCGACGGCACCCGCCGCACACTGATCCCGCCCGACACCGCGACCTGCGCGGACTGCCTCGCCGAACTCGCCGACCCCGGCGACCGCCGCTACCGGCACCCGTTCATCAGCTGCACCAACTGCGGCCCCCGGCACACCATCGTGACCGGCTTGCCGTACGACCGGGCCAACACCACGATGGCCGGCTTCCCGCTCTGCCCGGACTGCGAGCGGGAGTACACCGACCCGGCCGACCGGCGCTTCCACGCCCAGCCGCTCTGTTGCCACGCGTGCGGACCGAGGCTCGCCCTGGTCGTGCCCGGGCTGCCGTCGCTCGACGGCGAGGCGGCGCTCACCGAGGCCCGGCGGCTGCTCGCCGACGGCGCGATCCTGGCCGTCAAGGGCATCGGCGGCTACCACCTGGCCTGCGACGCGCTGAACGAGCGGAGCGTGGCCCGGCTGCGCCGGCGCAAGCGGCGCGGCGCCAAGCCCTTCGCCCTGATGGCGCGCGACCTCGCCGAGATCGCGCCGCTGCTCCGCCCCGACCCGGTCGAGGAGGAACTGCTCACCGGCGCCGTCCGGCCGATCGTCCTGCTACGACGCCGGAGGCCGCTGCCGGCGGCGCTGGACGCGGTGGCGCCGCGCAGCCCCGACCTCGGGGTGATGCTCCCCTACACCCCCCTGCACCAGCTGCTGATCGCCCCGCCCGGCCCCGGGCTGCTCGTGATGACCAGCGCCAACCTCTCCGGCGAACCGGTCGTGACGGAGGACAGGGACGCGTTCGCCCGGCTAGCACCGCTGGTCGACGCCTGGCTGACGCACGACCGGCCGATCCACGTCCCGTGCGAGGACTCGGTGGTGCGGGTGGTGGACGGCGAGCAGCTGCCGATCCGGCGCTCGCGCGGCCACGCACCGCTGCCGCTGCCGCTCCCGGCCCCCGTCCGGCCCGTGCTGGCCGTCGGCGGCGACCTCAAGAACACCTTCGCGCTGGCCCAGGACGGCTACGCCTGGCTGTCCGGCCACATCGGGGACATGGACGACCTCGCCACCCTGGAGGCCTTCGACCGGGCGGTGGCCCATCTCGGCGCGGTCACCGGCGTCCGGCCCGAGCTGCTGGCGGTGGACCGCCACCCCGGCTACCGGTCCGTGCGGCACGCCCGGAGCACCGCCGGCGGGCGGGAGGTGCGGACGGTGCAGCACCACCATGCGCACGTCGCCTCGGTGATGGCCGAACACGGCCTCGACGGCGGCCGGCCCGTTCTGGGGGTCGCCTTCGACGGCACCGGCTTCGGTGACGACGGTGCGGTGTGGGGCGGCGAGGTCCTGCTGGCCGACTACGACGGCTACCGCCGCCTCGCCCACCTCGCCTACGTCCCGCTGCCGGGCGGGGACGCGGCGGTGGCGCGGCCCTACCGGACGGCGCTCGCCCAGCTGTTCGCGGCCGGGCTCCCGTGGGCGCCCGAGCTGCCACCCGTCCTGGCCTGCCCGGAGAACGAACGGCTGGTACTGAAGCGGCAGTTGGAGCGCTCGCTGAACTGTGCGCCGACCTCCAGCATGGGGCGGCTGTTCGACGCGGTGTCCGCCCTCGCCGGGATCTGCCAGCGGGTCGAGTACGAGGCGCAGGCGGCGATCGAGCTGGAGGGCGCGGCGCTGGCGCACGGCCCGGCCGAGGGGGCCTACGCCTTCGGGCTGCGGCCGGTGGACGGGACGCTGGTCGCCGACCCGGCGCCGGTGCTGGCCGCGGTGGTGGCCGACCTGGCCGCCGGCGCCCCGGCCGGCCTGATCGCGGCGCGCTTCCACGACGCGGTCGCGGGGCTGGTCCGCCGGGTCTGCGCGGTGGCCCGGGAGGAGCACGGGACCGGGACGGTCGCGCTGACCGGCGGGGTCTTCGCCAACGCGCTGCTGTCCTCGGCCTGCGCGGAGGGCCTGCGGGCGGACGGATTCACCGTGTTGCGGCACCGCCGGGTGCCGCCCAACGACGGAGGGCTGGCGCTCGGGCAGCTGATGGTGGCCGCCCGGGCCGCCGGCCCGGCCGCCATCTGAGAGGAGAGACCCGGATGTGTCTGGCGGTGCCCGGAAGAGTGGTGGAGATCGCGGAACGCGACGGAGCCAGGATGGCGGTCGTCGACTTCGGCGGAGTCGTCAAGGACGTGTGCCTGGAGTACCTGCCGGACCTGCGGGTGGGTGAGTACGCCATCGTGCACGTCGGGTTCGCGCTGCAGCGCCTGGACGAGGAGTCGGCCCGCCGGACGCTGGAGCTCTTCGCCGAGATCGGCCTGCTGCAGGAGGAGTTCGGCGATCCGTGGGAAGCGGCGGCCGCGGCCGTACGGGAGGAGCAGCAGTGAAGTACCTGGAGGACTTCCAGAACCCGGAGCTGGCGGCCGGCCTGCTCGCGGACATCAGGGCGACGGTCACCAGGCCGTGGGCGCTGATGGAGGTGTGCGGCGGGCAGACGCACACCATCATCCGGCAGGGGATCGACCAACTCCTGCCGGACGAGGTCGAGTTGATCCACGGGCCGGGCTGCCCGGTCTGTGTCACCCCGCTGGAGGTGATCGACCGGGCGCTGGCGATCGCGGCCCGGCCCGAGGTGATCTTCTGCTCGTTCGGCGACATGCTCCGGGTGCCGGGCAGCGACCGCGACCTCTTCCGGGTCCGGAGCGAGGGTGGTGACGTCCGGGTGGTCTACTCGCCGCTCGACGCGCTGAAGGTCGCCCGGGAGAACCCGCACCGCGAGGTCGTCTTCTTCGGCATCGGCTTCGAGACCACCGCTCCGCCCAACGCGATGGCCGTCCACCAGGCCCGGAAGCAGGGGCTGCGCAACTTCAGCATGCTCGTCTCGCACGTCCGGGTGCCCCCGGCCATCGAGGCCATCATGACCTCGCCGGACTGCCGGGTGCAGGGCTTCCTGGCCGCCGGGCACGTCTGCAGCGTGATGGGCACCGGTGAGTACCCCGAACTGGCCGAGCGCCACCGGGTGCCGATCGTGGTCACCGGCTTCGAGCCGCTCGACATCCTGGAGGGAATCCGGCGCACCGTGCGGCAGTTGGAGCGCGGCGAGCACACCGTGGAGAACGCCTACGCGCGGGCTGTCCGCCCGGAGGGCAACCCGGCGGCCCGGGCCATGCTGGAGGACGTCTTCGAGGTGGCCGACCGGGCCTGGCGCGGGATCGGGGTGATCCCGCGGAGCGGCTGGCGGCTCTCCCCGCGCTACCGCGACCACGACGCCGAGTACCGCTTCGACGTCACCGGCATCACCACCCGCGAGCCGGCGCAGTGCCGCAGCGGGGAGGTCCTCCAGGGGCTGCTGAAGCCCGACCAGTGCGAGGCCTTCGGCACCACCTGCACTCCGCGCACCCCGCTCGGCGCCACCATGGTGTCCAGCGAGGGGGCCTGCGCCGCGTACTACCTCTACCGCCGGCTGAGCACGCCGGCCGTTCCCCGGGAGGCGAGCCCCGTTGGCTGAGGCCGAGGTCCTGACCGGGTCGGGCGCCGTGCCGGCGGCCGTGCCCTCCGAGACGCCGTCCGAGGCGCCGGACTTCTCCGGGTGGAGCTGCCCGCTGCCCCTGCGCGACCACCCCCGGGTGGTGATGGGGCACGGCGGCGGCGGCGCGATGTCGGCCGAGCTGGTGGAGAACATCTTCGCCCCGGCCTTCGGCGGCGCCGCGCTCGCCGCCCTCGGGGACTCCGCCGTGCTGGAACTCGGCGGAGCGAGGCTCGCCTTCTCCACCGACTCCTACGTCGTGCGGCCGCTGTTCTTCCCCGGCGGCAGCATCGGGGACCTCGCCGTCAACGGGACGGTCAACGACCTCGCGATGAGCGGGGCCCGGGCGGCCTACCTGTCCTGCGGGTTCATCCTGGAGGAGGGCGTGGAGATGGCCGTGGTGGACCGGGTCGCCCGGGCGCTCGGGGCTGCCGCGCGACTGGCCGGGGTGGAGGTCGCCACCGGTGACACCAAGGTCGTCGAGGCCGGTCACGGCGACGGCGTCTACCTCAACACCGCCGGCATCGGCCTCGTCCCGGCCGGGGTGGACATCAGGCCGCAGCGGGCCGTCCCCGGGGACGTGGTGATCGTCAGCGGGGAGATCGGGCTGCACGGGGTCGCGATCATGAGCGTGCGCGAGGGCCTGGAGTTCGGCGTGGAGATCGAGAGCGACTGCGCCGCGCTCGGCGGCCTGGTGGACGCGATGCTGGCGGTCACCCCGGACCTGCACGTGCTGCGCGACCCCACCCGGGGTGGCCTGGCCGCGGCGCTCAACGAGATCGCGGCGGCGGCCGGGGTGGGCGTCAGGATCGGTGAACGTGCCGTGCCGGTGCCACCACAGGTCGCCAACGCCTGTGCGGTGCTGGGCCTCGACCCGATGTACGTCGCCAACGAGGGCAAGCTGGTGGCCTTCGTGCCGCGCGCGCAGGCGGACGCGGTGCTCGCCGCGATGCGGGCGCACCCGTTGGGCGCGGGAGCGACCGTGATCGGCGAGTGCGTGGCGGAGCACCCCGGCATGGTCGTCGCCCGCACGGCGCTCGGCGGCACCCGGGTGGTCGACCTGCCGATGGGCGAGCAACTGCCGCGCATCTGTTAGGTCCCCAGGGCTGGCCTGGCTCGCTCCGGCCAGGCTCGGCGGGCCCGGCCGGGTGTGCGCCCGGCCGGGCCCGGTCATGTCCGCCGGGCGAACCGGCGAAGGGCCGGACCGGTGGGGGCCCACCCGCCGGTGGGCCCCCGCCGATCCGGCCGGCTGCCGCACCGTCAGCAGGTGACCGGGACCTCGGTGGTGACGGGCCTGGCGGGCCAGCCGGCGGACGAGACCGCGAACGAGGCGCGCACGGTCGAGCCGCACGGCACCGTGCCGCGCACGCCCTCGACCAGCACCGACCGGCTCTGGAAGGTCAGCGTCTGCCGCGTCGTCCCGAGGGTGATCCCGCCGGCGACGCTGCCGGTCAGGACCACCTCGACCTCCGTCGGCCGGGGGAGCGGGCTGCCGGGGCTCGGCGGGCCGGCCAGGCCGATGTGGCCGGAGAACTCGATGGTGTCGCCGCTCACGGTGGCGCACACCTTGGTCGCCAGACCGGCCTGCAGACCGTAGTTGTCGCAGATCACCGTGGGGGCGTCGGCGACGGCTGCCGCACCGGCCGGAGCCGCGACGACCGGAACCGTACCCAGGGCGACCGCTGCGGCGGCCGTCGTCAGGATCTTGCGAGTCATGGGAAGCCTTCTCCTGTGTGAAGGGGGCTCCTGGGCGGTCCAGGAGCTCGTTGCAATGTGATATTGCACTATGCTCCTTGAGCTGAGGCATCGTCAAATTGAACGGGAGAGGACGAGTTGGCATGGAGGACGTTCGTCCGGAACGCGCACCGTCAGCGCGGGGGTCCCGGAACCGCTCCCGCCGAGGCCGGGACGCCGCACCGGCCGGGTCCGTGAGGCCCCGGCCGGTGCGGCGTCTGCGGTTCAGGAGGCGATGCCGCAGTACTGCTGCTGCTTGCCGATCGCGCGGTACATGCAGTCGGCGGTCTCCACCAGGCGCAGCACCGCCTCGCGGTTGCGGCTGGTCTCGCGCCCGATCACCTCGTCGGGCGGGTAGAAGCCGCTGCTGCCGTTCGGACCGGGGTACATCTCGAAGGTGTAGGCGAAGACCCGCTGGGTGCCCCACAGCCAGTCGTCGATCGAGCCGTCGGTGATGTACAGGTCGCTCGACTGCTCGGGGGTGTAGCCGTTGGTGCCGGCCATGGCCCGGCCGAAGGTCGCGAAGGTGTTGTACTCGTCGGCCGTCATCCCGGGGGCGGTGTCGGCCGTGGTCCAGCCGAACGGCCAGAGCACCAGCTGACTGTAGGTGTGGAAGTCGATGGCGGCGGTGATCTGCTGCTTGCCGCCGACCACGCGGGTGCGGACGAAGTCGGCGACCACCTTGGTCTCCTTGGCGGACTCCGGGGCGGCGCCCCGGTAGGTCTCGTTGGAGGTGGAGCCGGAGGAGCCGCCGCAGCAGCCCCACTTGTAGTCCCAGTTGCGGTTCAGGTCGGTGCCCACGCTGCTGCTGCCCGCGTTGGGCTGGCGGTCCTTGCGCCAGCTGCGGTAGCGGCCGGTGGCGATGTCGTACTCGCCGCCGTCCGGGTTGAGGTCGGGGATCACCCAGATCTCCCGGCTGTTGACGGCGTTGGCGATCCGGCTGTCGGTGGCGTACTTGTCGCCGAACTCGTGGAGCAGGTACAGCGACATCTCGACGGTGAGGTGCTCGCGGGCGTGCTGGTGGGCGGTGAACAGCACTTCGGGTTCGTTCTCGTCGGTGCCGACGTTGTCGCTGATCTTGACGGCGACGATCGGCCGGCCCTCGTACGAGGTGCCGATGACCCGCTTGCTCATGATGTCGGGGTGCGCCGCCACGACGGCGTCGATGTCGGCGGTGGCCTCCGCGTAGTTGTGGTAACCGGAGTCGGCGGACGGGAAGTCGTACACCGCGGCGCCGACGCCCGGTGTGCCGGCCCCGTCGCCGTACACCGGCTCCGGCAGCGGGCTGGGGGACCAGCCGAGCGCCCGCAGTCGGTCGGCCTCGGCGGCGGTCGCGGTGACCACCACGGAATCGGAGCGCACGGCGTCGACGGACGCGCCGGTGGCGGCGACGGCGGTGCGTTCGGCGACGGTGCGGGGGCCGTCGAGGACGTACTGCCGGGCGGAGTCGGGGGCCGCGGCCGGGCCGGCGGTGACCGGCTGGGCGGCGACCTGGGTGGTGAGCGGGGAGGCGAGCGCGAGAGCCAGCACGGCGGCGGCGACCGCGGCGGGCTTCCCTCGGCGGGGCAGTCGCATGACTGTCCTCCTGTGGGGGGTCCGTAGGGACGGAACGGGGAGGAGGTGCGGCGCGCGCCAGCACGATGGTGCGCCGCTGTCATGGATTCGTCAAGGCGTCGGGCGGCCACCGGTGCCCGGGGCCCCGGCCGGGCCAGGACCGGCCGGTGGGTATGTTGGGCCGCCACCGACCGAGGAGCCGCCACGTGCCCGCCCGCCCCAGCGTTCTGTTCGTGACCGACCTCGCCTACCAGGCCCGGGGCCGGCGGTACTGCGACGAGGACATCCGGCTCTCCGCCCGGCTCCGGGCCGACTTCGACATCGCGCTCTGCCACCCCTTGGACGCGGCCGCGCTGATGGACGGCTTCGACGCCGTGCTGGTCCGCAACAGCGGCCCCGTCCTGCACTACCAGGAGCGGTACGAGGCCTTCCGGGCCGCGGCGGAAGCACGCGGCACCCGGGTCTACAACCCGCTCACCGGGCGCGGTGACATGGCCGGCAAGCAGTACCTGCTGGACCTCACCGAGGCCGGGCACCCGGTGATCCCCACCGTCGACCGGCCCGAGGACCTGGACCGCCTGCCCGGCTGCGCCCAGTACGCCGTCAAGCCGAAGGCCGGTGCGGACTCCATCGGCCTGGCCTTCGTCGACCCGGACGGGCTGTCCGGCCTCGCGTACGGCGACATCCTCGTCCAGCCGCGCGTCGACTTCCGCTACGAGGTGTCGTTCTACTTCGTCGACGACGCCTTCCAGTACGCGCTGTACGCGCCGGATCCCGAGCGGCGCTGGATCCTGGAGCCGTACCACCCCACCGACGCGGACCTCGCCTTCGCCCGGGGGTTCATCGACTGGAACACGCTCGACCACGGGATCCAGCGGGTGGACGCCTGCCGCGCCCCGGAGGGGGAACTGCTGCTGGTCGAGCTGGAGGACCTCAACCCCTACCTGTCGCTGGACCGCGTGGCCGAACCGGTCCGGGAGGCCTTCGCCACCGCCCTGACGGCCTCGCTGCACCGGTTCCTGGCCGGCGCGCCCCGGGGCTGAGGCGGGCGGCCCGTGCCGTCCGGGACCGGGAGGGGCCGGGCCCGGACGGCACGGCTCAGCGCCGGACCAGCCGGACGTCGGAGACTTCGAGCAGGCCGTCGAGTTCGACCTTGCCGACGGTCTGCTCCGGGTTCACCACGAGACCGTCCCGGCGCACGATGTCGAGGAGCCGTTCGGCCAGCGGCATCACCATGTGCCGGCCCCAGCAGCGCTCGTTCACATGGCCGAACGGGAGGTACCCGGGGTGGTCGTCGGGGTCGAGGTCGGCCCAGCGCTCAGGGCGGTAGCTGTCCGGGTCCTCCCAGAGCCGCGGGTCGCGGTGGCTCACCAGCGGGAGGATCAGCAGGTCGTCCTTGGCCCCGATCCGGTCGTCCACCGCGGTGAACTCGGGGGAGGCCATCCGCAGGATGTTCCAGGACGGCGGCAGCAGCCGGAGGGACTCCAGCAGGACGTCCCGGTTCGACACGCCGTCCTCGAAAGGCGAACCGAGCCAGAGCGCATTCGTCACGAGGGCGGACACGGTGAAACAGATCGGGGCGGCGACCCGCCGGTAGAGGTACATCGCATACCGGCGGTCGTCATAGCTCTCGGCGTCCAGCACGCGGGCCGCCAGATTGGACAGCGGGATTTCCGTGCCGGGCTTTCCGAGCATGGCGGTGCCGGCCGCGACGGCTGCCCAGGTCAATTTCGGCGTGAGTTCCAGGCGGCGGTCCACCAGGACGCGGAAACGGAAACTCTCCCGGCCGAAGACGAGATCCCGGAGATAGACGTGCGCGACGTGCGGCCATTTCCCGGTGAGGTCGACCTCGTCGCCGAGGGGCTTCTTCAGCGCCGCGCGGACGTCGGCGGAGACGGCCTGCATGAGCGCGGACGCGTCCGTCCGGGTGACGGACCGGCCCTGGACGGGCTTGAAGGTCGGGCGCTCGGAGTCGTTCGCGGGCCGGCTGCGGAGCAGGCTGTCCATCAGGTCGGCGCCGGCGACCCCGATGGTGTCGTGCTCCAGACGGAAGAGGTCCGCCCCGCGGTACCTGCGGAGAAGTTCCTCGATCCGCGGTGCGAAGACGGTGGCCCGGGCGCTCCTGCCGGTACTGGACATGGGCATCGGTGAACTCCAAGGGTGAAAGGCACGGGCCCGGTGAGACGACTGCTCACCGGGCCCGTGCCCGGTAGACGAACTACCCGACTAGATCCAGCCGTACCACGCGTAGGCCTTCAGGCTCTTCTCCGGCATGACCTTCTTCACGAAGTGGACGAGCTTCATGGCAGTACCTCCGTCTGACGGTGAACAGGACGAATCATGCAAAGGCTCGACGGGTGTGCGGTGATTACTCGCTGAATTCCGCGATCCGCTTTCTCGTCGCTCCGAAGTCAAGCCCGGGGCCAATAGAGCGTCAAGTGACGCAGCTCACTCGCCGCTCCGGCGGGCCGGTGGGTTTCACGGTCGACTGCTGTCGATTGCCGACGGAAGGGGCGGAATGGTCCGACTTGGGCGGATCGTGCCCATCGGAGAAGTTGCGCGGCGGGGGCGGCCGGGCTTCCGCGCAGGTCGCGGCGCTGTTCCGGGTGGCGGCCGGGTGAACGGGGGGCGTCCGGCGCCCGGCGGGGCGAGGGCGGTCCGCCGCGTACGGAGGGCCGACCGAACGTTAGGTTTGCCCGTTCGGGCAAGGCGGGTGCCCCCGCGCTCCGGAGTGTGCCCGCAGGGTGGGCGCGCGCTGTCATGGCATCGTCACCGACCGTCGACCGAGGGTCGGTCCACCTGGTCCGGCGCGCGACCGAGCGGTGACGGACAGTCAGCATCTGTCACGCAGAGGAGATATGATCTTGGTCTGCGCGGACCCGCCGCGCGGGATGCCAACGAGACAGGGGACTTGTCGATGGTGACGATCGGGCTCACGCGCGCCGGAGCACTGGCGGCCGCCGCCGCGCTGATGGCGACCGCCTTCGGGGCGGGGGCGGCCGCCGCGGCGCCGCGGGCCGCCGCACCGCCCCTCCCGGACACCACCGCCGTGCGGACCGCACTGCGGAACACCCTGGACGCGGGCGCCCCCGGCGCCTTCGCGGTGATCAGGGACCACGGCCCGGGCGAGCGCGAATGGTCGCTGACGATGGGCAAGGCCGACCTCGGCGGCGCCTCGATGAGGGCGGACCGGCAGTTCCGGGTGGGCAGCAACAGCAAGATGTTCGCCGCCGTGCTCGTGATGCGCCTGGCCGAACAGGGGCTCGTCGACCTGGACAGGCCGCTGCGCGAGTACCTGCCCCAGGGCACCCTGCCCGAGGGCTGGACGATGACCGGCCGCCAGGTGATGCAGCACCGCGCGGGCATCTACGACCACACCGACGACCTGCTCGAACAGAACGGCGAGGAGACCACGAGCGCCTTCGAGGCGCGCATCCGCAACACCGTCTACACACCGCGGGACTTGGTGGCGCTCTCCGTCAAGCACGGTGTGCGGAGCGCCCCGGGGACGGCGTACGCGTACTCCAACACGGACTACGTACTGATGGGAATGGCGGTCGAGCACCTCACCGGCCGGGCCTACGCCGACGTGCTGCGCGAGCAGGTCATCGAGCCGCTGAAGCTGCGGCAGACCTCCTTCGTGGTGCCCGAGAAGCGCATCGCGGGCCCGCACATCACCGGCTACCTGACCAACGACGACCGCGCCAAGCCGCTGCTGGACTCCACCGAGCAGACCGCGTCCTGGCTGTGGAGTGCCGGCGGCGTCATCTCCTCCGCCGCCGACATGGACCGCTTCCTCACCGCGCTGGTCGCGGGCCGCGCCGGCGGGCTCGTCTCGGACGACTCGCTGCGGCAGCTGACCGCCGTCCTCCCCACGCCCACGGCGAAGGTCGGCTACGGACTCGGGATCCGCCAGATCGCGCTCTCCTGCGGGACCGTCCTCGGCCACGGAGGCATCGTCCAGGGCTTCCAGACCCAGAGCTTCGTCACCCCCGACGGCCGGCGCAGCGTGGTGGTGTTCGCCAACGCCTCCAACAACGGGGCCGTCACGACGGGGCTGATGAGCGCGCTGGAGCCGGCCTTCTGCGGAGAGCGACCCGCCGCGCCGGCGGCCCGGACCGCGCCGGCCGCGGCCGGCGGCGGCGCGTCGGACCGCGTCGTCCCGGTGGTGGAGGACACCCGCGTCTGACCGGCCGCGGGCCCGGGCGGGCTGCGGCGGCCCGCCCGGCTCGGGCTCACTCCCAGGGCAGCGCGGCGCGGCTGCGCCAGTACGCCTCCGCGGGCTCGGCGAGCACGGTGAGCGCGGCGAGGTCCGCGGCGGCGAGGTCGAGCCCGGCCGCGCTGAGGTTGGAGGCCAGCTGCTCCGGGGTGGCCGCGCCGGAGAGCACGATGTCGGCCCAGGGTCGGGCGGCGGCCGCGGCGAGGGCGAGCGCGTCGCAGGTGGCGCCGGTGCGGGCGGCCAGCTCGCGCAGCGCGGCGGTCCCGGGCCCGGTCGCGTTGCGGTCGGCGAGCCGGCCGTTGGCCATGCCCTCCTTGACCACCACCAGCCAGCCCGCCGCGTGCGCCTCGGCCAGGGCGGGCCCGGCGGAGGGCTCCAGCAGGTTCCAGGTGGACTGGACGGCGGCGAACAGCGGCCGCCCCGCCACGGTCACCTCCAGGGCCGCCCGGACGGTGGCGGCCTGCGCCGGTCCGCTGGTGGACAGGCCGATCCGGACGCCCTCGGCGGCCAGCGCCGCCAGCCGCTCGTGCAGCGCCCGGTCGCCGAGCGCCGGGCTGTCGGGGGTGACCGAGTGCACCAGGTACACCTGCGGCAGACCGCCCAACAGCTGCCTGGTCTCCTTGATCTGACGGTCGAACACCGCCGTCGAGTGCTCCTTGACCTCGTGCACGGGCACCCCGGAGGCCCGCCAGTCGGCGGTGTAGGTGTAACCCCACTTGCTGCCGATCACGACCTCGGACGCGAGCCGCGGCCGGGCGGCGAGCCACTCGCCGACGAACTCCTCGGCGCGGCCGTAGGAGCGGGCGGTGTCGAAGTAGCGCACCCCCGCCGCGTAGGCGGCGTCGAGCAGGTCGTGCGTCCGCTCCCGCATCGCCTCGACGGTGCGCCCGGCCGGCAGGTCGAGCTCGCGCCCGAGCGTGATGTAGCCGGGCCGCCCGACGGCGGCGGTGCCCAGGCCGAACCGCGCGAGTGACGGTGCGGCGGCTGGTCCGGTGGCGGGTGCGGTCGGCATGGGCGGGGTCCCTTCGGCGGTCCGGGCGCGGCGGCGGTGGTCCGCCACCCGCATCCGAACCCTAACTTCCGCCGGGGGAGCGCCTCCGACCTGGCCCGATGCCGGCCGTCGACGCCGTCAGCCGTACCAGGAGACCTCGGTCGGTCCGGCCCGGCGCGGCACCTCGCGTTCGGGCATCGGCAGCCGGGTGTCGCCGTCGACCAGGGTGGCGGACGGGGCGCCGCGGACCGCGCCGGGCAGTTCGGCCTCGACGGTGACCGGGCGCGGCGGGGTGGTGGGCAGCGTGGTGCTGAGCGGGCACACCTGGGCGTGGTGGCCGTGGATCCGCTCGGCGGCGACCTCCTTGCCGTCGACCAGCAGTTCCACCGCCCGGCTGCCGCCCAGGTGAATCCCGACGGTGACCGAGCAGCCGGCGTACTCGCAGTGGAAGTGGTACTCGCGGCTCATGGGACCGCCTCCCTGTCGCGGCAGAACGGGTCTCACCGGCTGCGCCGGGGCACCGGCCGGGGCGAAGGCGCCCTCGCCGTGGCCGCCGGCCCGGGGTGCGGGCCGGCGCCGCCGGTCAGGAGCCGAGCAGACGGGACTTCTGTGCCGCGAACTCGGCGTCGGTGAGCACGCCCTGGTTCTTGAGCTCGGCCAGCTGCTTGAGCTGGTCGAGCCGGGTGGCCATGTCGTCGGGCTCGGCGGCGGGCGCGGCAGGCGCCGCCTGCGGTGCGGCGGGCTGGGCCTGGGCCTGCGGTGCCTCCTGCTGGGCCCAGCGGCCGGCCTGCCGCCGGGAGACCCGGTTGGAGACGGCGGTCGCCGTTCCGGCGACGACGGCGGTTCGGGCGACGCCGCGAAGGAGTCCTGGCATGGCGAAACCTCCTTGACCTTCGGGGTGGGGCGAGCGGACGGGCAGGGCGGGTTCAGCGTCCGTCCTTGCCCTCGGCGGCTTCGAGGGAGGCGAGGATCGCCTGGACGGGGATGCGGCCGTCCGCGACCAGCCGCGCCCCGCTGCGCCGGAGGGCGGCGGCCAGCGGGCCGGCCCAGACGTTCTCGTAGACGAGGACGGCGGCGGAGCTGCCCGGCTCCAGGACGGCGGCGGCGTCGGCGAGGTCCTCCTCGTCGAGCAGGCCGGAGGAGACGCCGTCGAAGACGGCGAGGTCGAGCACGCCGTCACCGGTGAGGTCGGCGAGTTCGAGGCCGGTGACCGAGCCGTCCGTCTCCTTGCGGACGAAGGTCAGGTCGAGGATCCGGATGATGCCCCGGTCGACCAGGTCGACCAGCAGTGGCAGCCCTTCCCCGGTCATCCGGCTGCCGGGGAACTCGACGACGATGTAGTCGATCGGTCCGGTCTCGTTCAGCTCGTTCAGCTCGTCGCTCATGTCGGGTCCTCTCCGGTCGGCCGGGCGGAGGCTGTCGGCCGATGCCGTGGCGGTACGCGCCCGGGAGGGCGGCACGGGGCGGACGGCGTCCGCCGCGGGCGGCTCCCGCTCCTGCCATTCCAGCAGTGCCCGCCGCACCGCGCATCCCGGCCCGGCGGGGCGGCCCGGGAGCCGGGCGGCGGGCGCTCAGGCGTGGGTCGGCGGCCCGGTACCGGAGACGGTGCCGGGCCCGGGGCCCGGGGCTCCGTCCGGGCCGGTGACGGTGCCCGGGCCCGGGCCGGTGTCGAGGAACTCCCGGATCAGGAAGGCGAGCAGGACCACCAGGGTGATCCACAGGACCACCGCCGTGGTCGGATAGTTCCAGGTGGCCAGGACGACCGCCGCCACGGCGAGGATCAGGGCGCCGATCCACCGCTTGAAGCGGTGGACGAACGGGCCGACCGGGCCCAGCCGCATCCCGATGCCGAACAGCACCTCGCGCAGGGCGTCCACCATCCGGCGGCAGGCGGTGCGGATCGCGACGGCGGCTCGGGACGGCCCGATCAGGAGCGCGCCCATGGCGGTGACGACGGCCACCGCGAAGACCACCCGGATGCTCGCGCGCATGAACCGGATCAGGGTGTCGTAGACGGCGCCCGCGGCCGCCTGGTTCGCGCCCGGTGGCAGGCGGTCGAGGTAGTACGCGCGGAAGACGGTCAGGACGATGCCGAGCAGCAGCATGGCGAGTGCCACGCCGACGGCCGCGCCGACCAGGCCGCGGCGCCGGTTGGAGGCGAGGAGGACGCCGCCGGCGGCCACCAGGACGGTCACCAGCGGGAGCCACGAGCCCATGATCTCCAGCAGCCGGAAGTACGTCTTGACCTTGCCGATGTCCTCGGACTGGAAGACCACGAAGTCGGTGTGGACCTCCGGGATCTTGGAAGCGATCCCGAGGCCGGCGTCCACCAGCTCGGTCTTCACCTTCGCCACGATCGGCGCGATGTCGATGCCGACCTGATTGTTGGTCAGCGTCACCGCACCGCCGCCCTTCCCGGTGAGGGCCTTGTCGAGGGCGGTGTGGATCAGCCGGTTGGCGTCGACCCAGATCGACTCGAAGGCACTGCTGGTCACCACCCGGTCGACGGTGGTGTGCACCAGGTCGTTGAGGCCGCTGGTGATGGGCCCGCTCAGGCCGCCGATCAGGGTCGCGAGCGGGGCCGGCACGCCCTGTTCGGCGGCCGCGTCGGAGAGCTGCTTGACCAGCCCGTTCACGTCGATCTGGTCCAGGACGACCTGGGTGACCCGGGTGGTGACGGCGTCCTGCACCGCCGGATCGGTGGCCAGTGGCGCGACCGTGGAGACGTAGCGGTCGGTGTTGCCGACGATGTCGCTCGTCCAGACCGCGAGGACGGAGATCAGCGAGAGCAGCGACGCGATGACGATGACCACCACGGATCCGGAGGTCCGCAGCCGGTGGTGTTCCCGGTGGCGGGGCGGGGCGGTGCGCTCCAGCGCGGCGATCCGGGCCTTCAGGTGCTCGACGTCGTCCGGCGGTTGCGGCGCGGGCCGTGGTGGTTCCACCGCAGGTCGTGTCGGTGGCTCCGGGGTGGAGGCAGCCGGCGGCGGAGCAGGGTGCGGGGGTTGGTCGCCGGGCGGTTCGGCGCCGTTCGCTCCTGCGGGATCCGCTCCGGAATCCGTCGGGGCCATCGCACTCTCCCTGGGGTCGGACGCTTGCCCCGCCGGGGAGCGCACGTGGTGACAGCTCCTCCCCAGCAGAGCCGCGCACGCCCCGGCCCACCAGCGGGAACGGCCGTACGGGTGGCGGCCGGGGCTCCGGCACGGGGCGCGCCCGCGGCGGGGGTGTGGAACGCTGGAACGTGGAGCCGCCGCCGGGTCCGGACCCATGGGCCTGCCGGCTCCCCGAGAGTTCGGAGGCCCTCATGGCCGGCAATCTCAACCCGCCCCAGCCGCCGCCCGTCGGCGCCGATCCGGCGCCGCCCGCGCGCTCCTCGGGGCACCTGCTGCGATCCGGGTGGATCGTGCTCGCGGGGATCCTGATGGTCTTCGGCGGAACGATGGCGATCTTCGAGGGGATCGCGGCCATCGCCAAGGACGACCTGTTCGTCCGGACGAACGACTACGTGTTCCGCTTCAACCTGACCGGCTGGGGCTGGATCCATCTCATCCTCGGCCTCCTCGTCGTGCTGGCCGGGGTCATGGTGTTCACCGGAGCCGTCTGGGCGAGAGCCGTCGGCGTCGTCCTGGCGGGGTTCAGCCTGATCGCCAACTTCCTCTGGCTGCCGTACTACCCGTTCTGGGCCATCGTGCTGATCGCCGTGAACATCTTCATCATCTGGGCCCTGTGCGCGGGGACGCTGCGCGGGCGGGACGTGATCTGACCCCGGGTGCGGCGCGCCCGGCGCGCCGCACCGCCGACCCGGTCCGACCGGCCGACTCCCGGGTGGCCGTGTCCCGCCGCCGCTGCGACGATGCGGCCCATGGAACCCAGCACAGGCACCTCCTCCGCGGTCGGCGGGTTCGTCCTGCCGACCCTCGCGGCCGGCCAGTTCCTGATGGCGCTCGACAGCTCCGTCATGAACGTCTCCATCGCGACGGTGGCCGACGACGTCGGGACGACGGTGGCCGGGATCCAGGGCGCCATCACGGCGTACACGCTCGTGATGGCGATGTTCATGATCCCGGGCGGCAAGGTCGGGAAGCTCATCGGCCGGCGACGGGCGTTCATGATCGGCTGCGTCATCTACGGCTGCGGTTCCCTGACCACCTCGCTCGCCCCCAACCTGGCTGTTCTGCTGTTCGGCTGGTCCTTCCTGGAGGGGGTCGGGGCGGCCCTCATCCTCCCGGCGATCGTGGCGCTGGTGGCCGGCAACTTCGCTGCCGGGCGCCGACCGGCCGCCTACGGGTTCGTCGCCGCGGCGGGGGCGGTGGCGATCGCGCTGGGGCCGCTCATCGGCGGTATCGCGACGACGTACTTCTCCTGGCGCTGGGTCTTCGCCGGCGAGGTCGTCATCGTCCTCGCCATCCTGGTGTTCGCGCGCCGGCTCGCCGACGCCCCGCCCGCCGACCGGGCCGGGCTCGACCTGGTCGGCGCCCTGCTGTCCGCGCTCGGGCTCGGGGTCTTCGTGTTCGGGGTGCTGCGCTCCAGCTCCTGGGGGTGGTTCGTGCCCAAGCCGGGTGCGCCCGGCTGGCTCGGCATCTCGCTCACCGTGTGGCTGCTGCTGGCCGGTGTGCTGCTGATCCGGCTCTTCCTGCACTGGGAGACGCGCGTCGTGGAGCGCGGCGGGGAGCCGCTCGTCGACCCGGACCTACTCGGCAACCGCCGGCTCACCGGCGGTCTGACGATGTTCTTCTTCCAGTACTTCATCCAGATGGGCGTGTTCTTCGTCGTCCCGCTCTACCTGTCCGTCGCCCTCGGCCTGTCCGCCCTGCGGACCGGCGTCTGGCTGCTGCCGCTCTCGCTGACGCTGCTGGCCGCCGCGGTCCTGATCCCGCGCCTGTTCCCGGACGTCTCACCGCGCCGGGTGGTGCGGCTGGGGACGCTGGCCCTCCTCGCGGGCGCCGTCACCCTGCTCGCCGCGCTCGACGCGGACGCGGGTGCGGAGATCGTCACCCTGCCCCTGCTGCTGATCGGCCTCGGGATGGGCGCGATGGCCTCGCAGCTCGGCGCGGTCACCGTGTCGGCCGTCCCGGACGAGCAGAGCGCGGAGGTCGGCGGCATCCAGAACGCCGTGACCAACCTCGGGTCCTCGATCGGCACCGCGCTCGCCGGGTCGATCATGATCGCCGCCCTGACGGCCTCGTTCCTGGCCGCCGTCGAGCAGAACCCGGCCGTCCCGGCCGAGGTCGCGGACCGGGCGGCCGTCCAACTGGAGAGCGGTGCGCCCTTCCTGTCGGACGTCCAGCTCACGGCGGCGCTGGACGAGGCGGGCACGAGCCCGGAGGTCGCGCGGGCGGCGCTCGACGCCAACGCGGCCGCTCGGCTGGACGGTCTGCGGGCGGCCCTCGCGATCCTCGCCCTGACCGCCGTCGTGGCGCTGTTCTTCACCCAGCGGATTCCGACCGTCCAGTCCGGCCGCGAGACGCCCGCGTAGTCCCGGGTGCCTCCTGGGGGTACCGGGGGTTTCTGTGCGGGGGTGTGGATGTGTGACATGTGAAATGGTAGTTTCCCCGTGCGGCCGACATGTGGCCGACATGCAGCGGGCGTGCGGCGGACTACGGTGAGCGGAGACGACGGGTGGAGCAGCAGGGTGGGGCACGCGGAGCCGGGGCGCAGGACCGCGCGGTGCCGGCCGCGCAGGCCGAGTGGTTCCACCACGGCTGGGCCGACACCGGGACGACGCTGCCGCTCCTGCCCGGTGCGGCCTTCGCCGCCGCGCGGCGCTCGGCGCTCTCCGAGCGGTTCCCCGGGGAGCGGATCGTCGTCCCCTCGGGCGGGCTCAAGGTCCGCAGCAACGACTTCGACCACACCTTCCGGCCGCACTCCGCGTTCGTCCACCTCACCGCGGAGCAGGGCACGAGTGCCGTCCCCGACAGCGTCCTCCTCTTCGAGCCCACCGGGACCGGGCACGAGGTCACCCTGTTCACCCGGCCGCGGTCGCCGCGCGACGGCGGGCCGAACGGCGCCGAGTTCCACAGCAGCCGCCGGCACGGCGAGTTCTGGGTCGGCCGGCGCCGGACGCTGTCGGAGACCGCCGACGCGATCGGTGTCCGGGCCGCCGCCCGGGACGACCTGGAGCGGGCGCTCGCCGGACACGTCCCGACCCGGGTGGTGCGCGGCGAGGACGCGCTCGTCGACGCACTGGTCCGGCCGGCCCACCGGGCGGAGGCCGAACTGCTGACCTACCTCGCGGAGTCACGGCTGGTCAAGGACGCCTGGGAGGTCGAGCAGCTGCGCGCGGCCGTCCGGTCCACGGTGGCCGGGTTCCACGACGTAATCGGCGAGCTGCGCCATGCCACGGGCCTCGCGCGGGGCGAGCGCTGGATCGAGGGCACCTTCAACCGCCGCGCCCGGCTGGACGGCTACGGCCTGGGCTTCGAGACCATCGCGGCGGCCGGCGCGCACGCCTGCGTCCTGCACTGGATGCACAACGACGGCCCGGTGCGGGACGGCGACCTCCTCCTGCTGGACGCCGGGGTCGAGGCCGACTCCTTCTACACCGGCGACGTCACCCGGACGCTGCCGGTCTCCGGCCACTACACCGATGTCCAGCGCCGGGTGTACGACCTGGTCTTCGCCGCCCAGTCGGCGGGGATCGCGGCCCTGCGGCCCGGCGCCCGCTACGGGGCCTTCCACGACGCGGCGATGCGCGTGATCGCGGACGGGCTCGACGCCTGGGGCCTGGCACCGGACGGCGGGCCGTCCCTCGCCGAGTCCGGCCGGTACCGCCGCTTCACCGTCTGCGGCTCGGGGCACATGCTGGGCCTGGACTGCCACGACTGCGCCGGTGCCCGCGGCCAGGCCTACCTGGACGGCGTCCTGGAGGCCGGCCAGGTGCTGACCGTCGAGCCCGGACTGTACTTCCAGCCCGACGACCTGACCGTCCCCGAGGAGCTGCGCGGGATCGGCGTCCGGATCGAGGACGACTTCCTGATCACCACCGACGGCGCGCAGTGGCTGTCCTCGGGCCTGCCGCGCCAGGCGGACGAGGTCGAGGCCTGGATGGCGTCGTTGCGGTAGCCGTGGAGCGGGTCCGCGGTCAGGGCAGCCGGGCGGCGCCGCGGTGGGCGGGCGCGATCTCCGCCAGGACGTGCGCGGGCGTGGCGAACGGCCCGGACTCGCGCGGGTAGTGGACCACCAGCTCCGTGAAGCCGAGCTCCGCGCAGCGCCCCGCGACCTCCTCGAAGGCCGCCGCCGAGCGCATGGTGGGCAGCGGCGAGAACCCGGTCAGCAGGGTGCGGCCGAGTGACTTCGGGTCGCGGCCCTCCTGCTCGCAGGCCGCGTCGAGACCCTCCAGCCGCTGGGCGAGGCCGGCCCAGGTCGAGGCCTCGGTGAGGGTGTCCTTCGGCAGCTCCGCGTCGTCGGTGACGGCCCAGGACGCGCCGTACCGCGCCACGGTGCGCATGCCGAGCGGTCCGGTCGCCGCCAACAGGAACGGCACCCGGGGCCGCTGGACGCACCCGGGCTCCAGCCGGGCGTCGATCGCGTCGAAGTAGCGGCCGCGGAAGGTGGTCCGCGGCCGGCCCTCGGGCGCCCCGGTGAGCAGCCGGTCCAGCAGTTCCACCGATTCGCGGAACCGGCCGCCGCGTTCCTTCACCGACCAGCCCGTGTCGGGCGCGCCCTGGCCGAGCACGATGCCGTCGGCGTCGGGCGCGCCGGCGCCGTAGCCGAGGACGAACCGGCCGCCGCTGATGGTGTCCAGCGTCATGACGTCCTGCGCGAGCGGCACGGGGTGGCGGAAGTTCGCCGAGGAGACCAGGGTGCCGAGGCGGATCCGGGAGGTGGCCCCGGCGGCGGCCGCCAGGGTGGGCACGGCGCCGTACCAGGCGCCGTCCGGCAGGCCGCCCCAGGTGAGGTGGTCGTAGGAGTAGGCGGCGTGGAAGCCCAGCTCCTCGGCGCGCCGCCAGAGCGGGGCCGCCTCGGGGAACGGCCGGTCGGGCAGGATGCAGACGCTGACGCGCACGGGGACTCCAGCCTGTCGGTTCGGTTCTGCCGCCGCGTGGCGGGGCGGCACCCGGCCGGGCGCCGTCGCCGCCCGACCGGTCGCGGTCCGCGGGGGCGTACGGCAGGAGGAACGATCCGCGGCACCGCCCCGGTTCGACGGTGCCCGCGCCCGGGGCCTCCTCGATGCTCTCGCGCCCCGGCCGGGTGCGGCGACCGGGGCGCGGCCGAACCGGCGGGGCCGACAGGACGGCGGGCGGCGCGTACCCGCGCCGGCCGGGCGCTACTGGGCGTCGATCGCCCGCAGGGTGTTCAGGCGGGCCGCCCGCCGGGCCGGCCAGACCGCCGCCAGCACCCCGATCGCCGGGCCGAGCAGCAGGAACAGGCCGAGCCGCGCCCACGGCAGCACGATCCGGTACTGCGGGAGCGAGGCCCGGGCCAGGCTGCCGCAGGCCCAGGCCAGGAAGATCCCGGTGCCGATGCCGAGAACGGCGCCGAACAGCGAGATCACCACCGACTCCAGCCGCACCATCCGCCTGACGCCCCGGTCGTCCAGGCCGATCGCGCGCAGCAGCCCGATCTCCCTGGTCCGCTCGAAGACGGACATGGCCAGGGTGTTGACGACGCCGAAGACGGCGATCACGACCGTCATGCCGAGCAGGCCGTACATCATGGTGAGCATCGTGTCGATCTCGCCGGACTGCGCCTTCGTCAACTGCCCCCGGTCCTGCACCTGGAGGAGCGGGCTGTTGCCGAGGGCCTCGCGGATCCGCTGGTCGAGGCCGCCGGTGCGCCCGTCGGCCGCGGCTTCGACCAGGACGCTGTCGAGCCGGCCGCCGACGGCGTACGGCAGGACGTCGCCCAGGGTGCCCACGGCGCCGCCCACGGTGCGGGTCCGGCGGTAGACACCGGCGACGGTCAGCTCCCTGGTCTCGCGGCCGAAGCCCAGCGTGCCCGGGAAGGTGTCGCCCTTCGACAGGCCGGTCTCCTCGGCCAGCTGGTCCGAGAGCGCGACCCTGCCGGGTCCGAGGTCCGCGAGCGAGCCGCTGCTGAACTCCAGGTCGGAGACCGCGGCGAGCTGCCGCGGGTCCGCGCCGGTGAACGTGGCGGCCCGGCCCCGCACGCCCAGGGTCGAGGAGGCGACGGGCACCGCCCGCGCGACGCCGGGGACGTCGGCGACCTTGCCGGCGAGCGCGGGGTCGATGCCGCCGTACCCGGCGTTGGACACCTTGTAGTCGGCGGTCAGGCCGCGCACGGCCGCGTCCTGGAGGGCGGCGTCGGTGGAACCGCCGGTCACGCTCAGGCCGGTGATCAGGGCCAGCCCGATCATCAGGGCCGAGGCGGTGGCGGCGGTGCGGCGCGGATTGCGCAGCGCGTTCTCCTCGGCGAGCCTGCCGCTGACGCCGAAGAGCCGGGTGGTGACCGTGCCCGCGAGCCGGATCAGCGGGTGGGACAGCAGCGGGGCGATCACGATCAGGCCGGTCAGGGTGAGCAGCGAACCCAGGGCGGCGGCCTGGAGGTTGGCGTCAGCGCCGTCCCTCCGGGTGGAGACGTACAGCAGGGTGAGCAGGCCGAGGCCGGTGAGCAGTCCGCCGAGGCTGTTGCGCACGAGCATGCCGCGCCGGGGCGGTGCCTGGTCGACGCTGCTCAACGCCTCCACCGGGGCGGTCTTCGCGGCCCTGCGGGACGGCAGCCAGGCGGCGAGCACGGTGACGCCGACGCCGGTCAGGAGGGAGCGCAGGAGGGTGTCCGCGGAGATCACCAGGGGGCCGTCCGGCAGGCCCGCGCCGGCCGCGTCGAGGATCGGCCGCACGGCGGTCGCGATACCGGTCCCGAGCGCGATGCCGGCCGCCGAGGCGCCGAGGCCGAGGAGCGCGGCCTCGGTGAGGACGGCGCGGACGACCTGGCGGCGCGAGGCCCCGACGGCGCGCAGCAGCGCGGTCTCCCGGCTGCGCTGGGCGATCAGCATGGTGAAGGCGTTGGCGATGATGAAGGCGCCGACGAACAGGGCGATCCCGGCGAAGGTCAGGAGCATCCGGGTGAGCTCCTTGGTGCTCTCGGCGATCTGCGCGGCCTGCTCGCGCGCGAGCCGGGCTCCGCTGGTGACCGTGATGCCCTCGGCGGGCAGCAGCGCGCGGATCCTGCCGGTGAGTTCCTCGGCGTCGGTGCCGGGCGCGGAGCCGACGGCCAGCTCGTCGAAGCGGCCGTCCTGGAGGAAGAGCTGCTGGGCGGTCCTGGTGTCGAAGAGCACGAGGCTGCCGCCGGCCCGCACCCGGGGGTCGTCGGTGTCGACGGTGCCGACCAGCTTCTTGGTCAGCGCGGGGCCCCGGGTGGCGAAGCGGACGGTGTCGCCGACGCGGTAGCCGGCCCGCTCGGCGGTCCCGCGGTCCAGGGCCAGCTCACCGCTGTCGACGGGGCCGCGGCCGGCGCTGAGCGGGAACCGGGCGTCCCGGTCGCCGTGGGCCGCGTCCGGTGCGTAGTTGGTTGCCAGGTTCTGCCAGCTGGTGTCGGCGTCGAGCGGCCGGCCGTCCTTGGCGGCCAGGGTGGCGGTGCCGTTGACGGTGGGGCGCACGGAGGTGACGCCGGGCACGGTGCGGACCCTGTCGGCGAGTTCACCGGTGAGCGCGGTGGACACGGTGTCGTCCGCCCCGGTGTCGGAGCCGCGCCGGGCCTCGGCCTGGACGGAGACGGCGACGTCCTTGAGGCTCCTGGCGGAGGCGCCGCGCAGGGCCTCCGCGACGGTGTCGCCGAAGACGAGGGTGCCGGAGACGAAGGCGACGCCGAGGGTGATCGCGAGGGCGGTCATGATCAGGCGGGCTCGGTGCGCGAAGACGTTGCGCAGGGCTGTTCGCAGCATGGCGGTGGTCCCAGTTAGGAGGTGCGAGGGGGTGGGGCGCGGGGAGCCTGGTCAGCTCGTGCGGGCGCCGGTGTCGAAGCGCCGCATCCGGTCCAGGACGGTCTCGGCGGTCGGGGCGAGCAGCTCGTCGGTGAGCCGGCCGTCGGCGAGGAAGACCACGCGGTCGGCGTGCGCGGCGGCCGCCGGGTCGTGGGTGACCATCACCACGGTCTGGCCCAACTCCCGTACGGACTCCCGCAGGAAGCCGAGGATCTCGGAGCCGGCGCGGGAGTCCAGGTTGCCGGTCGGTTCGTCGGCGAAGACGATCTCCGGCCGGGCGGCGAGGGCGCGGGCCACGGCGACCCGCTGCTGCTGGCCGCCGGACAGCTGGGCGGGGCGGTGGCCCAGCCGCCCGGCGAGGCCGACGGTCGCCACGACGGTCTCCAGCCACTTCCGGTCCGGCCGGCGGCCCGCGATGGCCATCGGCAGCGTGATGTTCTCCAGCGCCGTCAGGGTGGGGAGCAGGTTGAACGCCTGGAAGACGAAACCGACGCTGTCCCGGCGCAGCCGGGTGAGCTGCCGGTCGGTCAGGCCGGACAGTTCGGTGTCACCGATCCGCGCGGAGCCCGCGGTGACCGCGTCGAGACCGGCCATGCAGTGCATCAGCGTCGACTTGCCGGAGCCGGACGGCCCCATGATCGCGGTGAACCGGCCGCGTCCGAACTCGACCGAGACCGAGTCCAGGGCGACCACCCGGGCCTCGCCCCGGCCGTAGACCTTGCTCAGTCCGGTGGCCCGGGCGGCGGGGCCGGGGGAGACGGGGGCGGGTACGGCTTCCTGCGGTGACATGTCGGCTCCGGGCTACGGGGAGAGGGTCGGTGACTGACTCTCATCCTCGGCGCGCCGCGGCGCCGGACCGTCGGCCTCAGGGTGTGACCGGGGCGTCTGCCGAAGGTCGGGCCCGGGGTGGTGCCTCCTCCCCGCGGCGGACGGCCGTCTCCGTCGTCCGGCAGAGGCGGCGTACCGGCCGGTGCTCAGGACAGCAGCCCCGCCCGGTGGGCGAGGACCGCCGCCTGGACGCGGCTGTCCGTGCCGGTCTTCACCAGGACGGCGCTGACGTGGGTCTTCACCGTGCCCACGCCGATGCCCAGTCGGCGGCCGATCTCCGCGTTGGCGAGACCCAGGCCGAGCAGCGCGAGGACGTCGCGCTCGCGGCCGGTGAGCGCCGCCAGTCGCTGGTCGGGGACGGCGCCAGGGGCCGGGGCGGCCGGCGTACCGGCGCCGGTGTCGAGCATGCGGTCGATGACGGTCCGGGTGACCTTGGGCGAGAGGACGGCGTCGCCGCCGGCGGCGGCCCGGACCGCGCTGATCAGCTCCTGCGGGCCCTCGTCCTTGAGGAGGAAGCCGGTGGCGCCGGAGCGCAGCGCGCGCGTCACGTTCTGCTCGTCGCCGAACGTGGTGAGCATGACGACCTGCGGCCCGGGGTCCAGGGCGAGGAGCCGCTCGATGGTGGCGAGCCCGTCGAGCACGGGCATCCGGATGTCGATCAGGGCCACGTCCGGGCGGGTCTCGGCGGCGACCCGGACGGCCTCCTCGCCGTTCGCCGCCTCGCCGACCACCTCGATGCCCTCGGCGTGGCGCAGGATCAGCCGGACGGCGTGCCGGATCAGTTCCTCGTCGTCGGCGAGCAGGACCCGGATCGGGTGGTGGACGGCAGGGGGGAACTCGGTCACGGGGACTCCCACGGTGGTGTGCGCGACACCATGGGCACGGTGAAGCGGTCGATCGTGGCCAACGTATCGCCACGGAAGCAGAGCCGGGTGATGGTGAGCCGGTCGCCGCCCCGCGGGGCGGCCTCGTCCGTGGGGGTGCCCTCGGCAGCCGGGGCCGGCGGTGTCGGGTCTGCGTAGCGGAACGTCGGGTAGATGCAGCTCGTCACGGACTCCGCGCGGGCCGGCTCCCGGCCCGTCGCCGCCGCGCGCACCGCCGGGTCGTCCCCGTAGACGGCCCGCTCCACCATCGCGCGGGACATCCCGATCCTGGGCGGCTCGGGATCGCGGGGGGCGGGATCCGGGGACGCCTGGGAGACCAGCAGGAGACCGCACATCATCAGCACGCCGACGCCCGCGAGGCCGAGGAATCCGCTGAGGGCGTCCACGACGCGGCGTCGGAGACCGGCGGGCGGGTGGTCGGCGTGCGGCTCGGACGGCGTTTCGCGCGGCGGGGCGCCCGCGGCGGTGAGACTCGCTCCCGGGTCGGGGCGGGCCGGGATCCGCGCGGCGACCGCGAAGCCCCCGGCCGGCGTCGGGCCCGCCTCCAGGGCGCCGCCGAGCAGCGCCACCCGTTCCCGCAGCCCGACCAGTCCGCGCCCGGTGCCCAGGCCGGTCGCCGCCTCGGGGGCCACCGGCGGAAGGCCGTTGCGCACGAGCACCTCCACCCGGTCCTCGGTGTGCGTGACCGCCACGGTGACGCGGGCCCCGGCGGCGTAGCGGTGCACATTGGTCAGCGCCTCGCGCACCACGCGGTGCACCGCCCGCCGCACCTGGGCGGCGCGCTCGTGCAGGTCGGGGCCGTCCCAGGTGAGCTCGACGGGTATGCCGCCGGTGCGGGACTCCGCGGCCAGCGCCTCGACGTCGGATCTGGTCCCGGTGCTGTCGGTCAGCGCGTCCGTCCCGGTGTCCCGGCCCAACGGGCCCAGGACCCCGAGTACTTCGCGCAGCTCCCGCATCGCGTCCCCGGTGGCCCGGCGGACCAGGGCCGCCTCGTCCCGCAGGTCCGGCGCCTCCTTCCGCAGGGCCATCTCCAGGCCGCCCGCGTGCAGCGAGATCAGGCTGAGCCGGTGGCCGACCAGGTCGTGCATCTCGGCGGCGATTCGGGAGCGCTCGTGGATCCGGGACTCGCTCTCCGCGAGCCGGCGGGCCGCCTCCGCGGCGGCGGCCCGCTCCCGGAGCGCCCGCAGCAGCCGGTCCTCCTGCCCGCCCGAGCCGCCGAGGAGCCCCGGCACCACCAGGGTGGTCGCCGCGAGTACGGCGCCGAGCGCGAGCCCGAACGCGTGGCCGCCGAGCCCGATGGCCGGGGCGAGGACGGCGCAGACCAGCGCCGCCAGCACGGCGGAGGCGAGCAGCACGGTGCTCCGGCGCCGGGGGGCGGTCAGGTGCTTGGCCGAGGTGTACGCGGTCACGGCGGCCGGCAGCCCGGCGGGGGGCAGCAGCCCGACGACGACGGAGGTGCCCAGCAGGCTCAGTACGGGGAAGCGGCGGCGGACGGCGAGCAGGACGAGGACGACGGTACCGAGGAGGAGCTGGATCTCGCCGGCCGGGCCGCGGCCGCCCAGGAGCAGCTGGGTCAGGAGCATCAGCGCCGCGCCGCCGGTCGTCTCCGCGAGGGCGCGCCACAGCCCCCGGCCCGGTTCGCCGGGGGCCGTGAACGGATTTCGGGAGAGGGGGGCCATCGGCCCATTGTCAGGGGCGGTGCCGCGGGTCCTTGTGCGACCTGGGGATGAGCTGCGGCTCTGTCGAAAGTCGGAGAGCCGGTGTTCCGCCGTCACCGGGCAATTGGTCCAGACCTATTGACGGGCCTTGTCGCCCCTCCTACGATCCGGTTCGGCACAGCCCCACATGTCCCCACCTCACCCAGAGCCGGGCGTCACGCCCCCACGCGTCGGTCATCTCCATGACGCTCGGCGGGAAAGGGAGCACAGCATGTTCCGTCGAAGGTCGCGTACGCCACGTCCGTCGGGCGAGCCCCGACCCAGCCAGGACCACGGCCGCCTCGGAGGCGACCGGACCGGGAGCGAGCCGCTCGGGGCTCCCGGTCTCCAGCGGGCGACCGCGGCACGCGCGTCGCGGGCCGGGCGGCCCGGGCACGGACAGACCGTCATGATGCGTTCCCTCGCCGGGGTGAGCGTCGCCGCCGTCCTCGGGGCCGGCCTCGCCCTGACCGGCTCCGTCACGGCCGGGGCGGCCACCACCAACCTGGTGGCCAACCCGGGGTTCGAGAACGGACTCTCCGACTGGACCTGCACCGGCGGCTCCGGCGCGGCCGTCGGCAGTCCGGTCCACTCCGGCGCCTCCGCGCTCAAGGCCACGCCGACCGGCCTGGACAACGCCCAGTGCACCCAGACCGTCAGCGTGCAGCCCAACTCCCAGTACACGCTGAGCGCCTACGTCCAGGGCAGCTACGTCTACCTGGGCGCCACCGGCTCCGGCATCACCACGGCGCCGTCGACCTGGACGCCGAACAGCGCGACGTACAGCCAGCTCAGCGTCGGCTTCACCACCGGGGCGACCACCACCTCGGTGACCGTCTACCTGCACGGGTGGTACGGGCAGCCGGCGTTCTACGCGGACGACGTGTCGCTCGCCGGCCCCGGCGGCAGCAGCCCCACGCCGACCGCGACCCCGACGACCGCTCCGCCGACCACTGCTCCGCCGACGACGACGCCGCCGACCACTGCTCCGCCGACCACTGCTCCGCCGACCACTGCTCCGCCGACGACGACGCCGCCGACGACCGCTCCGCCGACGACGACGCCGCCGACCACGACGCCGCCGGGTGACACCTGCCCGACGAAGCCGAAGCCCTCGGGCAAGGTCCTCCAGGGCTACTGGGAGAACTGGGACGGTGCCGCGAACGGCGTCCACCCGGGCATGGGCTGGGTGCCCATCACGGACAGCCGGATCGCCGCACACGGCTACAACGTCATCAACGCCGCGTTCCCGGTGATCCTCTCGGACGGCACCGTCCTGTGGCAGGACGGCATGGACGCCGGCGTGAAGGTCTCGACCCCCGCCGAGATGTGCCAGGCCAAGGCCGCCGGCGCGACGCTCCTGATGTCGATCGGCGGCGCCGCCGCGGGCATCGACCTGAGCTCCAGCACCGTCGCCGACAAGTTCGTGGCGACCGTCGTGCCGATCCTCAAGAAGTACAACTTCGACGGCATCGACATCGACATCGAGACCGGCCTGTCCGGCAGCGGCAGCATCACCACGCTGTCCGCCTCCCAGTCCAACCTGATCCGCATCATCGACGGTGTGCTGGCGCAGATGCCCGCGGGCTTCGGCCTGACGATGGCCCCCGAGACCGCCTACGTGACCGGCGGAAGCGTCACCTACGGGTCGATCTGGGGCTCCTACCTGCCGATCATCAAGAAGTACGTCGACAACGGCCGCCTCTGGTGGCTGAACATGCAGTACTACAACGGCAGCATGTACGGCTGCTCCGGCGACTCCTACCAGGCGGGCACCGTCCAGGGCTTCACCGCGCAGACCACCTGCCTGAACAACGGCCTGACCATCCAGGGGACCACCATCAAGGTGCCCTACGACAAGCAGGTGCCCGGTCTGCCGGCCCAGCCCGGTGCGGGCGGCGGCTACATGGCGCCGGGCCTGGTCAGCCAGTCGTGGAACGCCTTCAGCGGCTCGCTGAAGGGGCTCATGACGTGGTCGGTCAACTGGGACGGCTCGAAGGGCTGGAGCTTCGGCGACAACGTCAAGTCCCTCCAGGGGCGTTGATCTCCACCGATCCGCTGCTGACAGCCCGCTGACCGCACGCGGGACGGACCCGGGAGCGCCCCCTGCTCCCGGGTCCGACCGGTCCGACCGGTCCGAGCGGCCCGAAAGGCGCTTGTCAGGGCGCTGTTAGCCTGGTCCGCATGATCACCGGGAAGAGTGTCGGCCCACGGACGTCCACCGCGCCGGAGTCGAGCCGCCCGCAGCGCGCCCTCATCCTCGCGAGCTTCGTCAGCCGGGTGGGCAACGGGCTGTTCAACACCGCCGCGGTGCTCTACTTCACGCTGGTGGTGCACCTGCCCGCCGCCCAGGTCGGCGCCGGCCTCACGGTCGCCGGTCTGGTCGGGCTGCTGGCCGGGATCCCGGCCGGGAACCTGGCCGACCGGTACGGCCCGCGCACGGTCTGGCTGACGGCCCTCGCGCTGCAGGCCGTGACGATGGCCGCCTTCGTGTTCATCCAGGACTGGGCCACCTTCACGCTCATCGCCACCCTGGACCGGCTGGCGGCAACCGCGGGCGGCGCCGCGGGCGGTGCGCTCATCGCCCGGACCGGCGGCGAACGCCCGGCCGCCTTCCGGGCGAGACTCCGCACCTTCGTCAACCTCGGCGTGGTCCTGGGCACCCTGGGCGCGGCCTTCGCCGTCTCGGTCGACACCCGCGCGGCGTACACCGCGCTCATCCTCGCCAACGCCGCCAGCTTCGCCGGCGCCGGCCTCGTCGCCCTGGTCGGCGTCCCGAACTACCGGCCGCTGCCCCGGCCCGAGGAGCACCACCGCTGGGCCGTCCTGGCCGACCGCCCGTACGTGTCCTTCGTCGCGCTCTACGGTGCGATGGGCCTGCAGTACCAGACCGTCTCCCTGCTGCTGCCGATCTGGCTCTCCGCCCACACCGACGCGCCGCGCTGGACGGTGGCGGCGGTCTACGCGGCCAACAGCGGGGTGTGCGTGCTGCTCCAGAGCAGGATCGGCTCCCGGGTGGAGACGCCGCGCCAGGGCGGCCGGGCGTTCCGGTTGGCGGGGTTGCTCTTCCTGGTCAGCTGCCCCTTGATGGCCCTGACCGCGGACGTTCCGGTCTGGGTCGCGCCGGCGCTCGCCCTCCTCGCCGTCGCGGTGCACAGCCTCGGCGAGGTGTGGGAGTCCTCGGGCGGCTTCGCGCTCGGCTTCGGCCTGGCCCCCGACCACGCCCAGGGGCAGTACCAGGGCTTCCTCGGCATCGGCTTCGCCGCCGGGCAGGCGCTGGCTCCGCTGGTCCTGACGACCGCGGTCCTCGGCCTCGGGCACGCGGGCTGGCTGCTGCTCGGCGTGTTCTTCGCGGCCCTGGGCGCGGCAGGCCCGCCGGTGGCCGCCTGGGCCGAACGCACCCGCCGCCCGGCTCCCGACCCGGCCCACGCGACGCGGGACCGGCCCGAGGAGGCCGCGCTCCCGGACCCCGCCTGACGCCCTGCCGAGACCGTGCCGCAGACCGGGAGCGCGTGCCCCGGCGGGCATCTCGTGGCCCTCGGGACGCACCCGGGAGAACGAGGCCGCGACCGCCGGCAGTCATCACGCCATCGGGCGGCGGTGTCGGCGAAAAACAAGCAGGCATGATTGCTTTTTCTCCGTGCCGGTGCCACGCTGCTGCCCGACGGCAAGCGTGGCGAGAGCGGGGCCACCGGTAGGGGAGGCGCACCTGTGGGGTCGCGTGCGGTACTGCGGATCGGCAATGCCTCGGGCTTCTACGGGGACCGCTTCTCGGCGGTGCGCGAGATGCTCACGGGCGGGCCGCTGGACGTCCTGACCGGGGACTACCTGGCCGAGCTCACCATGCTCATCCTGGCCCGGGACCGGCTGAAGGACCCCTCGCTCGGCTACGCGAGGACGTTCCTGCGGCAGTTGGAGGAGTGCCTCGGTCTGGCGCTGGAGCGCGGGGTGCGGATCGTGGTCAACGCCGGTGGCCTCAACCCGGCCCGACTCGCGGACGCGATCCGTGAACTGGCGCGGCGTCAGGGGCTTGATCCCGCCGTCGCCCATGTCGAGGGGGACGACCTGCTGCCCCGGCGGGCCGAACTCGGCCTTCCCGAAGGACTGCTGGCCGCCAACGCCTATCTCGGCGCCTTCGGGATCGCCGAGTGCCTGACCGCCGGGGCCGACCTGGTGGTCACCGGCCGGGTCACCGACGCGGCGCTGGTCGTCGGCCCGGCGATCGCCCGGTTCGGCTGGGGGCCCGGGGACTTGGACGAGCTGGCCGGCGCCGTGGTGGCCGGGCACGTGCTGGAGTGCGGGGCGCAGGCGACCGGCGGCAACTACGCGTTCTTCCGCGAGCACGACGTCACCCGGCCCGGCTTCCCGATCGCCGAGCTGGCGGCGGACGGCTCCAGCGTCATCACCAAGCATCCGGGCACCGGCGGCGCCGTCACCACCGGTACCGTCACCGCCCAACTCCTCTACGAGACGGGCGACGCGCGCTACCTGGGCCCGGACGTCACGGCCCGACTGGACACCGTGCGGCTCACCGAGGAGGGGCCGGACCGGGTCCGGATCCACGGCGTGCGGGGCGAGGCGCCGCCGCCGACCCTCAAGGTCGGGCTGAACCGGCTCGGCGGCCACCGCAACGAGGTGGTGTTCGTCCTGACCGGCCTGGACATCGAGGCCAAGGCCGCCCTGGTCCAACGGCAGTTGGCCGAGGCCCTGCCGCAGGACGCCCGCCCCGCCGAACTCCGGTGGACGCTCGCCCGCACCGACCACCCCGACGCCGCCACCGAGGAGAGCGCCTCGGCGCTGCTGCGGCTCACCGCCCGGGACCGCGATCCGGCCAAGGTCGGGCGCGAACTCGGCAAGGCGGCCGTGGAGTTGGGGCTGGCCGGTTACCCCGGCTTCCATCTCACCGCGCCGCCCGGGGCGGGATCGCCGTACGGGGTCTTCATCGCCGCGTACGTCGATGCCAAGGCGGTGGAGCACACCGCGGTCCTGCCGGACGGGCGGCGGGTCGCCGTACCGCCCGCGCCGGTCACCGCCCCGGCGGAGCCGTCGACCCGGCCGTCGGAGCCGGGCCCGGCCCTGCCGGAGCCGCTGCCGCCCGGCCCGACCGTGCGGGCACCGCTCGGCCGGGTGGCCGGCGCCCGCAGCGGCGACAAGGGCGGTGACGCCAACCTCGGGGTCTGGGCCCGCGGCGCGGACGGCTGGCGCTGGCTCGCGCACACCCTCACCGTCGATCTGCTGCGCGAACTCCTGCCGGAGACGGCCGGGTTGCCGATCAGCCGACAGCTCCTCCCACATCTTCGCGCGGTCAACTTCACCATCACCGGCCTGCTCGGCGAGGGCGTCGCCGCCCAGCACCGCTTCGATCCGCAGGCCAAGGCGCTGGGGGAGTGGCTGCGCTCCCGCCACCTCGACATCCCGGAGGCGCTGCTGTGACCGTCCTGCCCACCCGCCTCGACCCGGCCGGCGCCGACTACGCCGAGCACCGGGCCGCGATGCTCGCCAAGCTCACCGAACTGGACGCCGAACACGCCAAGGCACTGGCCGGCGGCGGCCCCAGGTACGTCGAACGCCACCGCGGCCGGGGCAAGTTGCTGCCGCGCGAGCGGATCGAGCTGCTGATCGACCAGGACTCGCCGTTCCTGGAGCTCTCCCCGCTCGCCGCCTGGGGCAGTGACTACCCGGTCGGCGCGGCGCTCGTCACCGGGATCGGCGTGATCGAGGGCGTCGAGTGCCTCATCACGGCCAACGACCCCACCGTACGCGGCGGGGCCAGCAACCCCTGGACGCTGCGCAAGGCCCTGCGCGCCAACGAGATCGCGCTGCGGAACCGGCTCCCGGTGGTCAACCTGGTCGAGTCCGGCGGCGCCGACCTGCCCAGCCAGAAGGAGATCTTCATCCCCGGGGGCGCGCTCTTCCGCGACCTCACCCGGCTCTCCGCGGCGGGCATCCCCACCGTGGCCGTGGTGTTCGGCAACTCCACGGCCGGCGGCGCCTACGTGCCGGGGATGTCCGACCACACCGTGATGGTGAAGGAGCGGGCCAAGGTCTTCCTGGGCGGCCCGCCGCTGGTCAGGATGGCCACCGGCGAGGAGTCCGACGACGAGTCGCTCGGCGGCGCCGAGATGCACGCCCGCACCTCCGGCCTGGCCGACCACTTCGCGGTGGACGAACCGGACGCGCTGCGGCTGGCGCGGCGGATCGTCGCCCGGCTGAACCACCGCCGGCACGGCCCCGGCGCCGACCCGCTCGCCGAGCCGCCGAAGTACGCCGAGGAGGAACTGCTCGGCATCGTCCCGGGCGACCTCAAGATCCCGTTCGACCCGCGCGAGGTGATCGCCCGGATCGTCGACGGATCGGACTTCGACGAGTTCAAGCCGCTCTACGGCACCAGTCTCGCCACCGGCTGGGCCAGGCTGCACGGTTACCCGGTCGGCATCCTCGCCAACGCCCAGGGCGTGCTGTTCAGCCCGGAGTCGCAGAAGGCCGCCCAGTTCATCCAGTTGGCCAACCAGCGCGACATCCCGCTGGTGTTCCTGCACAACACCACCGGCTACATGGTCGGCAAGGACTACGAGCAGGGCGGCATCATCAAGCACGGCGCGATGATGATCAACGCCGTCGCCAACTCCACGGTGCCGCACCTGTCGGTGCTGATGGGCGCCTCCTACGGGGCCGGCCACTACGGCATGTGCGGGCGGGCCTACGAGCCCCGGTTCCTGTTCGCCTGGCCGAGCGCCAAGTCGGCCGTGATGGGACCGCAGCAGCTCGCCGGGGTGCTGTCGATCGTGGCCCGGCAGTCCGCCGCGGCCAAGGGGCAGCCCTACGACGAGGACGCGGACGCCGCGATCCGGGCGATGGTCGAGCAGCAGATCGAGGCGGAGTCGCTACCCGCCTTCCTCTCCGGCCGGCTCTACGACGACGGCGTGATCGATCCCCGCGACACCCGGACCGTCCTCGGCCTGTGCCTCTCCGCGATCCACAACGCGCCCGTCGAGGGCGCGCGCGGCTACGGCGTCTTCCGCATGTGATCCGACTCTGAGAGGGACCGACGTGATCGCCAACCTGCTGGTCGCCAACCGGGGCGAGATCGCCCGCCGGGTGTTCCGCACCTGCCGGAGCCTCGGCATCGCCACCACCGCCGTCTACGCCGACCCGGACGCCGACGCCCCGCACACCCGGGAGGCCGACGCCGCCGTCCGGCTCCCCGGCGCGGCACCCGCTGACACGTATCTGCGCGGCGACCTGATCGTCAAGGCCGCGCTGGCCGCCGGGGCCGACGCCGTCCACCCCGGCTACGGATTCCTCTCCGAGAACGAGGAGTTCGCGCAGGCGGTGCTCGACGCGGGCCTGACCTGGATCGGCCCGCCCCCGGCCGCGATCGCCGCGATGGGCTCCAAGACCGCTGCGAAGCGCCTGATGGCCGCCGCCGGCGTGCCCGTGCTGGAGGCCCTCACCGACCCCGTCGAGGCCGACCTGCCGCTGCTGGTGAAGGCGGCCGCGGGCGGCGGCGGGCGCGGCATGCGGGTGGTCCACCGGCTGGACGAACTCGCGCCCCGGCTGGCCGAGGCCCGCGCCGAGGCGGCCCGGAGCTTCGGCTCGGACGAGGTGTTCTGCGAGCGCTACCTGCCCACCGGGCGGCACGTCGAGGTCCAGCTGCTCGCCGACACGCACGGCACGGTGTGGGCGGTCGGCGAACGCGACTGCTCGCTGCAGCGCCGCCACCAGAAGGTCATCGAGGAGGCCCCGGCCCCCGGCCTCGACGAGGAGGTGCGCACCGCGCTGCACGCCGCCGCCGTCGCCGCCGCCCGGGCGATCGGCTACACCGGCGCCGGCACGGCGGAGTTCCTGCTCGCCCCCGACGGCCGGTTCCACTTCCTGGAGATGAACACCCGACTCCAGGTCGAGCACCCCGTCACCGAGTGCGTCACCGGGCTCGACCTGGTCGCGCTCCAACTGCGCGTCGCCGAGGGCGAACCGCTGCCCGCCCCGGCGCCGCCCGCCCCGCGCGGCCACGCCATCGAGGCCCGCCTCTACGCCGAGGACCCGGCGCGCGACTGGCAGCCGCAGACCGGCACCGTGCACCGTCTCGAACTCCCGGGCACCAGCGTCGAGTTCGCTACCGCCGACGGTGACACCGGGCTGCGCCTGGACTCCGGGGTGGCGGCCGGCAGTGTGATCGGCGCGCACTACGACCCGATGCTCGCCAAGGTCGTCGCCTGGGCGCCGACCAGGGCCGCCGCCGCCCGCCGGCTCGCCGACGCGCTCACCCGGGCCCGGATCCACGGGCCGGCCACCAACCGGGACCTGCTCGTCGCGGCGCTGCGCCACCCCGCCTTCCTGGCCGGCCGGGTGCACACCGCCTTCCTGGCCGAGCACGCCGCCGGTCTCGCCCCGGCCTCCGGCGGGGACGCGGCGGCGGCCCTCGCCGCCGCGCTGGCCGACGCCGCCGAACGCCGCGTCGGCTCGGCGCTGCCCTCCGGCTGGCGCAACCTGCCCTCGCAGCCGCAGAGCAAGCGGTACGCCGCCGCCGACGCCACGGTGTACGAGGTCCGCTACCGGTTCGGCCGGGCCGGGCTGGTCGCCGAGGACCACCCGGGCACCACGCTCGTCTCGGCGACGCCCACCCGGGTGGTCCTGGAGACCGACGGCGTCCGCAGCGGCTACGACATCGCGCGCCACGGCAACCGGGTCCACCTGGACAGCCCGGCCGGCGCCACCGTGCTGACCGCGCTGGAGCGCTTCCCCGACCCGGCGGCCCACGTCGATCCGGGGGCCCTGCTCGCCCCGATGCCCGGCACCGTGGCGCGCACCGCCGTCGCGGTCGGCGACACCGTCACCGCGGGCCAGCCGCTGCTCTGGCTGGAGGCGATGAAGATGGAGCACCGGGTCACCGCCCCCGCCGACGGCGTGCTCACCGAACTCCGGGCCGTCCCCGGCCAGCAGGTCGAACTCGGCGCCCTGCTCGCCGTCGTGCAGCCGGCGCCCTGAGGGAGCCTCCCGAGCCCGACTCCCCGAGAGACACCCCCGACCCCCCGGGAGAGCACCGACTCCCACCCGATTCCCGTGCCAGCCCCGATCCGCCCGGAAGGACGACCGCATGTCCGCACCGCGCACCACCACCCCCGGCAGCCCGCTGATCGAGAGCCCCGAACGCCAGGCCCTGCGCCGCGCCGTGGCCGACCTCGGCAGCCGCTACGGCTCCGCGTACTACCTGGGCAAGGCCCGGGCCGGCCTGCCCGCCGACGAGCTCTGGGCCGAGGCCGGCAAGGCCGGCTACCTCGGGGTCAACCTGCCCGCCGAGTACGGCGGCGGAGGCGGCGGCATCACCGACCTCTCCATCGTCCTGGAGGAACTCGGCACCGCCGGCTGCCCGTTGCTGATGCTGATCGTCTCCCCGGCGATCTGCGGCACGGTGATCGCCCGCTACGGCACCGAGCAGCAGAAGCGGCAGTGGCTGCCCGGCCTCGCCGACGGCACCCGGCGGATGGCCTTCGGCATCACCGAGCCGGACGCCGGCTCCAACTCCCACCGGATCTCCACGGTCGCCCGCCGCGACGGTGCGGACTGGCTGCTCACCGGCCGCAAGGTGTTCGTCTCCGGCATCGACCACAGCGACGCCGTGCTGTTCGTCGCCCGCACCGAGGACGCCCGGACCGGCAAGCTCCGGCCCGCGCTCTTCGTCGTCCCGCGCGAGACTGCCGGGTTCGAGTACCGCCCGATACCGATGGAACTCGTCTCCCCCGAGAAGCAGTTCCAGGTCTTCCTGGACGACGTCCGGCTGCCCGCCGACGCCCTGGTCGGCGACGAGAGCGCCGGGCTGCTGCAACTCTTCGCCGGCCTCAACCCCGAGCGGATCATGACCGCCGCCTTCTCGCTCGGCCTGGCCCGCCAGGCCCTCGGCCGGGCCGTCGAGTACGCCAAGGCCCGGACGGTCTGGTCGACCCCGATCGGCGCCCACCAGGGCCTGGCCCACCCGCTCGCCCAGTGCGCGGTGGAGATCGAACTCGCCCGGCTGATGACGCAGAAGGCCGCGCTGCTCTACGACGGGGGCGACGACCTCGCGGCGGGCGAGGCCGCCAACATGGCCAAGTACGCGGCCGGCGAGGCCGCCGCCCGCACCGTCGACCAGGCCGTCCAGACGCTGGGCGGCAACGGCCTGACCCAGGAGTACGGGCTCGGCGCGCTGCTCGCCGCCACCCGGGTCGGCCGGGTCGCCCCGGTCAGCCGGGAGATGGTGCTCAACTTCGTGGCCCAGCACACCCTCGGGCTGCCCAAGTCGTACTGACCCGGGGCCCGGACGGGCGCCCGGCTGGAGCGCTCCGGCGCCGAACTCCAGCGCGACGCCGGCGGCGCGGGCCACCGTCCGTGCGAGGCGGCGGTCCGCCGCCGCCCGCCGCCCGGCACCCCGGCCCGGCGGGCCGCCGGGCGACGTATGCCCTGGTCGGGAGCGGGCGAGCGGAGCGGACCGGGTGCGCCGGGCACGGCGACCGGCCGGCACGGGATCCCACCGCCCTTCGTCACAATGGAGCAACGCTCCGCCACTGTCCGTATGCTCCTGTGCGCGCGCTCGGCCGACCGGCGGGCCGGACCACTCGCCGATCCCCTCGACCGGGCGTCAACTACCCCTTTGGAGGCATGCCTTGGTGTTCCACAGCGAGTTCCCGGACGTCGGCATCGTCGATCTGCCGATCCACGAGGCGGTGCTCGGCTCCGCCGCCCGCTACGGCGACCGGCCGGCCCTGATCGACGGGATCACGGGGGAGTCGGTCAGCCACGCGCGGCTCGCCACGGCCGTCCGCCGGGCGGCCGCCGGGCTGGCCGAGGCCGGCGTGCGCCGGGGCGACGTGGTGGCACTGTTCAGTCCCAACACGATCGCGTACCCGATGGCCTTCTACGGCGCCACCCGGGCCGGGGCCACCGTCACCACGGTGTCCTCCCTCGCCACCCCGGGCGAGCTGGCCGGCCAGCTGGCCGACAGTGGCGCGCGCTGGCTGATCACCGTCTCGCCGTTCCTGGACACCGCCCGGCAGGCCGCCGGGAAGCTCGCCGCCGAGGGCCGGGCGCTCGCCGAGATCATCGTGCTGGACGGCGCCGAGGGCCACCGCTCGCTGGCCGACCTGCTCGCCTCCGGCGGCCCCGACCCCGAGCCGGCGATCGACCCCGGCAGCGACCTCGCCGTCCTCCCCTATTCCAGCGGCACCACCGGCCTGCCCAAGGGCGTGATGCTCACCCACCGCTCGATCGCCACCAACCTCGCCCAGACGGACGCCCTGTACCGGCCGCGGGAGGGGGAGCGGATCCTCGCCGTCCTCCCCTTCTTCCACATCTACGGCCTGGCCGCCCTGCTCAACCAGCCGTTGCGGTGCGGCGCCACCGTCGTCGTCCTGCCGCGCTTCGAGCTGGAGCAGTTCTGCCGCACCATCGAGGAGCAGCGCGTCCAGGCCCTGATCGTGGCACCGCCGATCGCGCTCGCCCTGGCCAGGCACCCGGTGGTCGACCGCTTCGACCTCTCCTCGGTGGAGTACCTGCTCTGCGCGGCCGCCCCGCTGGACCCGGACCTGGCCGCCGCCTGCGCCCGGCGGCTCGGCCTGCCGCACATCCTCCAGGGCTACGGCATGACCGAGCTGTCCCCGGTCTCGCACGTCGTCTCCCCGACCGAGACCGACCCCCCGCCGGGCTCGGTCGGCCGGATGGTGCCCTCGACCGAACTGCGGGTGGTCGCCCTGGACGGCAGCGGAGCCGACCTCGGCCCCGGCGAGCCGGGCGAGCTGCTGCTCCGCGGCCCGCAGGTGATGAAGGGGTACTTCGGCCGGCCCTCCGACACCGCCGCCACCATCGACGCCGACGGCTGGCTGCACACCGGCGACGTCGGCCACGTCGACGGGCGCGGCTACCTGTACGTCGTCGACCGGGTCAAGGAACTGATCAAGTACAAGGGGTACCAGGTCGCCCCCGCCGAGCTGGAGGCCCTGCTGCTCAGCCACCCGCAGATCGCCGACGCCGCGGTGATCGGCGTCGTGGACGCGGACGGCACCGAGTACCCCAAGGCCTTCGTGGTCCGCGCCCCCGGCAGCGCGCTCACCGAGCAGGACGTCACCTCCTTCGTGGCGGCCGAGGTCGCCCCCTACAAGAAGGTGCGGGCGGTGGAGTTCCTGGACGCCGTCCCCAAGTCGGCCGCCGGCAAGATCCTGCGCCGGGAGCTGCGGGCCCGCGAGGCCGCCCGCTGAGGCGGGCGGCGGATCTGCGAGGATCGACCCCGCCCGGACCCCCCACGGACAGGACCAGTCGCCGCCGATGACCGCCCACCCCGCCGCCCGTACCCCCCAGCAGGACCGCAGCCGCGCCACCCGGCAGCGGCTGCTGGCGGCGGCCGTCGACTGTCTGGCCGAGGTCGGCTGGAACGGCGCCACCGTCTCCGTGGTCGCCGAACGGGCCGGAGTCTCCCGCGGCGCCGCCCAGCACCACTTCCCGACCCGCGAGGACCTCTTCACCGCGGCCGTCGAGCACGTCACCGCCGAGCGGCTGGCAGCCGTCCGCGCCCACGCGGACGAGCTGCCGGCCGCCGGACCGGACCGCACCGTGGCCGTGGTCGACATGATCGTGCGCCTCTACACCGGTCCGCTGTTCCGCGCGGCCCTGCACCTGTGGGTCGCCGCCGCCACCGACGAACCGCTGCGTGCGCGGATCGTCGCACTTGAGGGCAGGGTCGGCCGCGAGGCCCACCGGGCCGCCGTCGAGTTCCTGGACGCCGACGAAAGCCGCCCCGGAGTGCGCGAGACGGTGCAGGCGACCCTCGACATGGCGCGCGGTCTCGGACTGGCCGACCTGCTCTCCGACGACAGCGCCAGACGATCCGGAGTGATCCGGCAGTGGGCGGGCCTTCTGGAGGGTACGCTGCGGCCGGTACGCCCATGACGCCCGTACGACAGGTCCGTCCGAGGAACCTCTGACCAAGGGGTCGCCGGGCGGCCGATGTCCGTGCAGTCTGGAGAAGAACCCCGGCCGGCACGGACCACGAGGCCCCGCCCGGCCGGACACGAGCCGAACGCGGGGTGCTGGCTGATCATGCACGGACACGAATGGGACGAGACCGACGCCGCCGGCCCCGCACCGGGCGGAGCCTCCGTACGCCTGGACGGCCATCGCCTCGTCCCGCTCGCCACCGCGCTGCTCCAGGAGGACGGCCTCATCCTCCACTGGAGCGAGGACGCCGAGGCGCTGCTCGGCTTCTCCTCGGAGGAGGCCGTCGGCAGCTACGCCGCCCAGCTGCTCACCGGCCGCACCGACCGTCCCGAGGTGCTCGCCCTGTTCGAGCGCATCATGAGCGGCAAGGGCTGGTCCGGCGTCTTCCCGGTCCGCCACCGCGACGGCCACGTGGTCGAGCTGGAGTTCCGCACCTACCCGATAGCCGGCCCCGGCGGCACCCTGCTGCTGCTCGCCACCGCCTCGGACACCCAGGCCCTGCACCGGGTCGAGGCCGACCTCGCCGTCCTCGACGGGATCTTCGGCCAGTCCCCGATAGGCATGGCCGTCTACGACACCGACCTGCGCTACGTCCGGCTCAACCTGGCGCTGGCCCGGATGAACGGCGTCCCCGTCGAGGACCACCTCGGACGCCGGATCAGCGGCGTCCTGCCCGGCATCAACAGCGCCGAGATCGAACAGACCATGAGACAGGTGCTCACCACCGGCCGTCCCGTGGTCGACGCCCGCTCGCACGGCCGCGTCCCCGGCGACCCGCGCCGCGACCGGGCCTGGTCCGCCTCCTACTTCCGGCTGGAGGACTCCACCGGCCGGGTCTTCGGCGTCTGTTCGTCCATCATCGACGTCACCGAGCGGTTCCAGGCCGAGGCCCGCGCCGCCCGCGCGCAGGAACGCCTCACCACCATCGCCGAGGCCACCGCCCGGATCGGCACCACGCTCGACCTCCAGCGCACCGCGGAGGAGCTGATCGAGGCCGTCGTCCCCCGGTTCGCCGACTTCGCCACCGTCGACCTGCTGGAGCCGGTGCTGCGCGGCGCCGAGCCCGCCGCGATCCCCGAGGACCGCTCCGTCCAGCTGCGCGCCGTGGCCGTCGGCGAGTCCTACGAGTCCGGCCTGGCCCACGCCGTCGACACCGTCGGCGACGTCTCCGAGTACGCCCCCGACCGCAGCTACACCCAGTGCCTGCGCAGCGGCCGCCCGCTGCTGCGCGCCCAGGTGGACGAGGACGTGCTGCGCGGCCTGGTCGCCACCGAGGAGCGGGTCGCACCGGGCATCGGCGCCGGCATCCACTCGTACCTGATGGTGCCGCTGACCGCCCGGGGCATGGTGCTCGGCGGCTCCGAGTTCATCCGGATGCGCAACCCCGAGCCGTTCACCGACGCCGATGTCGCGCTCGCCGAGGAACTGGTCGCCCGCACCGCGATCGCGATCGACAACGCCCGGCTCTACCGGCGCGAGCGCGAGACCGCGCTGACCCTCCAGCGCAGCCTGCTGCCGCAGGAGATCCACCGCACGCTCGGCCTGGAGATCGCCTACCGGTACCTGCCCAGCAGCATGACCAGCGAGGTCGGCGGCGACTGGTTCGACGTCGTCCCGCTCTCCTGCGGCCGGGTCGCGCTGGTGGTCGGCGACGTGATGGGCCACGGCATCCGGGCCGCCGCCACGATGGGCCAGCTGCGCACCGTCGCCCGGACCCTGGCCACCCTGGACATGCCGCCCGAGCAGGTGCTGACGCGGCTGGACGAGACCGCCTCGGGGATCGGCGAGGGCCAGTTCGCCACCTGCATCTGCGCCGTCTACGACCCGCTGGAGCGGACGGTGCAGGTGGCCTCGGCGGGCCATCTGCCCCCGGTCTCGGTCGCGCCGGACGGCACCGCCCGCCGGATCGACGTGCCGCCCGGCGCCCCGCTCGGGGTCGGCGGCGTGGCCTTCGAGTCGATCGGCTTCACCCTCCCCGAGGGCGGCCTGCTGGCCCTCTACACCGACGGCCTGGTCGAGCGGCGCGGCCAGGACCTCGACGACGGCATCGACCTGCTCGCCCGCACGCTCTCCGGCCCCGGCCGCACCCTGGAGGAGAACTGCGACGCCGTCCTCGGCGCGCTGGTCACCGACGGCACCGACGACGACATCGCGATGATCATGGCCCGGGTGCTGCCGCTGCCCTCGGACCGGATCGCCACCCTCTCGCTCACCGGCGGCGGCCGGCTGCCCGGCACGGCCCGCCGTTTCACCCGCGCGACCCTGGACGGCTGGGGCCTGTCCGCGCTCTCCGACTACGCCGAGCTGCTGGTCAGCGAGCTGGTCACGAACGCCCTGCTCTACTCCGACACCCCGCGCCGGCTCCGGCTCTTCCGCGACCGGGTGCTCACCCTGGAGGTCGCCGACTCCGGCGGCCAGACGCCGCAGCTGCGCCCGTTCGCCGAGCAGGACGAGGGCGGCCGCGGGATGTTCCTGGTCAACGAGCTGGCCCAGCGCTGGGGCAGCCGCCTGACCAGGGACGGCAAGGTGGTCTGGGCGGAGCTGGAGCTGCCGTTCGGCACCGGTTGAGCGCACCGACGCGCGGGACCTCGCACCCCGGGGAGGGGTGCGAGGTCCCGCGCGCGGCCCGGGGTCAGGCCCGGGGTCAGCGCGCCGCCTTCTCGCGGTCGGGCTGCCGCGCCGCCGCCTCGGCCCGCTCCTGGTCGGCGGCCTTGGGCAGGCCCCGCAGCAGGCGCCAGGCGAGCGCCGAGGCGGCCAGCAGCAGCCCGCCGGCCAGGATCGCGGCGATGTTCATACCGTGCACGAAGGAGTCGCGGGCGCTGTCCAGCAGCGGACCGGCCAGCGTCTGCGGCAGGCCGTGCGCCACCTCGACCGCGCCGCCGAGCGACTCGCCGGCCTGGGTCGCGGCGGCCTGGCCCGCCCCGGCCGGCACGGTCAGCCCGCTCGCGTAGAGCGAGCCGACCACCGAGCCCACCAGGGCGATGCCGAGCGCCGTCCCCAGCTCGTAGGCCGTCTCGGAGACCGCCGAGGCGGCGCCGGACTTGTCGGCCGGCGCGGCGCCCAGCACCAGGTCGGCGCCGAGCGTGTAGACCACGCCCTCGGCGGTGCCGACGATCAGGAAGGCCGCGGCGAGCACCAGGTAGGTGGAGTCCTGCTGCACCCAGCCGAGCAGGCCGATGCCGGTGCCCATGGCCAGCAGGCCCAGCGTCAGGGTGGCCCGGGCTCCCGCCCGCCGCGCCAGCCGAGCGGTCAGCAGACCGCCGACCACGGCTCCGGCGAAGGCCGGCAGCTCGGCCAGACCGGCCTTGAGCGGCTCGTAGCCGCGCACCAGCTGCAGGTACTGCGAGGTCACGAAGACCACGCCGGAGAGCCCGACCAGCGCGGTGAGCGAGGCCAGCACCGCCGCGGTGAAGCGCCGGTCCGAGAAGAGCCGGACGTCCAGCAGCGGGGTGGTCAGGCGCAGCTGGCGGCGGACGAAGACGGTCAGTGCGGCGGCGCCCAGCACGGCCGCGACCGGGACGTCCCAGCGCGCCACGCCGTGGGCGGCGGCCTCCTTGATCGCGTAGACCGCGGCGATCACTCCGGTCAGCGAGAGCACCACGGACAGCACGTCCCAGCGGCCCGGCTTCGGGTCCTTGGACTCCGGCAGCAGCCAGGCCCCGAAGACCAGCAGCAGCACCAGGACGGGGATGTTCAGCAGGAACACCGAGCCCCACCAGAAGTGCTCCAGCAGCACCCCGCCGACCACCGGTCCGAGCGCGGCGCCGGCGGTGGCGGCCGCGCCCCAGATGCCGATCGCGGTGGCCCGCTCGCGGTCGTCCGGGAAGAGGCTGCGGATCAGCGACAGGGTGGACGGCATGATGGTCGCCCCGGCCACGCCGAGCAGCGCGCGGGCCAGGATCAGCCAGCCGGCGCTGGGCGCGTAGGCGGCCAGCAGCGAGGCGGCGCCGAACGCGGTGGAGCCGGCCAGCAGCAGCTTCTTGCGGCCGATCCGGTCGCTCAGCGAACCCATGCTGACCAGCAGGCCGGCCAGCACGAAGGAGTAGGCGTCGCCGATCCAGAGCAGCTGCGTGCCGCTGGGGCGCAGCGTCTCGCTGATCGACGGTATCGCGAGGGACAGGACGGTCGCGTCGACGGCGACCAGGGTCACGGCCAGGACGAGGACGGCGAGGCCGATCCAGCGCTGGCGGGGGCGGGTGAGGACGGTGCTGCTCATGGGTATCGGTTTCCGGCCGCTGGTGCGGGCCTGTGGTCCGAGGTGCTGTGGGTGGGGTGGAGGGCTCAGTGCGGCCGCGGCGGTCGCAGCGCGCCGCCGAGGAAGAGCTCGGCGAGCGAGAAGGCGCCGTCCCGGGGGGCGAGCCGGCCGTCCTGGACGGCCCAGCCGACGCCGGCCACCAGGTCGAAGAAGGCCTCGCTGAGCCAGCCGGCGGAGAGCTCGACGCGGAACACGCCCTGCTGCTGGCCGCGCAGGAAGAGCGCCTGCAGCCGGCTGATCTGGGCGTCCCAGAGCTCGTTGATGTCCTCGTCGTCGTACAGCTGGTTCTCGCCGGCCAGGAAGGCGCAGAGCGCGGCGTCCGGCACGATCCGGTCGACCAGGCGGCGCAGCGCGGCGTGCGCGTCGCCGTCCTCGACGGCGGCCGCGTCCAGGGCGGCGCCGAAGGTGCGCAGGCCGAGCAGGCCGACCTCGCGGATCAGCGCCTCGCGGCCGGGGAAGAGCCGGTGCAGCGTGGCGCGGCTGATGCCCGCGGCCCGGGCGATCTCGTCCAGATGGGCGGTCGGGCGGCGGGAGAGCACGCCCACGGCGGCTTCGAGGACGGAGTCGCGGTCGGTGGCCATGGGGCGAGTCTACGCCAAATGAGACGTGCGTGTCTCAATCTTTTCTTGGATGCCTCAGTCGAGGCCCCGGTGTCGTGGTGGGGTCGGTGGGGCTGGTGGGGCAGGGAGCCAGTGGGGCCGGGCCCGGTGGGCGCCCGGGCATGCAAAACCGGGGACGGCGGTGGCCGTCCCCGGTCGCGGGTCTGGTGCCGGCGATCGCTGCCGGTCAGCTCTGGTTGTAGAACCCGGTCTCGTCCAGCGGTCGGTCGATGACCATCACCTCGACGTCCGCCGGCGTGAGCAGGAACACCCGGCGGGCGATCCGCTCGATCCCGCCGCAGGTGCCGAAGATCAGCCCGGAGGCGAAGTCGACCATGCGCTTGGCCTCGGCCTCGTCCATCTCGGTGAGGTCCATGACCACCGGGATGCTCGCCCGGATGTGCTCGCCGACCGTTCGCGCGGCCTCGAAGCCCGTCGGCCGCAGGGAGACGATCTTCGTGGGAGCCGGGGAGGACGGTACCGTCTCCTGCTCGATCCACTCGTCGTCGTACACCGCGGCCGGGTAGTTCCCGGAGGGCATCAGCCACCCGTTGTGGTGCTCGTCGCGAAGTGCTCCCATGCCGCGCCTCCCTGCCTCGTTCCGTACAGGTCCCCCGGTGCGCGTGTCCTTTTGACACGTCATCCACTCGTCGGAACTGTCCGAGTATCGCACTGATCACCGGTCCCGTGCCCGCTCGCGACCCCCGTACGAGTCGTGCCGCGCCGGAAACCCGGGTGAACCCGGGCAACAGTTGCGACGCAGCGGAACGGCGGACGGTTGCGCGCGTAGACCATATCGGTCGTGGTCACCGCCGAATTGACCTTCTGTCAACGATGTGGGAACGATTTCACTCGCCGGTGACGCCGTCGACCAATTCGCGCAGCAGATCCGCGTGACCGTTGTGCCGGGCGTACTCCTCGATCATGTGGACCAGGATCCAGCGGAGCGTCACCTCCCGTCCCTGGCGCGGTCGCTTGCCGACCGTCTCCGGCGGCAGGCCCTCGCAGGCGGCCCGGGCGGCCGTGATCTGCCCCTGCCAGGTGGCGAAGTCCTCCGCGGCGTCGGCGGAGTCGACGAAGTCGAAGTCGCCGTCCGGGTGCTGCTCGGTCCAGTAGAGGCCCGCGGTGCCGGGCTCCTCGCCGAGCAGGATGATCCGGAACCAGTAGCGCTCGACCTCCGCCATGTGCCGGACCAGGCCGAGCAGCGAGAGCGAGGACGGCGGGACGGCGCGCAGCCGCAGTTGGTCGGCGCCCAGCCCCTCGCACTTGCGGGCGAGGGTGGCGCGGTGGAACTCCAGCCACGCGGTGAGCATCGCCGTCTCGTCCGCCGCGAATGGGGGCTCGGGCCGGTCGACGGCGGGGATCGGGTCGTTGGTCATGGCGGCCATCCTGGCGCACCCGGTGGGGCCGGGGCGACCGAATAGTCGCCGGGCGCGCCGGGATCCGGGCCGCCGGCCGGGCTGTCCGGCTCAGGCCTGCGGGACGCGGCGGCGGGCGGCGGCCCGCCACACCGACACCAGGCTGCCGACGGCCAGGACGGCGATCGCGCCGGCCGACAGCAGGAAAGCGGCCGAACCCGGCTCCCCGGCGCTGGCCGCGGCCGTGACGTACACCGCCGTGGTCGGTACCACGCCGATCGCGGTGGCGGTCAGGAACGGCAGGAACCGCACGCCGGAGAACGCGGCGCCGTAGTTGCCGGCCTGGAACGGCAGCCCGGGCAGCAGGCGCAGCAGCAGCACGCTGCGGAACCCCTGCTCGGTGAACCGCCGGTCCAGCGCGGTCAGCAGGCGTCCGCGCAGATAGGGGCGGAGGGCGTCCCGGCCGAGCAGCCGGCCCAGGGCGAAGGCCGCCGCCGCGCCCAGGGTGGTGCCGAGCACGGCCAGCAGGATGCCCTGCTGGATGCCGAGCAGCAGCCCCGCCGCCGCGTTGAGCGCCGGGCGGGGTACGAAGGCCAGCGTGCCGACCGCGTAGACCGCGGTGAACGCGGGTGCCAGCCAGTACCCCGGCACCCCGGCCGGGAGCCCGTCGGAGAGCAGCGTCGACGGGCTCCAGAGCAGCAGCGAGCCGGCCGCCGCGGCGAGGATCACCACCAGCAGGGCGAACCGCGGCCAGGGCGCGCGCAGCCGCGACGCGGGCCGGGGCGGCGTCGGGTCGGGCGTCGGCGGGGGCGCGGGCGATGCGGGTGCGGGTGCGGGCACCGCCCGAGCCTAACCGGACGGCCCGGCGCGCCGGGCGGTGGGTTTACCCCCGGTGACCCCCCCGGTGACCGCCCGGTGACCCCCGGCGACCGGCCGGTCACCGGGCGGCCCGGAGGCGGCGGCTTCTGACGCGGCCGCCGGTCAGCTGTGCGTGCCGTGCTGGGCGGGGGAGTAGATCCAGGCCTGGTTGAAGCCGTGGTTGCGCTCCCACTGGATGATCGGGGTGCCGTCGGCGGGGTTGGTCCCGGGGAGGTCCAGCACGAGGCCGCTGCTGCGGTTGGTCAGCGAGCGGATGCCGCTGTGGTGGACGACGGTCTCCGACCAGATCTGGTTGAGCCCGCCGTTGCAGTCCCACTGGTCGGCCTGGACGCCCCAGGCGGTGCTGAAGCCGGGGATCTCCAGGCACTTGCCGCTGTGGACGTTGACGAGCTGGTTCGCGTCGGTCCAGGCCCACTTCTGGTTGTCGCCGCCGGTGCAGGTCCACTGGCGGATCGGGGCGCCGTCGTCGGTGCGCCAGTCGGTGACCTCCAGGCACTTGTTGGTGATGGCGTTGCGGACCTCGGTCGGGCTGGTCACGACGACCGGGACGGAGGCCTGCGCCGTGGTCGGGACGGCGGCGGTGAGCACGCCGGCCGCGGCGAGCGCCGCGGTGGCCGCGCCGAGGCGCTGGAGCGGGGTGCGGAGCTGAGCGGTGCGGAGCGCGGTCATCGGATCCCCCTGGTGTCGGGTGGTCGGGCGGGCTTCGGCATGGTCAGTGGTGCGGTCCGGGCGGGAACGGCGAGTAGTACCAGACCTGGTTGTCCGCCCCGTTGAGGCCCCACTGGATCACCGGCGCGCCGTCGACGGTGCTGCCACCGGCCACGTCGAGGTAGCGGCCGCTGTGGGCGTTGACGAGGTGGCGGAGCCCGCTGTGCAGCCGGCTCGCGTCGCTCCAGACCTGGTTCGCGCCGCCGTTGCAGGTCCACTGGCCGACCGCGGTGCCGGGTTCGCCGCTGTACCCCGGGATCTCCAGGCACTTGCCGCTGTGGACGTTGACGAGCTGGTCGGCGTCGGTCCAGACCCACTTCTGGTTGTCGCCGCCGGTGCAGGTCCACTGGCGGACCGGGGCGCCGTCGTCGGTGCGCCAGTCGGCCGCCTCCAGGCACTTGTAGGTGGCGAGGTTCCCGATCTGGAAGGGGGCGGAGGTCGCCGCCCGGGCCGGGCCGGCCGGTGTGGCCACGGCCAGGCCGGTGGCGAGGGCGAGGGCGGTGACGGCGGCGGCGGAGCCGACACGTCGCTTGCTGCTGGTTCGGCCGGTCATGAGTCCCCCTGTGCTGTGGACGTGACGGTCGCCGGCCGGGTCAGGCCGCTCCGGACGGGCCCGGGGCGGCGGCGAAGGCCAGCAGGCGCAGCCAGGACTCCCTGGCCGCGTCGGTGTGTTCGACGGCGCCCAGTTCGAAAAAGTTGTGCGGCGCCTGAGGAAAGGTCATGAACTCGTGTGAACAGCCGGCTGCCGTGAGGGCCGCGTCGAAGGCGGCGACCGTCTCGGCGGGGATGTGCTCGTCGGCGCCGCCCCAGAAGGCGAGCACGGGGGCGGTCAGGCCGGGGGCGAGCTGGATGGGGCCGGGGGCGCCGTTGATGGCGTCGGGGTAGCCGTAGTAGCCGATCACACCGGCGAGGCCGAACCGGGGGGCGGCGGCCCGGAACGCCTGGCGGCCGCCGAAGCAGAAGCCCAGGGCGACGACCTCGGTGACGCCGGTCGCGCGCAGCCGGCCGATGCCCGCGGTGAGGTCGGCGTCGAGGCCGTCCGGGGTGAGGGCGAGCAGGTGCGGCAGCAGGTGCGGGAGCTCGCCGAATTCCGGCCCGCGCTCCCGCGGCCCGGCGCCGGCGGTGCGCCCGTAGTAATCGACGGCGAGTGCCGGGTGGCCCTGTTCGGCGAGCCGGACGGCGGTCGCCCGGTAGAAATCGGAAAGGCCCCGGTTGTCCGGCAGGACGAGTACGCCGCGGCCGGTCGGCCGGACCGGCCGGGCCAGGAAGGCGGCGAATTCCGTGCCGTCGCCGGAAACGAGGGTGAGATCGGCGGATTCGGCCAGGGCGCTGCCGGCGGCGGTGAAGGCGGGGGGCGCGGAGTCGGCGTCGTAGCACACGGGAGAATTCCTCCACTGGTCGCGGAACTGCCGGATGCTCCATGCATCCGGCAGTTGGCGATATTAGCGAAGAATTCAATTGTGCGGGGCCACTATATCGCCCGAGAATTACCTTGGCAAGGCTATTTCGAGGACGGTGCGATCACATTTTCGGTGGCCCGCTTCCCGGTGGTCGGCGGGTGGTCGGTGGCCGCCGCCCCGGCGCCCGGCTCGGCCCGGCGCAGGGCGCCGGCGCTCAGCAGCAGGGCGAAGGCGAGCGCCGCGACCACGCCGAAGGAGACGGTGAGCGAGGTGGCCTGGGCGAGCGCCCCGATGATGGCCGGCGCCACCAGGCCCGAGGTGTAGGTGACCGTCGCGACGCCGGCGATGGCCTGGCTCGGGTTGGTGCCGATCCGGCCGGCGGCCGCGAAGGCGAGCGGGACGACGACGGCGATGCCGATGCCGATCAGCGCGAACCCCGCGATGGCCGGGGCCGGGCTGTCGGCGAGGACCACCAGGACGCCGCCCGTGGTGGCGACCGCGCCGCTGATCCTGGTCGCCCGCACGGCGCCCAGGCGGCGGATCGCCGCGTCGCCCGCCAGCCGGCTGGCGGCCATGGTGAGCGCGAACGCGGTGTACGAGGCGGCCGCGACGGTGGCCGAGGCGCCGGTGACGTCCTTGAGGTAGACGCCGCTCCAGTCCATCGAGGCGCCCTCGGCGAACACCGCGCAGAAGCCCACCAGGCCGATCACGAGCGAGCTGCGCGGCGGCAGGGCGAAGCGCGGCGGGGCCTCGGTTTCCTCGGCCGCCCGCAGGTCGGGCAGGCCCCGGCAGGCCGGCTGGGCCAGGCAGAGGAGCACCACCGCGGTGACGGCCAGCTGGAGCCGGGCGTCGAGGTCCTGGTGGGCGGCGAGGATGCCGAAGGCCGAGGCCACCAGCCCGCCCGCGCTCCACATCCCGTGCAGTCCGGACATGATCGAGCGGCCCAGCCGCTGTTCGACCTCCACGCCCTGGGCGTTCATCGCCACGTCCGCCATGCCCGCCGTCGCACCGTAGACGAGCAGGAACAGGCAGAGCAGCGGCAGCGAGGGGGCGAGGGCGGGGAGGGTGAGCGCCAGGCACCAGATCGACAGCAGCCCGCGCACCGCGGCCCGGCCCCCGTAGCGGTGGACGAACCGGCCGGCCAGCGGCATCGCGAGGGAGGAGCCGATGGCCGGCATCACCAGGGCGAGCCCGAGCTGGCCGGGGGAGAGGTCCAGCCGGTCCTGGAGCCAGGGGATGCGGGTGACGAAGGTGCCGCCGACCGCGCCGTGCACGGCGAAGACCAGCGCGATGCTCGCCCTGGCGCGGCGCGGGTGCGCCAGGGGCCCGGCGGCCGGCCGGCCGTGGGGTGGTCCTGTGGTCAGGCTGTCGGTCATCCGGTGTTCCCTCCCGGCCGCGCCGTGGCGCGACGGTGCCCTGTGGGTGGTTCCTGTTGAGTGATGCCCGCCATCGCGTGGTTCGTGCGCGGGTGTCGTCGTCCGATAAATTATCAGGAAGGGACCCTGATAGAAACACTCTGGAAGGATGACGCCCATGACCACCGTGCGTACGGCCACGCCGAGCACCGCCCGGGCGATCAACGACCGGCTGGCGCTCGACCTGCTGCTCGATCAGGGGCCACTGACCGCCACCGAGCTCCGCGACCTCACCGGGCTCTCCCGCCCCACCGTCGCCGACCTGCTGGAACGACTCCAGCGGACCGGCCTGGTCGCCGTGGTCGGCGAGCGCGGCGAGCAGCGGCGCGGCCCCAACGCCCGGCTGTACGCGCTGGTCGCCTCGCGCGCCCACCTCGCCGCGATCGACGTCCGGGCGGGCGGGGTCAGCCTGGTCGTCGCCGACCTCACCGGGCACACCCTGGCCTCCGCCGAGCTGGCGGTCGAGGGCCGGGGCGACGCCGGTACGGCGGAACGGATCGTCCGCACCCTGCGCGAGACCGCGGGCCGGGCCGGCGTGGACCGGCTGCACACCGTCGCCGTCGGCGCCCCCGGGCTGGTCGCCCCCGCCACCGGCCGGCTCTACAGCACCGGTGCGCTGCCGAGCTGGCACGCCGAACTGCTCACCGCCCTGGAGGCACTGCCCGGCACCGAGGTGATCCTGGAGAACGAGGTCAACCTGGCCGGCCGCGCCGAGTACCGGATCGGCGTCGCCCGGGGGCAGCAGACCTTCGTCCTGATCTGGCTCGGCCACAGCGTCGGTGCCGCGGTGATCCTCGACGGGAGGCTGCGCCGCGGCGCCTCCGGCGGCACCGGCGAGATCTGCTTCCTGCCCGTCCCCGGCACCGCGGGCCTGCCCAGCGCCGCCGGATGCGAGGGCGGGTTCCACGGCCTGGTCGGCAGCGCGGCGGTCTGCGGCCTCGCCCGCGCCCACGGTCTGCCCGCCGGCCCGGCCGACGACGCCGCGGCCGCCGAGGCCGCCGTTCGGACGGCGCTCGGCGCGTGCGGCGAGGGCGAGCCGGGCGGGCCGTTCCTGGACGAGCTGGCCGAGCGGATCGCGGTCGGCGCCTCGGCGGTCTGCGTCGTCCTCGACCCGGGCTGTGTCGTCCTCGGCGGCGAGGTCGGCCGGGCCGGCGGGGCCGAACTCGCCGGCCGGGTCGAACGCCGCCTGGCCGGGCTCTCCCCCCTGCGCACCGAGGTCCGGGCCGGTACGGCGGGCGGCGGCGCGGTGCTCGCCGGCGCCGTCCTCACCGCCGGCGACGCCGTCCGGCGCGACCTCTTCGGCGAGCCCTAGGCGCACCGGACCGGGCGCGGGGGGGCGGCCCCGGCGGGCGTACGGTGCTCCGCTTGGCCGGGCGGGCGGCCGGTACGGCAGGATGGCGGGGGCGGCCGGACCAGCGCCGCCGCCCCGCCGGGAAGCCGGACGGGGTGTCACACGTGACACCGCACGTGCCACCGGACGTGCTACCGAACCACCGTCAGGAGTCGCACATGGGCCAGTCCGACGCGCCGGTCAACCCGTACCGGATCGGCGAGGCCGCGGCGATGCTCGGTGTGAGCTCGGACACCATGCGGCGCTGGGTGGACGCCGGCCGGGTCGCCGCCGAGCGGGACGAGCACGGCCACCGGATCATCCCCGGCGCCCAGTTGGCCGCCTTCGCCCGGGAGCTCGCCCGGCCCGAGAACGCCGAGGCCGAGGGGCGGCCGTCCTCGGCCCGCAACCGGTTCCCCGGCATCGTCACCGATGTGGTGCTCGGTGACGTGGCCGCGCAGGTCGAGATCCAGGCCGGGCCGTTCCGGGTGGTCTCGCTGATCAGCCGGGAGTCGGCGGAGGAGCTCCGGCTGGTGCCCGGAGCGCCCGCGACGGCGGTCATCAAGTCGACCAATGTGATGGTCGAACTGCGCTGACCACCCGCCCGGGGAGAGCCGGGCGAGCGCACAGCCGAACCCCGCCGACGAGAGGACCGCCACTCGATGCCCCACCCGCCGCTGCCGTCCACCCAGAGCGCCGTGTTCGCGGTCGAGGCGATGGCCGCCCGGCACGGCCGCGAGGTGCGCGCCTCCCACGACATCGGGCGCGACCAGACCTTCGCCGGACTGGTCGGCGGCCACGACCGCGCCGAAGGACTCGACGCGATCCCGCACGAGGCCCTGCTGGAGATCACCGGCCGCCCCGGGCTCACCGTCCGGCTCTTCGTCCACGACGAGGCGGTCGTCACCGTCGAGGACATCGCCTTCGACGTACCGCGCGACAGCGTGCCCGCCTTCCTCGACGCGGTCTGGAGCGGGCTGGTCCACGTGAAGCAGCGGACCTTCCCGCCGTCCTGCACGCTGATCGTCACCGTGCCGGGGGAGCCGAGCTACCGCGAGTCCGTCACCCACCAGTACCTGTCCCCGTGGCTCGCGGGGCTGATCCGATGAGGGCCCCGATGAACCCCACCGCCGGCTCCAACGCCACCCGTCGCCCGGTGCTCGCCGTCGCCCACCGGGGCGACCCGTACCGGTACCGCGAGAACACCCTTCCCTCCGTCGAGTCCGCGCTGGCCGCCGGCGCCGACGCGGTGGAGGTCGATGTCCGGCTCACCCGCGACGGCGTGCCCGTGCTGCTGCACGACGCGACCCTCGAACGGCTCTGGGGCGATCCCCGCGCCCTGCGCCGGGTCACCCTCGACCAGCTCGACGAGCTGCGCGACGGAGACCTCGCCGTGCCCACGCTCGCCGAGGCGCTCAAGGCCGCGGCCGCCTCCCCGGCCGCCCGGCTGCTGATCGACCTGGACGACCCGCACCCCGTCGCCGCCGCCTGGGAGGCCGTCACCGGACTCGGCGCCGAGCACCGGGTCGGCTTCTGCGGCCCCGCCACCGCGATGCTCGCCGTCCGCGCGCTCGCCCCCGACGCCGAGATCGCGCTGACCTGGAAGCAGCCGCGACTGCCCGCCCGCGCCCTGCTGGACGACCTGCGCCCGCGCTACCTCAATCCGCCGTTCGGCCTGGCCACCGCCGAGTTCACCGCCGCCGCCCACGGCGCCGGCCTCGCCGTCTCCACCTGGACCGCGGACCTGCGCCGCACCATGCGCCGGCTGCGCGCCGCCGGGGTGGACTCGATCACCAGCAACCGGATCGGCGTGCTGCGCGACGTGCTGGACGGCCGCCGGTGACCGGACCGCCCGTCCTCGGGACCCGCGCGCTCGGCCGCGCCCTGCTGGCCCGTCAGCACCTGCTCGCCCGCAGCGCCATGACGCCGGCCGCGATGGTCGGCCACCTGGGCGGGCTGCAGGCCCAGGCCGTGCCGCAGCCGCCCTACCTGGGGCTGCTCAGCCGGCTGGCGGGCTTCACGCCCGACCTTCTCGACGACCTGTTCCAGCGGCGCGAGGTGGTCCGGATCGCCCTCCACCGCGGCACCATCCACCTGGTGACGGCGGACGACTGCCGGACGCTGCGCCCGCTCGTCCAGCCGGTGCTCGACCAGGGCCTGCGCTCCGCCTACGGCAAGCGGCTCGCCGGGCTGGACCTCACCGCGCTCGCCGACGAGGCGCGGGTGCTGCTGGAGGAGCGGCCGCTGACCTTCCAGCAGCTCGGCGGGGTGCTCGCCGCCGGCCGGCCCGACCGCGACCCCGCCGCCCTGGCCCAGGCCGCGCGCTGCCTGCTGCCGCTCGTCCAGGTGCCGCCGCGCGGCCTCTGGGGCCGGAGCGGGGCGGCGGCGCACACCACCGCCGAGTCCTGGCTGGGCCGACCCTTGGACCGGGCGCCCTCGCTGGACGCGCTGGCCCGGCGCTACCTCGCCGCCTTCGGGCCGGCGACCGTCGCCGACCTGCAGAAGTGGTGCGGGCTCAGCCGGCTGGGCGCGGTGCTGAAGCGGCTCGCGCCGGAGCTGGTCACCTTCCGCGACGAGCACGGCCGGCTGCTGTACGACCTGCCGGGGGCGCCCCGGCCCGACCCGGCCGTCCCGGCGCCCGTCCGGTTGCTGGCGCCCTTCGACAACCTGCTGCTCTCGCACGCCGACCGCACCCGGGTGCTGCCCGAGGAGTACCGGCCGCGGGTGATGACGCAGAACGGCATCGTGCTCGGGACGGTGCTGGTCGACGGCCTGGTCGCCGGGAGCTGGCAGCTGACCGAGGGCCCGGCCGGTGAACGGGCGGTGGCGGTCCGTCCGTTCGCGGCGCTCGGCCGGGATGACCGGCGGGCGGCGGAGGCGGAGGCCGAGCGGGTGCTGGCCTTCGCCGGCGGGGGCGGGGCGGTCAGCTTCGAGGAGGCCGGGTAGGTCCGGCGTTCGACCGGGCCACAGGGGTGCGAGGCGCCGTTCCCGATGGGGTGAGGCTCCGCGATTCCTCCGGGCCCGGCCGGGCCGGGGCCGGTTGAATCGGCTCTGCCGGTGGTCGGCGACGGGCGTGGACGTCCGGAAGCCCGATCCCGCCGCGCGGTCGCGCCGGGCACGCCAGGGGTCGGACATAACGGGCGATCGGTCAGATCATCTGCTGAGATGGGGAAATTGGACCGGTCGAGCCAGGCGGAGGTGGACATGGCGGGGGAGCTTCCGCCCGACAGGGCTCCCGGCGAGCGGTGGGCGGACCACCGCAGGCCCTATCTGATGCTGCCGCCCCCGGTCCGGGCGGCGGCCGCCTGGTCGGTCGCGGTCATCCTCCTGATCACCGTCGCCTCGCTGGTCGTCTTCGCCCTGGTCGAACTGCGCGCGGCGACCGTGCCGGTCATCCTGGCGCTGCTCGGCACCTCGCTGCTCTACCCCGTGATGCCGTGGCTGGTCCGCCGCGGGCTCGGCCGCGGCGCCGCCGCCGGGCTGACCTGCGCCCTCCTGGTCGCCGCCGTCGGCGGGGTGATCGCCCTGCTGGTCAACTCGCTGGTGCACAGCGCCCCGCAGATCGCCGAGTCGCTCCAGGAGGCCGGCGACCGGCTCGCCGACTGGCTCGGACCGGTCGGCGAGAAGATCCGCCACGCGCTGGACAACGCCTCGGGCGAGACCAGCTCGCTGATCTCCACGGTGACCAACGGCGTGCTCTCCGGCCTCGGCCTCGCCACCCAGATCCTCACCGGCGCCGTGCTGGCGCTCGCCCTGGTCTTCTTCTTCCTCCGCGACGGTCACCGCACCCCGGAGGCGCTCCGCGCGCACCTCCCGGGCGGCGGCGCCGAGACGGTCGTCGCCTGCGCGGACCGGGCGTTCGAGGCGATGGCCGGCTTCATGCGGGGCACCACCCTGATCGCCCTGATCGACGCCTTCTTCATCACCGTCGGCCTGCTCGTGCTCGACATCCCCGGGGCGCCCGGGCTCGGCGCGCTGGTGTTCATGGGCGCGTACATCCCGTTCGTCGGGGCCTTCCTCTCCGGGACGGTCGCCGTCCTGGTCGCGCTGGCCGACGGGGGGCTGGGGACGGCGCTCTGGGCGCTCGGCATCGTCCTCGCCGTCCAGGTCGTCGAGGGGAACATCCTCCAGCCCGTGATCCAGAGCCGCACCGTCGAGCTGCACCCGGCCACCATCATGGTCGCCGTGGTGGCGGGTGCCGGAATCGCGGGCATCCTGGGGGCGCTGCTGGCCGTCCCGATCTGCGCCGCCGGGGTGGGCGTGGTCTCCGTCCTGCGCGGCACCGCGGACCCCGTCGGCCGCGGCCTACGCGGGGCGGCTCCGGCCGGCGCGGGCGGGGGCGACCGCGAGGACGGGGACGCCGGCGGGGGCCCGGGTCAGGAGTAGGCCACCGGGCAGCCGCGCCGGAGCGCGTGCTCGGCCGCCCGCAGGTAGACCGCGGTGTAGTAGGCGGCGTCCAGGTCCTCGCTCCAGGGGCCGGGGGCGGTGGCGGCCGCGACGGCCGCCGGGCCGTCGAACCAGCGGCCCAGGTCGAGGCCGTCGCAGTGCTCGGGTATCCCGGCGGGCAGCGCGAGCCGGTCGGCGAGGCGCCGGGCGGCGGCGAGCGCCCGCCGGGCGCCGCCGACCGTCGTCGGGTCGTCGTCCTCCGACCGCGCCGGCAGGACCACGGAGTCGGCGAGGTCGACCGGCAGCAGCACCTCCCAGCCGAGCAGCGCCTCGTGGGTGTCGTCGGACCGCGCCCGGCAGAGCCGGTCGAAGCCGCCGATCGGACGGTGGAGTTTCTCCTCGAACCGGGTGCCGGGGCGCCGCCCGGCCCGGACGGGCTCCGGACAGACGAACGGCGCCAGGCCGCGCCGGCCCAGCTCGGCGTCGACCGCCCCGGCCACCGGCCCGAGCACCTCCTCGTCGCGCCAGTCGTCGGCGGCCACGCTCACCAGGTAGATCCCCATGGCCCAGGACGGTAGCCGACGCCACCGACAAAGGCCGGTGACGGCGTGACAGCATGGAGACGATCACGTCGCGACAGTCGAGGAGCGGGGATGCGCGGGGAGTTCGAGCGGTTCCGGGTGGCGGACGGGAAGGCCGGCCCGTACGGCATCACGGTGGGGCCGGACGGCGGTGTCTGGTTCACGCTGGTGCACGCCGGGGAGATCGGGCGGCTGGCGGCGGACGGGTCGGTGCGGCGGTTCGGGACGGGCTCCGCGGCGTCCGGACCGTCGGTGATCACGACCGGGCCGGACGGCGCGCTCTGGTACGCGCGGATGCGGGACCACCGGATCGGACGGATCGGCACCGACGGCCGGGAGCGGTCGTTCGGGCTGCCGACCGAGGCCGCCGGGCCGTACGGGATCGTGGCCGGCCCGGACGGCGCGCTCTGGTTCACCGAGCTGAACGCGGACCGGATCGGACGGATCACCGTGGACGGCCGGGTGACGGAGTACCCGCTGCCGGTGACCGGCGCCTTCCCGTCGATGATCACGGCCGGGGCGGACGGCGCGCTCTGGTTCACCCTCAACCAGGCCGGGGCCGTCGGCCGGATCACCGTCGACGGCGAGATCACCGTCCACCCGCTGCCGACCGAGGGGGCCGCGCCCGTCGGCATCGCCGCCGGTGGCGACGGTGCGCTCTGGTTCGCCGAGATCGGCGCCGGCCAGGTCGGCCGGATCACGGTGGACGGCCGGGTGACGGAGCATCCGCTGCCCGACCGGGCCGCCCGGCCGCACGCCGTCGCGGCCGCCCCCGACGGCCGGCTCTGGTTCACCGAGTGGGCCGGCAACCGGCTCGGCTCGCTCACCGCCGACGGCCACTACGCCGGGTACGAGCTGCCGGTGCCGGCCGCCGAACCGCACGGCATCGCGGTGGCTCCGGACGGCGCGGTGTACGCGGCCCTGGAACTCGGCGAGATCGTCCGGCTCACTCCCTGAGCCGGGGGCCGGACCCGGAGCCGTCACGGTCCGGCGGCGAGGCCGTGGAGAGCCGTGCGGTCCGCGAGGCGGGACCGGCGGGGCGGCCGGACCGTCACGGTCCGGCGCAGACCTCCGCGGCGAGGTCGCAGAGGGCCGCGCGGTCCGGGCGGCCGGTCTTGGCGAGCAGGTTGGCCACGTGCTTCTCCACCGTGCGGGGGGAGATGGAGAGCGTCCGGGCCAGCTGCTGGTTGCCGGGGCGGTCGGTGAGCAGGGCGAGGACCTCGTACTCGCGCAGCGTCACCCCGCAGCTGCGCAGCCCGGCGGGGACGGCGTCGCGGCCGCCGCGGTGCTGGGCGACGCTGGCGCCCGCCCGGCGCAGCAGGGCCCGGCAGGCGGCCGCCACCGGCTGGACGCCGGCCTCGTGGAAGTACTCCTCGGCGGTGCGCAGCCAGCCCACCGGGTCGCCCCAGCCGTCGGCGAGGGCCGCTTCGGCGGTCAGCCGCAGCGCCAGGTGGTGGGCGAGCGGGAAGGGCGCCGCCGCCGCGCGGGCCTCGTCGACCGCGCGGGCGGCGTCCCGCGGCCGGCCCTCGCGGCCGAGCAGCACGGCCTCCGCGAAGCCCAGGAACTGGCGGTTCCAGGCGAGTTCGGTGGCGGGCGCGGCCATGGCCCGGGTCAGGTCGGGGCGCTGCCAGTGGCCCTCGGCGACCTCCAGCAGCGGGTGCAGCCCGTGCCGGCCGGCCAGGTAGAACACGTTGGGGTGCTCCTGCTCCCAGGCGAGGCCGGCCGCCAGTTCGGCCCGGGCCCCGGCGCGGTCCTCGGCGAGCAGCGCGCCGATGGCGCGGCAGAGGCCGTGCCGCAGGGGCATCAGGAAGGACTCCTCGCCGCCGGCCTGGCGGAACCGGACCAGTTCGCGCTCCATCTCCCGGCCCCGGCCGCGATGGGCGGCCAGGGTCGCCGAGCCGAGCAGCAGGTAGCGGTGCGCGGGGACGTTGTTCAGCCGGGCGGTGGCGTCGAGGCAGCGGTCGACGATCTCGCGGGCGGTCCGCCATTCGCCGCGCAGGACGGCGTTCATGGCGAGCAGGCCGTCGAGGGTCTGGGTGAGCACGATCGCGCCGAGGCCGGCGGCGGCCTGCCGGGCGCGTTCGAGGCGGGCGCCGTCGCCGGTGCGCATGAAGGCGTTGGCGCCCAGCCGCAGCAGCGCCTCCACCCGCCAGACGGGCAGGGCGTGGGCCTCGGCCACCGCCAGCATCCGCTCCAGGCAGGCGTCGGCGTCGTCGAAGCCGCGTTCGCGGGCCAGCAGGGCGAGCAACTGCCAGGCCTGGCAGGCGACCACCGGCAGTCCGGAGCGCTCGGCCACCTCGGCGGCCCGGCGGGCCAGGGCCTCGGTGCGGGCCAGCCGGGCCCGTCCGGGGTGCTCGTCGCCCGGGGCCCCGGCGGCGGTCGCGCCGCCCTCGGGCGCGGTGGGCGCGTGGTCGGGCAGGAGCGCCAGGTGGCCCTCGACCACGACGAGTGCGGCGTCCTGCTCGGGGCGCGGGTGCGCACCCGAGAGGGCGCGGGCGGCGGCGACCTGGGCGGCGGCCTCGGCGGCCCGTTCGGCCATCACGGCCGCCCAGGCGAGCCGGGTGTGCAGGTCGACCCGGCGGTCGGTGGCCGGGCCGCGGACCGCCGCGGCGCAGGCCGCCGCCGGCTCCGGCCGGACCGGGGGCAGCGTGCGGACCAGCTCGAAGGCCCGGTCCAGCTGGCCCGCCTCGGCCAGGGCCGGCAGCAACTGCTCGGTCACGGCGGCCCGTTCGGCGTCCCCGGCGAGTTCGTGCGCCCGCTCCAGCAGCACCACCGCCGAGCCGGCGGCGCCGGCCTCCAGCACGCGTCGGCCGGCCTCGGCGAAGTGCACGGCGGCGCCCGTCCGGTCCCCGCCGGCCAGCAGCAGGGAAGCGACCAACTGGCGTCGTTCGTCGGCGAGTTCCGGATCGGCGCGGAGGATCGCCCGGGCCGCCCGGCGGGCCACGGCGGCCCGCTCGGCCGGGGCCAGGGCGGCGGTGACGGCGGCGGCGGTGAGGGTGTGGCGGAAGGCGTAGCGGTCCGGGGCGGCGCCGTCGGGCACGATGACGTTGGCCTCGGAGGCCGACCGCAGGTGGCTGAAGAGCGTCCGGTCGTCGTACCCGGTGATCAGCTGGACGGTGGCCACCGAGAACCGGCTGCCCAGGGTGGCGGCGGTGAGCAGCAGGTCGCGCACGGGCGGGTCCAGCTGGTCGATCCGCCGGCCCCAACTGCGGACGATGGTGCTCGGCACGCCGGTGCGCAGGCCCCCGGCCACCTCCCATCGGCCGCCGGCCCGGTGCAGCGCGCCGCCGGCCAGCATGTCCGCGAGCAGTTCCTCGATCAGGTAGGGCGAGCCGTCGGCGCGGTCGGCCAGCGTCTCCAGGACGGCCGCCGGGACGTCGGCGGCGTCGCTCTCCAGGACGGCGGCGGCCATCGCCCGGACGTCGGCGGGCGGCAGCGGGCGCAGTTCGGAGACGGCGGCGGCACGGCGGCGTTCGGCGGCCCGGACCAGGTCCAGCGCCGGGCCCCGCTCGGCCCGCAGGGTGCCGACCAGCAGGACGGGCAGGCCGGCCAGGTTGTCGACCAGGTACTCCAGGACGGCGACCGTCTCCGCGTCGGTGTCGTGCAGGTCCTCCAGGAGCAGCACGCAGCCCGCGTCCCGGCCGAGCACCGCGAGCAGGCGCAGCAGTGCCTCGGCGAGCTCGACCACCGTCTCGGGGTACGCGCCGGCCCCGGCCGCCGAGGCCGCCGCCCCGCGCCATTCGGGCACCAGCCGGGCCAGGGCGGGCCGGTACGGGTCGAGTTCGGGGTCGGTGGGCGGCCCGGCGGCCCGGAAGCGGGAGGAGAGCGCCTCGATCAGCGGCCGGAACGGGGTGACCGTCCCGGTGGAGCTGCCGCGCCCGCGCAGGACCGGCAGGCCCAGCCCGTAGGCCTGGTAGGCGCACTCGCCGGCCAGCCGCGACTTGCCGATCCCGGCCTCGCCGAGCAGGAAGACCGCCCGTCCGGACCGCTGCCGGGCGGCGGCGAGCGCGCTGCCGAGCCGGCCGAGCTCGGCTGCCCGGCCGACGGTGATCGACGAAGTGGTCCGCATGGCCCGCAGGCTACTTGACGGCCTCTCCGATCTGTAGAGTGGTGAATCGGCCACGAAGCGAACACCTGTCCGGCACGGGCCGGTCACCGTACGGCCACATCGGCGAGGCGCCGCTCCGGTCCGCCACCGGGGCGCTGCCCGGTCCCCGATGGCGGCCGGCCGCGCCCTCAGGGGCGCACGGTCCGGCGTCGGTGGCGTGCGGCCCGTTCGCCGGGCCGTTCACGGCCGGGACGTGGCGATCGCTGTCGGGGTGTCACGGGCGGTGCCCGGTGCCCCTGGCCGCTCGGATCGGTCCGGTCAGATCGGGACGGTCATGGTGGGGAACTCGAAGGCCGGGGAGACGGAGCCGCCGGCGGCGGACAGGAGCTGCGAGCGCAGGCCCAGCCCGCCGCCGGCCCGCAGCCGGATGTCCCCGGCGGGATGGTCCACCGCCTCCTCGGGCCGGGCGTCCGGCTGGTTCCAGGTCTGTGCCAGGTCGGTGTCGTTCATGCGGTGCGGTACTCCCGTTCGTCGGTGGAGCGCGTGCGGCCGGGTTCGGCCCGGGCGAGCGGTGCTCGCCCGCCGCGCCGCTTCGGTCGTCGTGGACGGTACACGGCGTGCGGTCAGGGGGCCGGCCTTTCGGCCGGGGGGCGGGGGCGCAGCAGCAGGGCGGGCGGCACCCGCTCGGGGAAGCCCAGCCGGAGCAGCCCGTGGCCGATCCCGGCCAGGCCGGTGAGCAGGCCCGGGTGCGGGACGGACCCGGGGGTGCCGCAGCGCGGGCCGTCCTGGTCGACGCCGGCCAGCAGCGAGGCCGCCCGGCGCACCCACGGCGTCCGCCCGGTGGCCGGGCCGCCTCGGCCGAGCAGCTCCAGTACGCCCGACTCGCCGTGGCACAGGCTCTGATCGGCCGTCGGGGCGGCCCGCGCGGTGTTGCGGACGGCGCGCTGGGCCCACTCGGCGAGCCGCCGGTCCGCGCGGGCGGACGGGCTGTCGGCCACCGCGAGGGCGATCCCGGGGCGGCCTCGGCACCAGGAGGACTCCCGGGCGCGCGCGGCCGTGGCGGCGTGCAGGGCCGCCAGGCCCGCCCGGTGGTGCGGTCCGTCGGCGGGTTCGCCGACGGTGTCCGCGTACCGCAGCAGCGCCCAGCCGGTGCCCGCCGAGCCGTGGGCGAAGCCGGCGGCGGCGGGCACCGGCAGGGCGGCGAGCCGGTCGGCGCAGTCCGTCGCGGCGGCCAGCGCCCCGGGCCGGCCGGTGGCGGTGTGCACGGCGAGCAGCGCGGCCAGGCCGCCGGCGGTGCCGCTGTGCACACCGGGGTCCGTCTCGCGGGCGGCGGCGGCCGCGGTGAGCGCGACCGCCGGGCCGGTCCACTGCCGGATCAGCGGGTCGTCCAGGGTGCGGCCGATCTCGGTGAGCGCGTAGGCGATACCGCCGAGCCCGGCGAAGCCGCCCGAGCCGACGGCGGCCGGCCGGTCGGGGTGCGCGCCGAGGGTGTCGAGCAGGCCGGGAACGGGTGCGAGGGTCCGGCGGGCCACCTCGGCGTAGCGGTCGGAGCCGGTGAGGGCGGCCAGTTGGGCGAGGAACAGCGCGGTGCCGGTGTAGCCGCCGGCCAGGTCGGCGCCGAGCGGGCGGACCCGCCAGTAGCGGTCGGCGAGCAGCTCCAGGCCGAGCCAGTTGGTGCGGGACCGCCCCTGGTAGGCGGCCGCGACCAGCTGGTCGCCCACGCCCCGGGCGGCGGCGAGGAGCTGCTCGGGCTCGGGCGCGGTGGCCCAGACGTTCTCCGGCGCCGGCCGGCCGGGCCGGTGCGCGGGGGTCGGGGCGGCGCCGGCCATCGCGGCCCGGACGATCCACTCCTGGTCCTTGCGGTCGACCTCGCCGAGGGCCGCCAGCTTGGCCTCGACGCGGGCCAGCCCGGTCTCGGCGAGTTCGCCGGGGAGCCGGCGGCCGGTGGAGGTCCACAGGTCGCGGCTGCCGGGGCGGGTGGTGAACAGCGGGACGTCGCCGGAGCGGAGGTCGGCGAGCTCGTGGTCGGCGAGTTCCGGGCGGCCGGGGTCGGCGACGGCGTCGGTGCGCAGCAGTTCCAGGACGGCGCCCCGGGCGGCGGCGTCGCGCAGCACGTCCGGGTGGGTCGACTCGTCCAGCAGCCGTGCGTACACCCGGGTGGCGCGGGGCACCACCCGGACTTCGTCCTCGGCGAAGGAGCGCAGCAGGCCGTGGGCGCCGACGAGTTGGTGGCGCCCGCCGGTGATGGCGGTGTAGCCGGCCCGGAAGCCGGTCACCAGGGCGTCGGTGTACTCGGCCGGGTCGGCGGGCGCGCCGTCCAGCCGGGGCCGGTTGCGGGCCTCGGCGAGCGGGCGGGCGCGCCGGACCAGCCGCATCTCGTCGGTGCCGGCGCCCGTCCAGTCCACGCCCTCCACCGGGGAGGTGGACCGTCGGCCGCCGCCGATGCCGGAGACGTCCACGGCGCCCTCGTCGCCGAGCAGCAACTGCGGCAGCAGGCCGACCCGGTGGACCGACTCCTCCAGGGCCCGGGCCGCCGGGTCCGGTGCCGGGCAGGCCCGGGCCGGCGGGTGGAACAGTGTCTCGACGTCCACCAGGACGGGCTGGTCCCCGGCCGCGACGAGGTTCTCGTAGTGCAGGTCGGTGCCGTCCAGGGCGTGCAGCAGCGCCAGTAGCGCGCCCTGGCGCCGGTAGAACCGCTCGACCTCGTAGCCGGTGCGGCAGGGGTGGGCCTCGGCGTACTCCGTCCACCCGTAGTCGCCCCGGTCCAGCAGCCCCAGCGCGCGCAGCCGGGGCACGCCGGGCTGCGCGTTGAACCAGCCGAGCAGGGCGTTGAAGTGCCGGTGGGCGGCGGGCGGGCGGGGGCGGTGGACGACGGCGGAGCCGTTGGCGAAGTGCAGCACGCTGACGGCGCGGCCGCGCCGGTGGCGGTCGCCGGCCTCGGAGTCGACGGCCACCAGCGCCCCGGGGTCGGTGCCGTGCAGCAGGCCGGCGACCAGCAGCGGCCGGTCGGCGGCGAAGCGGGTGAGCAGTTCGGCGTGCGCGTCGGCGGCGTCCAGGCAGGTCTGCGCGAGCAGCCGGGCCAGGACGGGGTACCCGCGGAGCAGCCCGGCGAGACCGTCGCGGCGCGCGGTCAGGGCGAGGAAGGAGCGGAACCGTTCCTGCGGGGTGGTGCCCGCGAGCCGCCCGCCGGTCCGCGCGGTGTGCAGTTCGAGGACCAGGGTGCGGGCGGCGATCCGGGCGAGGCGCCGGGCGAGGCGGGCGGTGAAGCCGGCCCGCAGGGCGGGGACGTCCAGCCGCCCGGGCCGGCCGGGGCGGTGGGCGGCGGGGTCGAGCACGGCCGGCAGCCGGACGAGGGCGCGCTCGGCGAACGGCGCCAGGACCAGGGCGAAGCCGGTCAGCCCCGGGTAGGCGGCGCGCGGCACGATCGGCCGCACGGGGGCGGCGGCGACGGCGGCCTCGGTGAACGCGGCCCAGTCGGGGCGGGCCGGCGGCCGGGGCAGACCGGGGGTCAGCGCCCGCTCCCACCAGACGGCCCGGTCCGCCCGGGTGCGCCGGACCCGGGGCGCCGTGGCGTGCAGCGGGGCCGGGGCGGGTGTGTGGAGCCGGGCCGGCGGGTCGCCGGGCATCGGAGGGTGCGGCGTCGTGGCGGCCTTGGCGGACGCCGGTGCGACCGGGCCCTGAACCGGTACGCCGCCCCCGTCGGGGTGCGCTCTGCGCACGGCGTCCACCTCTGCCACCACCGCACCTCCGATGCCGCGAGAGGGCCGCGTCGCCGTCGAAGCCGCCGCCCTCGTGCTGATCCTTGCCCTGCCCCGGCCGCCGGGGCATGGGGGACGGCCCCCCATCTTTGTGGCGCTCCGCCCGCATGATCCGGGCCGGGCGGCCCGCCCGCCGGGTGGGGTGCGCACGACCCGGGCCCCCGGGGGCCCGCGCGGGCGCGGCCCGGGCCCGGTCGGCGCGCGCGAACGGGCCCTTCGGCCCTTTCCGGCTCCGACCGCCGGCGGGATCGTGAGCGCCTGACGGGTGTGCGGGGCGTACCGGTGGGCAGACGTGACGGGACGGCGGACTTCGTGACGGGACAGGAGAGGCCTGAGGTGGGCGAGTTGGTCGCGATACAGGTGGACGAGGGGCTCGCGCGAGGGGTCGCGATCGACGCCAGGGCCCGGATCGCCGCGGTGGTGGGCGGGGCGGACGCGCTGGTCGAGGCGGTCCGGGTACGGATCCGGCCGGTCGGCACGCGGGCCGTGCTGGCGCAGGTGAACGCCGAGGTGGACGGGCGGCGGATCCGCGTCCAGGAGGCCGCCGCCGACCGGGCCACCGCCCTGGACCGGCTGGCCGACGGGCTGCGCGCCCGGATCACGGCCGTCACCACCGGCTGGACGCCGCTGCCGTGGCCGCGCCGGGCGGCCGGGGCCGGTCTGCTCTCCGCCGTTCCCGCGCAGGGCGGGCCGTCGCGCGCCGGCCGGGCGCCGGTGGCCGCCGTGGCGGCGCCGTTCGCCGCGCACCCGTGCACCGGGTTGCCGCGCGCCGGCGTCCGGTCCGCCCTGGCGGCGTCCTCGGCCGGCCCGCGCCACATCGCGCGGCGCAAGGAGGCCCATCTGGTGTGGTGCTCGCCCGACGCGGCGGCCCGGACCATGGACGCGATGGACTTCGACATCCACCTGTTCACCGACCCGGCCACCGAGACCGACGCCGTCGTCTACCGGACCGGCCCCACCGGCTACCGGCTCGCGCGCACCGGCGCCGCCGGGCCGCCCACCCGCCCGGCCGTCCCATTCACCCTCAGCCCGGTCGGCGCACCCGAACTGACGGAGGCCGGAGCCGTCGACCGGCTCTGCGCCGCCGACCTGCCGTTCCTGTTCTTCGCCCAGCCCGGGACGCGGGGCGGCCGGGTGCTCTACCGGCGCTTCGACGGCCTGCTCGGCCTGATCGCGGCCACCTCGTGAGAACCGGGGCCGTCCGCCACCGGCTGCGGACGCTGCGCCGCCTCGCGGGGCAGCCGCCCGGCGGCGGTCGGCCGCCGCACACCGGGGCCCCGCCGCGCCGGCTGGTGCCGATCGACCGGGCCGAGGCGCTGCGGCTGCTCGGCAGCGCGCCGTTCGGGCGGATCGTCTTCACGCTGCGGGCGCTGCCCGCCGTCCGCCCGGTCAACCACCTGCTGGTCGACGACACCGTGGTGATCCGGACGGACGACGCGGCGGCGCTGGGCGCGGCCACGCTCGGGGCCGACGCGGCGGGCGTGGTGGTCGCCTACGAGGCCGACGCCATCGACCCGCGGACCAGGCTCGGCTGGAGCGTGGTCGTCACCGGCTACGCCCGCCCGGTCACCGACCCGGTCCTGCTGGCCCGGTACCGGGCGCTGCTGACGCCCTGGGTGGACGCCGGGACTGACCACATCGTGGCCATCCGGCCGGAGCTGGTGACGGGCTCCCGGCTGACCCCGGCCGGGGCCGCCGGCCGGTAGCGCCGGTCCGCCGCCGGTGCGGTGTCGCGGTGGCCCCCGGGCCCCGCGGCGGCGCACCGGTGCTTCGGCATGTCCGGCTTCCGGCCCGCACCGGCGCTTCGGTGCGTCCTGGTCCGGGCCCCGGCGGGATGCCCGGGCCCGGGTCCCGGCGGGATCCGGCGAGCGCCGGACGCCCGTCGGAGGTCCCTGGCCCCGGCCCGGGGCGGAGGCCCACCGACCCGGGACCGCCGGGCCCAACGGCCCTGGGGCGCCGGGCCGTCGAGTTCTGATCATGGATCACCATCCATTCGCAGAACTTCGAAGGAGTGCGTCCTTGAGCGCCATCGAGGCACCGGGCGACAGCGCGCCGCCGTCGCCGCCGTCGGCCGCCCGGCCGGCCGGAGTACGGGCCCGCCGGCCCGGCTCGGCCCTGGTCAGGCTGCTGACGACCACCGACCACAAGACGATCGGCTCGATGTACCTGGTGTCGGCGTTCGGGTTCTTCCTGATCGGCGGCGTCCTGGCGCTGGTGATGCGGGCCGAACTCGCCCGGCCGGGGACGCAGATCCTCTCCAACGAACAGTTCAACCAGGCCTTCACCATGCACGGTTCGGTGATGCTGCTGCTGTTCGCGATGCCGCTGTTCACCGGTTTCGCCAACTGGATCATGCCGCTGCAGATCGGCGCGCCGGACGTCGCGTTCCCCCGGTTGAACATGCTGGCCTACTGGCTGTTCATGTTCGGCTCGCTGATCGCCGCCGCCGGCTTCGCGACCCCGCAGGGCGCGGCCGACTTCGGCTGGTTCCTCTACGCGCCGCTCTCGGACGCGATCCACTCGCCGGGCGTCGGCGCCGACATGTGGATCATGGGCGTCACGCTGTCCGGCTTCGGCAGCATCCTGGGCGCGGTCAACTTCATCACCACCATCATCTGCATGCGCGCCCCGGGCCTGACCATGTTCCGGATGTCCATCTTCTGCTGGAACGTTCTGCTCACCTCCGTCCTGGTGCTGATGGTCTTCCCGGTGCTGGCCGCCGCGCTGCTGGCGCTGGAGTGCGACCGCAAGTTCGGCTCGCACGTCTTCGACCCGGCCAACGGCGGTGCGATGCTCTGGCAGCACCTGTTCTGGTTCTTCGGCCACCCCGAGGTGTACATCCTGGCGCTGCCGTTCTTCGGGATCGTCTCCGAGGTCATCCCGGTCTTCTCCCGCAAGCCGATGTTCGGCTACGCGGGTCTGATCGCCGCCACCGTGGCGATCGCGGGCCTCTCGGTGACGGTCTGGGCGCACCACATGTACGTCACCGGCCAGGTGCTGCTGCCGTTCTTCTCCTTCATGACCTTCCTGATCGCGGTGCCCACCGGGGTGAAGTTCTTCAACTGGGTCGGCACCATGTGGAAGGGCTCGCTGAGCTTCGAGACGCCGATGCTCTGGACGGTCGGGTTCCTGGTCACCTTCCTGTTCGGCGGGCTGACCGGGGTGCTGCTGGCGGCGCCGCCGATCGACTTCCACGTCTCCGACTCGTACTTCGTCGTCGCCCACTTCCACTACACGCTGTTCGGCACGGTCGTCTACGCCATGATGGCCGGCTTCCACTTCTGGTGGCCGAAGATGACGGGGAAGATGCTGGACGAGCGGCTCGGGCGGATCAGCTTCTGGACCCTCACCATCGGCTTTCACAGCACCTTCCTGGTGCAGCACTGGCTGGGCGCCGAGGGCATGCCGCGGCGCTACGCCGACTACCTGGCCTCGGACGGCTTCACCCTCCTCAACACCGTGTCCACCCTCGGCTCGTTCCTGCTCGGCCTGTCGATCCTGCCGTTCCTCTACAACGTCTGGAAGACCGCCAAGTACGGCGAGCGCGTCACCACCGACGACCCGTGGGGCTACGGACGCTCGCTGGAGTGGGCCACCTCCTGCCCGCCGCCGCGGCACAACTTCGCCACCCTGCCCCGGATCCGCTCGGAGTCCCCGGCGTTCGACCTGCACCACCCCGGGATCGCGGCGCTGGACTTCGTGGAGAACAACGGCGAACCGGCCGAGCACCTGGCCGGCGTCACCCCGGCCCGGTACGACGTCCCCGCCCCGCGGGCCCGCCGGGCGGTGCGGCGCGGCGACGGGCCACCGGACCGGTCGCCGGACCGGTGACGGCCTGCTGACGGCCCGCGCCTGCTGACGGCCCGCGCCCGCCGCCGCCCGCGCCGCCCAGAACGCCGGTCCCGCCCGTTCCGCTGCCCCGGGCGGGCGGGGCCGGTCCCACCCCTTCCCTTCCACCCGCTTCGGAGCGGCCCCCGGCGACCCGGGGGAGGCCCGCCCGGTCGAGGAGCACCCGGTATGTCCCACCCCGTCCTGGCCCTCGGTACCGCCGCGCTCACCGCGGCCGGCTGCGTCTGGTACCTGCCCGCCGTCGCCGACCTCCGGGCGGGCGAGGACCGCCCCCGGTCCGTCCGCACCGCCGCTGCGGCCTGCGTGGTCTGCTGGGTGGGGCTCGCGCTCGCCGGGGGAGTGCTGCCGGTCGTCCCCGACTGGCGGCCCGCCGCCGGGTTCGCCCTGACGGGCCTGGTCGCCGGGGCGGTCCTGAGGGTCCGCGCGTACCGCCACCGGCGGGGCGAGCAGCGTGAGTCCGGGCGGCGCTGGGCGATGCTCGACGCCGGCCCCGTGCCACGCGGCCGGCGCCCGGCGGCCCGGATCCTGGCGGGCTGGCTGCTCGTCGGGCTCGCCGTCGCCGCGCTCGGTGCGCTGTCCCTGCTGCTCACCGCCGGCGGGCCGGTCGCCTCCCGGCTGGGCGGAGCGGCAGCCGGCGCGGGGGTGGTCTCGACGGCGTTCCTGCTGATCGGTCTCGCCAACGCCCGCCGCCACCGGCCCTGACCGGGCGCCGCGCCGGGCCGGCGTCGGCCGGGAGGCGCCGGGTGGGCCGTGCCGTCGGTGGGCCGTGCCGTCGGTGGGCCGCTTCGGGGCAGCCGGCCCGAATGGGGTCCTTGGGCCCTGGGCCGGCGCCCTCCGGTCGGCGATGATGCGGTGGGCCCGCGGCAGTGTGCCGGGCGCGAGGAAGGTGGAGCCGCGAGATGGCGAGCGAGACGGCCGGTACCGACACCCCGGCACCGGTCAGGGTGTTCCTGCTGGACGACCACGAGGTGGTGCGCCGCGGCGTCCACGACCTGCTGGACTGCGAACCCGACCTGGAGGTGGTCGGCGAGGCCGCCACCGCCGCGCAGGCCCTCGTCCGCGTCCCCGCCCTGCGCCCCGACGTCGCCGTCCTGGACGTCCGCCTCGGCGACGGTGACGGGGTGTCCGTCTGTCGCGAACTGCGCTCCCGGATGCCCGACCTGGCCTGCCTGATGCTCACCTCCTTCGACGACGAGGAGGCGCTCCTCGACGCCGTGATGGCGGGCGCGGTCGGCTACGTGCTGAAGCAGATCAGCGGCACCGACCTGGTCACCGCCGTCCGTACGGTCGCCTCCGGCCGGTCGATGCTCGACCCGGGCGCCGCCACCCGGCTGCTCAACCGGCTGCGCAACGACGCGGCCCCGCCGCCGCCCGCCGCCACCGGGCCGGAGCTGACGGGGCGCGAGCAGGAGGTGCTGGCGCTGATCGGCGAGGGCCTGACCAACCGGCAGATCGGCGAGCGCCTCTACCTCGCCGAGAAGACGGTGAAGAACCACGTCTCCCGGCTGCTGGCCAAGCTCGGCGTGGAGCGGCGCGTCCAGGCCGCGCTGATCGCCACCGAGCTGCGCCAGTCCGTCGCCGCCCAGCCGGCCTGCCCGCGCACCCTCGGCAGCGGGCGGGGATAGCCCCGCGCTTCGGGAAGGTGGGACCCGCGGCGGGACCATCGGCCCTCGCCCGGGCCCGGTCCGGCGGGTGACCATCGCTGGCATGAACCCCGATCCTCAAGCGCCGTCCGCGCCGCCCGTGCAGGTGGAACCGGAGGGTCGGCGGCCGCCCGGCCCGCCGGAGCTCGACCGGACCAGGGCGCTGGAGCTGCTGGCCGGGGCGGCGGTCGGCCGGGTGGTCTACACCGTCGGCGCGCTGCCCGCCGTGCTCCCGGTGCACTTCCGGCTGGACGCGGCCGGCGGCGTGCTGCTGTCCGCCCGGGCCGGCTCCGAGCTGGCCCGGGCGGTGGACGGCGCGGTGGTCGCCTTCGAGGCCGACGAGTGGGACGGCACCGACGGCACCGGCTGGTGCGTCACCGTCCTCGGCCGTGCGGAGGTGCGCCCGGCCCCGGCGACGGCCCCGGCCCCGGGCGACGCACCGGACCGGCACACGGACCGGGGGCGGGTGCTGATCCGGGTCGGTCCGGAGCTGGTGGTGGGCCGGCGGCTGACCACCGAGGGCTGAGGCCCCGCCGCCCGGCGGTATACGGACCGGCCCGTCAGACCCCCAGCGGGGCCTCCCAGACCACCCGGGTGCCGCCGCCCTCCGCCTCCCGCAGGGCGAAGCTCCCACCGGCCCGTTCCGCCCGCTCGGCCAGGTTGCGCAGGCCGCTGCGCCGCCCGCCCGCCGGTACGCCCACCCCGTCGTCCGTGACGGTGAGCGTCACCCGCCCGCCGAGCGCCCGCAGCGCGACCTCCACCCGGCTCGCCCGGGCGTGCCGGGCCGCGTTGCTGAGCGACTCGCCGAGGACGGCCAGCACGTGCTCGGCCAGCTCCTGCGGCACGTCGGTGTCCAGCAGGCCCTCCATGCTGAGCCGCGGCGCGAAGCCCAGGGTGGTCTGCGCGTCGCCGACGGCCCGGGTCGCGCGGGCCCGCAGGCTCCGGTCGGGTTCCCCGTGGGCGCGCAGTCCGAAGATCGTCGAGCGGATGATCTTGATCGTCTCGTCCAGGTCCGCGACCGCGCGGCCGACCCGGTCGGCCGCGCCCGGGCTCTCGATCAGCCGGCCCGCGCTCTGCAGCGTCATCCCGGTGGCGAAGAGCCGCTGGATGGCCAGGTCGTGCAGGTCCCGGGCGATCCGGTCACGGTCCTCCAGCAGCGTCAACTGCTCGGCGTCCCGGCGGCGTTCGGCCAGCTCCAGGGCGAGTGCCGCCTGGTCGGCGAAGCCCAGCAGTGGGCCGGTCTCCTCGGCGGTGAACGGCGGCCGCCCGCACTCCCGGGCCAGCAGCAGCACGCCCCGGCCGTACCCGGGCCCGGTGCCCAGCGGCACCGCCACCGCCGGGCCGAGGCCGTCGAAGCGCCCGGGCGGCCCGGCCGCGAACCGGGCGTCGACCGCCAGCCCCTCACTGGTCACCGGCGAGCCGGAGGCGTACGCGGCGCCGGAGAGCGTGCCGTCGACGGGGACCGTCACCCCGAGCCGGGCGCCCGGCTCACGGCCCAGCGCCACCTCCACGGTGAGCTCGCCGGCCCGCTCGCCGGGCTCGGCCAGCGCGACCGAGACGTCCGCCAGCTCCGCGCCGGCGATCTCCCGGGCCCGGCGCGCGATCAGCTCCACCACGGCGAGCCGGGGCGCGCCCGACAGCAGGCTCCGGGTGATCTCGGCGCTCGCCCGCAGCCAGCGCTGCTGGCGCTGCGCCTCCTCGTACAGCCGGGCGTTGTCGATGGCCACCCCGGCGGCCACCGCCAGGGTGGAGATGACCGCCTCGTCGTCGGCGTCGAAGTCCACGCCGCCGCGCTTGTCGGTGAGGTACAGGTTGCCGAACACCTCGCCGCGCACCCGCACCGGTACCCCGAGGAAGGTGTGCATCGGCGGGTGGTGGGCGGGGAAGCCGACCGAGGCCGGGTGCTCGGAGAGCACCGGGCAGCGCAGCGGCTCCGGGTGGCGGATCAGCTCGCCGAGGATCCCGTGGCCGGCCGGCAGCGGGCCGATCGCCGCGATCTCCTGCTCCGTCAGGCCGACCGTGAGGAACTGCGAGAGGGTGTGGCCGTCGGCGCCGATCACGCCGAGCGCCGCGTACCGGGCGTCTACCAGGTCGGCGGCGGCCGCCACGATCCGGTGCAGCGCCTGGGAGAGGTCGAGTTCGCGGCCGACCGCCAGCACCGCCTCCAGCAGGCTGTGCACCCGGTCCCGGGTGCCGCGCGCCGCGTCGATCCGCCATTGGAGCTCCTCCAGCAGCTCGTCCAGGCGCAGGTGCGGCATCCGCGCGCGGGCGCCCGCGCCGCCGCCGGGCGACCTGTCCGCCGAAGGGCCGGCGCCTGTCCGCGTACCGTCCGCGCCGCCCACCGGCGTCCTCCTCAGGGTCCCGTTCCAGCTGTGCCGTCCCCGGTCGAGCGACCGGGAGGATTGTCGGATTTCACGGTAGTGCCCGTGCACACCCGCCCGGGACGCCGGGGTCCGTCGTGTACACACCCGGCGGGACTTCCGGCCCCGGTGCCGGGGCCCGCCGGTCCCTGGCACCGGGGCCGCTCCCGGGACGAGGGTGGGGGAGTCGACGGCGGGTCAGGACGCACCGCCCCCGGCCGCAGTGGTCCGTGATCCGCAACGGAAGGAAGACCGATGACGCCACCCGTTCTGGCCGGAGTCGACGGCTCGCCCGCGAGCACCGCCGCCGCCCACTGGGCCGCCGAGGAGGCGCTGCGCCGGGGCGTCCCGCTGCGCCTGGTGCACGCCTGGCCCTGGCTGACCGACGGCCGGGCCGGGTTCGCCACCGCCGAGGCGCCGCCCGCCGCCGCCCAGCAGGTGGTGCAGGGCGCCGCCGAGGCGATCCGCCGCCGCCACCGCGGCCTGGCCGTGCACGCCGACGTGGTGCTCGACGGCGCGGAGGACGGTCTGGTCGCCGAGAGCGCCGACGCGGGCCTGCTGGTCCTCGGCTCGCGCGGACTCGGCGGCTTCGCCGGGCTGCTGCTCGGCTCGGTGAGCACGGCGACGGTCGCCCGCAGCGCGTCACCGGTGGTCGTGGTCCGGCCGCCGGCCGCGAACGGCGGGCCGCCCGAGGTGCCCGAGGTCGTCGTCGGCGTCGACACCCGGGCGGTGGACGAAGCCCTGCTGGCCTTCGCGTTCGACGCGGCGGAGCTGCGCGGCGCCCGCGTGCGGGCCGTCCACGGCTGGGAGCTGCCGGCCGCGTTCGCGACCGTGGGCGTCGTCCCGTCCCAGCCCGAACTCGCGGAACTCGAAGCACTGGAGGCGAAGGAGCTCTCGCTCGCCCTCGCCGAGTGGCGCGAGCGCCGCCCGGGCACGGAACTCGTCGAGCAGGTCGGGCTCGGCGCCGCCCGCACCCTGGTGGCGGTCTCCGGGGCGGCCGACCTCGTGGTGGTCGGCCGGCGCCACCGCCCGTACGACCTCGGCCGGCGGCTCGGCCCGGTCACCAGCGCCGTCCTCCCGTACGCGGACGCCCCCGTCGCGGTGGTGCCGCACCCGTGAGGGCCCGGCCGGGCGGCCCGCCCGCCGCCCGGCCCCGGCCCGTCGCCTGCTCTCAGCCCGCCGCCCGGCCCCGGCCCGTCGCCTGCTCTCAGCCCGCCGCCCGGCCCCGGTCCGTCGCCTGACTCAGCCCGCCGCCCGGGCTCAGCCCGCGCGCCGCCCACCGGGCGGTACGACCTCGGCCCGCACCCGCAGGTCCGGACTGTGGCGGAAGCTGAGGGTGAACTCCACCCACTGCCCCGCCCGCAGCTCCGGCGGGTCGACGATCATCAGGTCGGCGTCCTCCGGCGCCATCGCCAGCTCGCCGCGCTCCGGCACGGGCAGCACGGCGGCCGGCTCCCAGCGGCCCGCCGCGCCCTCGTGCCGATGCCGCTTCAGCGTGATCCGGCCGCCGAACTCCCAGCTCGCACCGGTGAGTTCGTCGGGTATGTCGCCCGGGTTGCGGACGGTGAAGAACGCCGCCGTGGCGCTCGCCCCGCTGGTCGCCGGCAGCAGCACCCAGCCCGGGCCCGCCTCCACCGGCCGCTGGCGCCCGGCCCCGCCGACCGCCGTCCAGCCGGCGAGCAGGGCCAGCGCCACCGCAGCCGCGGCCACCGGCGGCCCGACCACCCGCAGCCGTGCGGCCCTCCGGCCGCCGGACCGGGCGCTCACCCGGCCACCCCCGCGGCGCCCCGGCGCGGCCCGCCGCCCGGACGGCCCGCGCCGCGCCCCGGCTGCCACGTCCGCAGCCGCAGGCTGTTGCCCACCACGAGCAGCGAACTCAGCGACATCGCCACCGCCGCCAGCATCGGGTTCAGCAGTCCGACCGCCGCCAGCGGGATCAGCACCAGGTTGTAGCCGAACGCCCAGAGCAGATTGACCCGGATGGTGGCCAGCGTCCGCCGGGCCAGCCGGACGGCGTCCACCACCGCCTCGATGTCGCCCCGCACCAGGGTGAGCCCGGCCGCCCCGATCGCGGCGTCACTGCCCGAGGCGAGCGCCACCCCGAGGTCCGCCGAGGCCAGCGCGACGGCGTCGTTGACCCCGTCGCCGACCACCGCCGTGGTCCGCCCGGCGGCCCGCAACTCGGCGACCACTTCGGCCTTGCGCGCCGGAGAGGCCGAGCAGTGCACCCGCTCGATGCCCAGCTCGGCGGCCACCGCCCGGGCCGCCCCCGGGCCGTCCCCGGTCAGCAGGACGGTCTCCAACCCCAGCGCGCGCAGCCGGTGCAGCGCTCGCCAGCTGCCGGAGCGCAGGGTGTCCCCGACCGCGAGCAGGGCCACCGCACGGCCGTCCAGTTCCACCAGGACCGGTGTCCGGCCGGCCGCCCCGGCCCGGTCCCGCGCTCCGGCCAGGACGGCGGGCAGCTCCGCCGATGAGTCCTCCGGCCGAACCACCCGGACGGCCCGCCCCTCGACGCTGCCCGTGACACCGACCCCGGCGGTGGCCGCGAAGGCCGCCACCGCCGGCAGCGACCCGCAGCGCGCCCGGGCCGCCGACAGGACGGCCCGGCCCACGGGGTGCTCGGAGCGTTGCTCGACCGCGCCCGCGAGCCGCAACACCTCGTCCGCCTCCACCCCGGGCACGACGGTGAGTTCACCGAGCTCGGTGCGCCCGGTCGTGAGCGTCCCGGTCTTGTCCAGGACCACGGTGTCGATCCGGCGCAGGCTCTCCAGCACCTCCGGCCCGCGCACCAGGACGCCCAGCTCCGCGCCCCGGCCGGTCGCCGCCAGCAGTGCGGTCGGCGTGGCCAGGCCCAGCGCGCACGGACAGGCCACCACCAGGACCGCGACCGCGGCCGTCACCGCCGCCTGCGGATCGGCGCCCGCCCCCAGCCAGAAGCCGAGCACCGCGACCGCCACCGCCAGGACGCACGGCACGAACACCCCGGCCACCGCGTCCGCGAGCCGCTGCGCCCGCGCCTTGCCGGCCTGCGCGTCCGCCACCAGGGCGGTGATCCGGGCCAGTTGGGTGTCCGCACCGACGGCCGTGGCCCGGACCACCAGCGCGCCGCCGACGTTCACCGTGGCACCCGCCACGGCATCGCCGGGGCCGACCTCCACCGGCGCGCTCTCGCCGGTGAGCAGACTGAGGTCCAGCGCCGAGCCGCCCTCCACCACCACCCCGTCGGTGGCCACCCGCTCGCCCGGGCGGACCACGAACACCCCGCCGGGCAGCAGCTGTTCGATCGGGATCAGCCGCTCCTGCCCGGACCGCGGATCCCGGACGCACACCTCCTTGGCCCCCAGCTCGGCCAGCGCCCGCAGCGCCGAACCGGTGCGCCGCCGCACCCTGCCCTCCAGCAGCCGGCCCGCCAGCACGAACAGCGGCACCCCGACGGCCGCCTCCAGATAGACGTGCGCGCCGCCCCCGCCGTCGGCGGTCAGCGAGAACGGCATCCGCATGCCGAGCCCGCCCGCCCCGCCGAACACCAGCGCGTACGCGGACCAGCCGAAGGACGCCACCACGCCGAGGCTGACGAGCGTGTCCATGGTCGCCGTGCCGTGCCGCAGCCCCTGCCGGGCCCGCCGGTGGAAGCCGGCCGACCCCCACGTCACCACCGGGACGGCCAGCGCGAAGCACACCCACTGCCAGGCCGGGAACTGCAGCGCCGGCACCATCGACAGCACCACCACCGGCACCGCCGCCAGCGCGGTCACCAGCAGTCGCCACCGCTCCGCGGGCTCCTCGGCGCGGTCCACCGGCGGCTGCCCGGCCCCGGCCGGCGCGGCCGTGAACCCGGCCCGCTCGACCGCGGCGACCAAGTCCCCGACGGCCACCCCGGCCGGGTGCAGCACCCGCGCCCGCCCGGTGGCGAGATTGACGCCGGCCGTGACCCCGTCGATCCGCGCCAGCGTCCGCTCCACCCGGCCGACGCAGGCCGCGCAGGTCATCCCGCCGACCGTCAGGTCGGTGCTGACCGGCGCCCCGGCCGGCGCGTCCGCGACGGCGCTCACCGGCCCGCCCCCATGTCGTGCCCGCTCATCCCCGGCGCGCCCCCGCCCCCGCCGCTCCCGGGCGTCAGCCCCGGCGACACCGGCCCGGCCCCGCGCCCCAGCGCGAACGCCGCCACCAACACCACCACCAACAGCAGGGCGAACCCCGCCACCACACTCCACGGCCGGCCACCCGGCGTCATCTCACTCACCCCCCACCAGTCGGCCCGCCACCCCCACCGGTTCCCACCACCCCCACATCACCCCGGAACACCACGCCCGAACCATCACCCCGGCCCTCACCCCGGGACCGCGCCGGGGCCGCCGTCCATCAGCGGGGTGTCGAGCCGGAAACAGGAGCGCCGGCCGCCGCCGGCGACGGTGTCGGTGGAGGCCGGGGGTACCCGAACGGGGGAGCAGGTTTCGCGGCGGGGGCGGTCGTTGCGAAGCATGGGGACGGAGCGGTCGTCGGCCGCTGGACGCCGATCAGAAGAGGGAACTCCGGTGCGTGAACTCCATAGCTTCCCGAACCGTCCTGCCGAGGGTGCTCGCCGGGGGTGGTCCGGGCCGCGGGCCGTGGCGCTGGTGGCCGCGCTGACCGGGGCCGCGGTGCTGGCCGCGTGCAGCAGTTCGTCGACCAATCCGTCGGTCACCCGCTCGGAGGCCTCGACGCTGAGTACGGCGCCCAACCCGTCGTCGTTCTCGGGGGAGCCGCCGTCCGCGCTGGCCTCGACCGCGGAGTCGGCGCTCGCGTCGGCGTCGGCGGCCGCCGAGTCCGGCTCGGCCGCCGCCGCCTCGTTCGCGGCCTCCGCCTCGGCACAGGGCGAGCAGGCGCGGCAGAACGCGGCGGCCGCGCTGGGCACGCTGGAGAACGGCGGCAACGCGCTGGGCGACGTCGCCATCACCGGGGTGCCGCGGGCGCAGACCGGTGGGCTGCACGCCGTCGTGGTCACCATCACCAACGACGGGGTGAACACCGCCTCGTACGCGGTGCAGGTCGACTTCACCGACACCAGCGGGAAGACCGTGGACAGTTCGATCGTCGGCGCGGAGCACCTCGCCGTCGGGGCGCAGGCCTCCCCGGTCGCGTTCAGCCGCCGGCCGGCGGAGGAGACGCTGCTGCCGGTGGTGGTCAGGGCCGTCCGGTACTGAGCGGCCGGCAGGGCGCACCTCTTGCCGGGCGGGCTACTCGTCGGTAATCCTTGCTGACATCGCGTCCAGCAGAGGAGCCGCATGCCCGCCGACGTCACCTTCGCGCTGCCCGCCCCGCACGGACCGGGGGAGGTGACCGTCCGCTACCAGCGGCTCGGGTCCGGCAGCCCGCTCCTGCTGCTGCACGGCGTGGGCCACCACTGGCAGGCCTGGGAGCCCGTGCTGCCCGCGCTGGCCGAGCGGCACGAGGTGATCGCCGTCGACCTGCCGGGCTTCGGCGCCTCGCCCGCCCTGCCGCCGGGCGTGCCGTACGGGCTGGAGGCGGTGGTGCCGGTACTCGGCAGGCTCTGCGCCGAACTCGGGATCGAACGCCCGCACGTCGCCGGGAACTCCCTCGGCGGACTGCTCGCCCTCGGCCTCGGCCGGGCCGGCCTGGCCCGCTCGGTGACGGCGCTCGCCCCGGCCGGGTTCTGGACCGAGGCCGAACGCCGCTACGCCTACGCGGTGCTGGGCGGGATGCGGCTCGGAGCGCGGCTGCTGCCGCCGCCCGCCGTGGGCCGGATCGCCCGCTCCGCGGCCGGCCGCGCGCTCCTGGTCAGCTCCATCTACGCCCGCCCCGGCCGCCGGGAGCCCGCCGCCGCCGTCGCCGAGACCAGGGCGCTGCGCGAGGCGACCGGCTTCGGCCCCACCCTCGCGGCCGGCCGCGGGCTGCGGTTCACCGGGGCCGCCGGCGACGTGCCGGTCACCGTCGCCTGGGGCAGCCGGGACCGCATCCTGCTGCGCCGTCAGGGCGTGCGCGCGCTGCGGGAACTCCCGGCGGCCCGGCTGGTCCGGCTGTCGGGCTGCGGGCACGTGCCGATGAACGACGACCCGGAGCTGGTCGCCCGGGTGGTCCTGGACACCTGCGCCCGGGCGCAGGACCGGCCGGCCCTGCCGGAGCCGCTCAGTCCGTCAGCGTGATCCGGATGCCGACCGTGCCGCGCTCGCCGCGCCGCACCCGGCTGCCGAGCAGGGTGAGCACACCCAGCAGGCCGTACTTCTGCCGCAGCAGCGTCCGGTAGGCGGCGGTCCGCTCGGGGCCGAGGACCTCGGCGGTGGCCGGGTACTGCTCGCCGGTCGGTCGGCCCTTGACGTCGCACGGGCCGACCAGGACGTCGGCGCGGTTGCGGATCCGCTTGACCTTCCAGGAGTCGGCGACGGTCCAGACGCCCAGCGCGTCGCCGTCGCGGACCACCCAGACCGGGGTCGGTACCGTGCTGCCGTCCTTCTTGTAGGTGGTGACCAGCAGGTAGTTCCCGGCGGAGAGCCGGACCAGGCGTGCGAGCCGGTCCTGCGAGGCGGGGTCGGGGGTGGCGGCGCTCATGGCCGCATTCTAGGCCGCGCCGTGGGCCGGGGGAGTGGCCGTCGTCAGGGGGTGACCACCGGAAACGCCCGCTCCGGGGTGGTGACGAGGGCGAACAGCCGCGGCAGCAGCCCCGGGTCGCCCTCGTGCCGGACGGTGTCGAGGGCCTGGCCGGCCAGCAGGCCGAGCAACTGCGGCCTGGTCAGGGTGAGCGTCAGCCCGGCCGGCGACCGGGGCGCGTCCCCGGCGGGGAACGACCGGTGGGTGAGGGCGCCGTGCCGCAGTGTCACCCGGTACCGCAGCCGCTCGTCGGTCAGCACCAGGTCGATGGTCAGCGCCTCGTCCCAGGCGCGCGGCCCGTCGATCCGGATCGCGATCGAGTCGAGCAGCATGGCGGTGGTCAGGGCCGCCGTCATCCCGGGGTTGGTGGCGTCGAGCAGGACCGTCCCGGGGCCGTCCAGCAGTTCGCCCGCGGCCGCCAGGTAGAAGTTGCGCCAGGGGCCGTTCTCCGCGCCGTGCCCGAGCTGCCGGTAGACGCCGGCCAGCGCTTCCCTGGCCGCCCGGTTCGACGGGTCGGCGAACACCACGTGGTTGAGCAGGGTGGCCGCGAAGCGGAGGTCCCCCGAGTCGGCGTAGCCCCGGGCCTTGGCCAGTGCGGCGTCGCCGCCGCCGGCCACCTCGACGTACCGCTGCGCCTGGGCCACCGGCGGGTGCTCCCACAGGTGCGCCACGTTGCCGTCGAACCAGCCGAGGTAGCGCTGGTAGACGGCCTTGACGTTGTGGTTCAGCGAGCCGTAGTAGCCGCGCGCGTGCCAGCGCCGCTCCAGCGCGGGCGGCAGCCGCAGCTCCTCGGCGATCTCCGTCCCGGTGAGCCCGTCGTTGAGCCGGCGCAGGGTCTGGTCGTGCAGGTACGCGTAGAGGTCGCGCTGCTCGGAGAGGAAGGCGACCACGTTGTCGTGGCCCCAGGTCGGCCAGTGGTGCGAGGCGAACGCGACGTCGTACCGGCCGTGGAAGTACTCGATCGCCTCGTCCAGGTAGCGGGCCCAGATCCGGGCGTCGCGGACCACCGCGCCGCGCAGCGTCAGGATGTTGTGCATGGTGTGGGTGGCGTTCTCGGCCAGGCAGAGTGCCCGCAGGTCGGGGAAGAGGAAGTTCATCTCGGCCGGGGCCTCGGTGCCCGGGGTGAGCTGGAAGACGATCCGCACGCCGTCGACGGTCTCCTCCTGGCCGGTGCGGGTGACGTCCACCGTCGGCGGGACGAGCGTGATGGTGCCGGTGGAGGTGGTCATGCCGAGGCCGGCGCCGATCTGCCCGTCGGGGGCCTTCGGCAGCCGGTCGCCGTACATGAACATGGCCCGCCGGGTCATCGCGTTGCCCGCGTAGACGTTCTCGCTGACGGCGTGCTCCAGGAAGCCGGCGGGCGCGATGACCGGGACGCCCTCCTCACTGCCCGGCGGCAGGACGCCGCGGGCGCCGCCGAAGTGGTCGCCGTGCGAGTGGGTGTAGACGAGGCCGGTGACGGCCCGGTCACCGCGGTGCTCCCGGTAGAGCGCGAGGGCGGCGGCGGCCGTCTCGGCGGAGATCAAGGGGTCGATCACGATCACCCCGCGCTCGCCCTCGACCAGCGTCATGTTGGACAGGTCGAGGCCGCGCACCTGGTAGACCCGCTCGGCCACCTCGTAGAGCCCCTGCCGGGCACAGAGCCGGGCCTGGCGCCAGAGGCTCGGACGGGCGGTGTCCGGGCAGTCGGCGGCGAGGAAGCCGTACGCGTCGTTGTCCCAGACCACCCGCCCGTCGGCGGCCCGGACCACGGCGGGCACCAGCGCGCCGAGGAAACCCCGGTCGGCGTCCTCGAAGTCCGTGGTGTCGTCGAAGGGCAGGTCGGTCATCGCATGCTCCGTTCCATCGGTGGTGTGCGGGCGGCGCCCGGCCGCACGCCGGGCCGGCGGAGCACCGCCCGACGGACGACGCGGTCCGGACGGCCGCGGTCGGCGGCGCGGTGGCCGCCGGGGAGTCAGGCCCGGTGGTTGTGCAGCCGCCGACGGGCCGACCGCACCGTCGACCGCAGGGCGCGGGCCGCCCGCCGGCGGCCGCGACCGCCCACCGCCGTCGAGCCGCCCAGCGCGGTGGCACCCGTCCGGGCGAACGCGAGCGGGGCGGCGACGGCCTCGGCGGCAGCCGGGCGCAGCCGCAGCCGCCGGGCCCGGGTCCGGGTCCGGCCCGCCGCCCACAGCGCCAGCGCCCCGCCGAGCACGAGCGCCGTCCACCCGGCCGGGCCGAGCGCGTGGTGGGCCTGCTGGATCGCGTGCGGCACGACGCCCGTCGCGGGGGCCTCGGCGGGGGCGGACGCGGCGTCGGCCGGCTCGTCCACCAGGTGGCCGACCGGTTCCACCCGGCCCGCCGCGGCGAAGCCCCAGTCGAGCAGGCTCGCCGCCTCGTCGTACACCTTGGTCTGCGACTCCGGGTGCATCACCGTCACCAGCAGGGTGCGGCCGCCGCGTTCGGCGGCGCCGGTGAAGGTGGCACCGGCGCCGGTGGTGTAGCCGTTCTTCACCCCGATCAGGCCCGGGTACTTGCCGAGCAGCCGGTCGGTGTTGGCGATGTCGAAGGCGGTGCGCTGACCGGTCGTCTTGTCCACCCCGCCGGGGAAGCGCGCGGTGCGGGTGGAGCAGTAGGAGCGGAAGTCCTGGTTGCGCAGCCCGGCCCGGGCGAACAGCGTCAGGTCGTAGGCCGAGGAGACCTGCCCCTCCTGGTCGTAGCCCTCGGGCGAGACCACGTGGGTGTCACGGGCCTGGAGGGCCACCGCGCGGTCCTGCATCTGGGCCACGGTCCGGGCGAGGCCGCCGTTCATGTGGGCCAGGACGTGCACCGCGTCGTTGCCGGAGCTGAGGAAGACGCCCCGCCAGAGGTCCTCCACCCGGTAGGGCAGGTTCTCCTTGATGCCGACCAGGCTGCTGCCCACGCCCAGGTTGGCCAGCTCGGCCGGGGCGACCTTGTGCTCCAGGGAGCGGTCCAGCTTGGGCAGCACGGTGTCCGCGAAGAGCATCTTCAGGGTGCTCGCGGGCGGCAGCGGCAGATGGGCGTTGCGGGCGGCCAGGACGTCACCGGTGGTCGCGTCGGCGACCAGCCAGGACCGGCCGGTGAGTTCGACCGGCAGCGCGGGCGCCCCGGCCAGCGGGGCCACCTGGACGGCGGGGCGGCCCAGCCGCTCGCCGCCGACCACGGTGGTCGCGTCCTGCGCGACGGCCGCGGACGCCGCGGTGGCGAGCACCAGCGCGGCGGCGACGGCACCGGCCGCGGCCGGTCCTCTGACATGGTGTGACCTCTGCTGCACACCGCGAACGTACCCGCGGCGCGGCCGGGGCGCCGTGTGCGCTGCTCCGTCCGGGCCCCGGCACCCGGACGGGGCGGGCCGGCCCGGACGCGCCGGACCCGCCGGAGCAGAGGGTGCTCGGGCGGGTCCGGCGTACCGGGCGCCGCGCCCTGGGGGCGGCAGCCGTTCGGCTAGCAGTCGTCGTCGTGGTGGTGCCGCTTGTTGGTGAGGTCCACGGTGACGCAGTCATCGGCGTCCACCCGGTACGGGCCGGTCACCGGGTCGTGCGGGAGCTGGTAGCCGTCGGGCGCGGCGGTCTCCCGGAGGTAGTACTGGCCGGCCGGCAGGTGCGTGAAGGCGCAGTCGCCCTCGGCCGAGGTGGTGCAGCCCGGGCCCGTGCGGGTGTCCGGGTTCGCTCCGCCGGTCTGCAGGCCGGCGACTCCGTTGGTCTCCCGCCAGAGCTGGAACTGCGCGCCGCCCAGCGGTTCGCCGGTCTTGGCGTCCCGCTTGGTCAGGTGGATCGAGCCGTCCGGCGGTGGCGTCGGCGAGGGGCAGTCGCCGGCCGTCACCTGGACGCCGGTGGTGGCGTTCTGGGGGGTGAGGACGAGGGGGCCGAAGACGGGGTCGGTGGGGAGGTCGTAGCCGGTGGGTGCGGTGGTTTCGCGCCAGTAGTAGGTGCCGGTGTCGACGGTGCGTCGGCAGGTGCCGTCGGTGGGGGTGGTGCAGGTGGTGCCGAGTCGGGTGTCGGGGTTGGTGCCGGTGGTCTGGAGGCCGGGGGTGTTGTTGGTCTCGTGCCAGAGTTCGAAGACGGCGCCGGCGAGGGGGGCGCCGGTGGTGGCGTCGGTCTTGAGGACGCGGACTTCACCGGTGACGGGTGGTTGGGTGTGGGGTCGGTCGGCCGCGGTGACCTGGACGCCGGTGGTGGCGTTCTGGGGGGTGAGGACGAGGGGGCCGAAGACGGGGTCGGTGGGGAGGTCGTAGCCGGTGGGTGCGGTGGTTTCGCGCCAGTAGTAGGTGCCGGTGTCGACGGTGCGTCGGCAGATGCCGTCGGCGGGGGTGGTGCAGGTGGCGCCGAGTCGGGTGTCGGGGTTGGTGCCGGTGGTCTGGAGGCCGGGGGTGTTGTTGGTCTCGTGCCAGAGTTCGAAGACGGCGCCGGCGAGGGCGGTGCCGGTGGTGGCGTCGGTCTTCAGGACGCGGACCTCACCGGTGACGGGTGGTTGGGTGTGGGGTCGGTCGGCCGCGGTGACCTGGACGCCGGTGGTGGCGTTCTGGGGGGTGAGGACGAGGGGGCCGAAGACGGGGTCGGTGGGGAGGTCGTAGCCGGTGGGTGCGGTGGTTTCGCGCCAGTAGTAGGTGCCGGTGTCGACGGTGCGTCGGCAGATGCCGTCGGTGGGGGTGGTGCAGGTGGTGCCGAGTCGGGTGTCGGGGTTGGTGCCGGTGGTCTGGAGGCCGGGGGTGTTGTTGGTCTCGTGCCAGAGTTCGAAGACGGCGCCGGCGAGGGCGGTGCCGGTGGTGGCGTCGGTCTTCAGGACGCGGACCTCACCGGTGACCGGCGGGGTGGTGCAGGAGGGGAGGTCGCCGTTGAACGGGTAGGAGTGGAACTCCTGGCCGCCGCCCCCGACGGGGAGGCTGGTGTGGGTGAGCGAGCCGGTGGTGAAGAAGCGGCCGTTGATCCCCGCGAGGGTGACGGTGGTCAGCGAGGCCTGACGGCCGATCAGGAAGCTGCCCTGGAACTGGCCGGTGCCGGCCAGGGTGACGGCGGTGGCGTCGGGGAAGTTCCACAGCAGGTGGTCGCGGTAGGCGTTGAGCGGGTCGTCGGTGTCGTTGATGCCGCCGCTGTAGGTGTTCAGGGCCCGGGTGGCGCCGAGGACGTTGACGAGGATCGTGGCGCCGGAGGGGATGCCGGCGAAGACGATGCCCTGCTGGCCCCCGGTCGGCCCGGTGAGGTCGAAGTCGACGTTGAACACCTGGAGGGCCGAGCTGCCGTCCCCGGTGAACAGGGTCTGCCCGCCCTGGTTCACGGCGGTGCCGGTCGGGGTGCGCGGCGTGCCGCCGACGCGGGCGTAGCAGTCGGACGCGGTGGTGAGCTGGTCGCGCAGTCCGCTGTAGGGCCGGACGGCGTCGGGGTCGGTGACCAGGGTCCCGGTCACCGTGCCGGTGACCGTGCCCGCGTGCCGGACCACGCCGCCCTCGGCGACCAGGGTCTGGCCGGGAGCGATGGTGATGCCGCCGCCGGTGGTGAGGAAGTCGGCGCCGTCCGGCGGGGGGACCCGGGAGCCGACGCCGGCGATGCCGATGTTGTAGATGGAGCTGACGCCGGCCTCCTTGGCCTGGGCGAAGCTGTCGAGGACGACCACGCGGCCCTCGGCCTCGGCGGCGCGCCCGGCGACCTGGAACTGGTTGCCGACGAAGATGTTGATGCCGTTGTCCCGGCCGGTGAACGGGAGGTTGTTGATCGACGTCGGATAGCTGGGCGGGCAGCTGCCCGGTACGCACGGGCCGAGGCCGCCGGGCAGCGGCGCCGCCACGGCGGGGACGGCCCCGGCACCGAGGGCGAGGACCGGCACCAGGGTCGAGAGCACCGTACAGGGGAGAGCCAGGGCGCCGGCCCGTCGGCGGACGCGGGTGAGCAGTCGGTTGAAGGAAGACATAGTCGAAGCGTCCGCCAGCTCGTGCGAACAGGGTGACCGGTGGAGCGCCCGCCTACGCTGATCGGTGACCGGGCGTACCCGCTCAGACCAACCGTCACCTGGGCAGCGGACAGTGCCGGTGGGCCCGCCGGGCGCTACGACCGGGCGGCGGCCGCCTCGACTCCGTCGAGGAGGACGGCGAGCCCGGTGCGGAAGGCCTCCCGGGTCCGTTCCTCCAGGTCACCGGCGCCGTCCCCGGCCTCGGGGGCGCCGCCGCCGCTCTCCAGCGCGGTCAGCAGTGGGAAGCGCTCCGCGAAGTCCGGTGCGAGGGAGGCGAGTTGGGTGGACCGCGCGTACCACCACTCCTCGTCGGCCACCCCGGTGTCCACGGCCGCGGCACGGGCCTCGGCGGCGGTCCGGGCCATTCCGCGGACCAGCTGCCAGAAGGCGGCGACCACGCCGCGCAGCTGTCGGGGCGCCAGGCCGGCGCCGTCCAGGATCCGCAGCACCGCCTCCATCGCGCCCAGCTCGGCCGGGCCGAGGACCGGCCGGGCCTGGGAGATCTGCAGGACCCACGGGTGCCGCAGGTAGCAGGTGAAGGCCTCCTCGGCCCAGGCGGTGGCGGCGGCCCGCCAGCCCTCGGCGGGGTCGTGGCCGGTGGGCAGCTCGGCGAGCACCCGATCGTGCATCAGGTCGAGCAGCTCGGCCTTGCCCGGTACGTACGTGTACAGGGCCATCGCGGTGCGGCCGAGCCGTTGGCCGACCGCGCGCATGGACAGTGCGGCCATCCCCTCGGCGTCGGCGACCGCGATCCCGGCCGTCACGATCGCGTCCACGCTGAGGGCGGGCTTGGGGCCGCTGCGCCCGGTGCGCGGCTCCTCCGGCCCGCGCCAGAGCAGGGACATCGAGCTGTGGGCGTCACCCTGGCCCGCGAAGACGGTCACGGTAGCGAACTCCTTATGCCGTAAAGTATCCTCGTCGAGGTAATCGCTTATGGCGTAAGGTTATCAGTGGAGCCGAAACCGGAGGGTCCGACGGTGGCATTGCCCGTCACATACATCCAAGTCGTCGCGGTCGAGCGGGTCACCCCGCGGACGGCCCGCATCACCTTCGAGGCCGATGCGCTCGACGACAGCGTCGGCCGCACCCCCGACCAGCAGGTCAAACTCTGCTTCCCCAAGCCCGGCCGGACCGAGCCCGTGCTGCCCGGCGGCGGCGACGATCCGATGGGCTGGTACCAGGCCTACCTGGCCGTCCCGGAGGACGAGCGACCGTGGATGCGCAGCTTCACCGTCCGCGGCCGGCGGCCCGGCACCCGGCGGCTGGAGGTCGACTTCGTGCTGCACGGCGACGGCGGCCCGGCGAGCGCCTGGGCGGACCGCGCCCGGCCGGGCGACCGGCTCGGCATGGTCGGCCCCTCCGAGCTGTACGCCCGGCCCGTCCCGCTCGCCACCGCCGTCGCCGGGGCCGACTGGGTCCTGCTGGCCGGGGACGAGACGGCGCTGCCCGCGATCGCCACCCTGCTGGCGGCGCTGCCCGCCGGGATCCGGGCGGTGGTGTACGCCGAGGTGGCCGACGAGGCGGAGCGGCAGCCGCTGGCCACCCCGGCCGACCTGACGGTGCACTGGGTGTACCGCGACGGCGCCGCCCCCGGCGGTCCGCTGACCGACGCGGTCCGCGCCGCCGACCTGCCCGGCGGTACGCCGTTCGCCTGGCTGGCCGGGGAGGCCTCGGCGGTCCGGGCGATCCGGCGCCACCTGGTGGAGGAGCGCGGACTGGCCAAGGCGTCGGTGGAGTTCGCCGGGTACTGGCGCCACCGGCTCACCCAGGACGACGCGCCCACCGCCGAGGACTTCGCCGACGCGCGGGAGAAGCTCGCGCAGGCCGGGTGACCCCACCCCGGGCGCGGCCGCGGGAGGGGGAATCCGGGGGTTCCCGCGGCGTTCCGCTGGGCAGGGTGGATAGCGACCGGTCGGACGTCATCCGTCCGGCGGCGGTCCGGACGGCGTGAGGAACAGGGGTGGGCGACGTGACCAGGGACACCGGCGAGGCCTTCGGCGGGCGGACCGGCGGCGGGCAGGTGGGCGGCGGGCGGACCGGCGGCGGGCAGGTGGGTGGCGGGCGGACCGGCGGCGGGCAGGTGGGTGGCGGGCGGACCGGCGGCGGGCAGGTGGGGCACCAAGGCGGTCAAGCAGGAGGACGGCTCCTGGCACATCGAGGGTGTGAAGC
>NZ_JBEXYC010000024.1:0-105415 GCF_040630835.1 Kitasatospora sp. NPDC005751
CACCACGGGCAGCGCCGACCGGGCCTACGAGGCGGGCGTGCTCGACGTCGTCTGGGCGTTCTGGCAGTACAGCACCGAGGCGGACTGCGCCGCCACGAAGCCCTGTTCGAAGAACGTGTACTCCAGAACGCCGTAGCCCAGGATGCCTGACGGATCTTCGGCGACGCTGACGGATCCCTGGTCCAACCACCGACGAATGCTCCGGGCCCGCGCTTCGTCGCCGGCGGCCGCGATCGCGTCGATGGCGACGAGGGCCGGCAGTCCGTGGCGTCCGCGGCTCGCCCCCGGATCCGGCTGGACATCTCGATGTTCGTGCGGACCATCCCGGCAGTGCGACGAGGCCCCGGCGGCCGAGGATCGCCGGGGTCTGGTGCCGGGTGGGGGCGGCCGGTGTCCTGGACCCGGACGGCGAACCTAGCGGAACTCCTCCGCGTGCTCCTCCGCCCATGTGCGGAACGTGCGCGCGGGAACTCCGGTGATCTGTTCCACGGTGGAGGTGATCACGTTCGATGCGGGCCGGGTCTCGGCGCTGGCCAACAGCGCCTCGACGAGTGCGGGTGGCCTGCCGTCAGCCAGCATCTGCCGTCGCGCGACCTCTACGGGGACTTCCTCGAACGCCACCGGGCGACCGATGGCCTCCCCGATCGCATGGACCTGTTCGGCCCTGCTCAGTACCTGCGGACCCGTCAGGACAAGCCTCGCGCCCACGTGCCCGTCACCGGTCAGGACAGGAACCGCCACAGCCGCGATGTCGCCCTCGTGGATCACCGCGGTGGCGGCGATACCGGGACCGCGAACGGTGCGCGTGGCGCGGACCTGCTCGCCCCACCCTCGCGCGTTGGACGCGATGGTGTTCGACCGTAGGAAAGTCCACTCCAGGCCGGATTCCTCGATCATGCGCTCCATGTCGGCGTGGAGCTGGTTGATCGGATCGGTCTGCCGCTCGGCCGCCTCGTTGACGCCCGACGACGAGAGATAGACGATGCGCCCGACACGTCGTGCAAGCGCCTCCAGGACGGCGGGCGCGCCCTCGGTCGTCAGGAAGGGCCAGACCAGGAACACTGCGCTGGTCCCCTCCAGCGCCACATCGAGGGTGGCCGGCACGGACAGGTCCCCGCTGACGACCTCCACTCCCTCCGGCAGCCCGGCCGTTTCGGGATCACGCGCCAGCGCCCGCACCTCGGCGCCCGCGGCCAGGAGCCGAGCAACCACGTGTCGGCCGACGTTGCCGGTCGCGCCCGTCACAAGAATCTCACTCATGATCAGCCCAGCCTCGGCCCTGCTCGGACTATTCCGTCTGCCGGGCCCCGGCGCTCGGGAATCCCCCCGCCGCAGAACGTCTTCCTCGCTTCAGCCGCAGTGCTTGGAGCTGTAGCCGGATGCCCCTTGACCTGCGAACTCGTTGTACATCAGCCCGCCGACGAAGTCGATGCAGGCCCCCTTGGCGTACGTGTAGACCGGGCCCGCGTAGCTGGAGTAGTTGCTCCCGGCGCCGTCCTGGATCCAGTCGCTCGTTCCGGAGCGTCGTATCGCGACCCGGATGTCGTGGTGACCGGTGACGGCCCCGTCCTTCCCGCGGGCGATCGCACAGTTGATCCCGTTTCCGCTGTTGTAGTAGATGTCGATGAAGCCGACCACCACGCTCGTTCGGGCGTTGTCCGTGATGTCCCAGCTCTGCTTGAAGTCGTACGCGCTCCCGCACTTGTCGACCCGGGGGTAGGCGTGGGCCGCGCCGGCGGAGAGGCCGACGAAGCCTCCGGCGAGGACCGTGGCCGCGAGTACCGTCGCGAGGTGCTTCTTGACGAGCATGGCGAGCTCCTTCGAGTGCCGTGGGTGTCTAGGGTCGGGACGGGACTGCCGGGGGACCGTCTCCGTGCCGGAAACCCCGGGGTGTCCCGTCGCAGGCTTCGACATGTTGTCCGATGGCCTGATGAAGCTCCCACAGTGCAGGCATGCCCGATTGTCCATCCACCGAACTCGGCTGCGGCGCAGGTGACCAGCGGACAAACCGGATTGGCCGCGGACACGGCACGGCTCGGCACAAGGTAGGCCGTCCACCCAGGGCATCGTCGTCCCCGGCCGCTGAAGTACCGCGCGCACCCGACCGGGACGGCCCCGGGGCCGTCCCGGATCCGGTCCCTCCCGTCGCGCGGAAGGCTCCCGTGTGGCCGGCCCCGGGCGTTCGCAGCGAAAGCCTCTGGTACCGGCGCAGCGGTTTGGACAAGCTGGGGCCCATGGACTGGACGCCTCTGCTCTCCACACTGACCGGTGCCGTCATCGGCATCGCCGCCACGCTGATCGCCGACCGCAACCGGTGGCGGCGGGAGGAGGCCAGGCATGCGCTGGACGTGCGGCGCGAGGTCTACACGGAGTACGTCTCCGCGCTCAAGGCCGCGGGTGAGGAGATCCGGGCCGTCGCCCTGGGCGACCACATGTCGGATTCGGCCCGCGACGCGGCGGTTCGGGAGGCGGTGCGGCGCACCGGCCTCTACACGGCGAGCGAACGCCTGTGGCTCGTGGGCCCGTCGCCGGTCGTGGAGGCCGGGAACGAGGCGTTCCACTGCCTGCGGGCGATCCGCGACGCCTACGCCCGGGGAGCGGCGGTCGGCTCGGCCGACGACGCGCCCCTGATAGCGCGGCGACGCGAGGCCATGGCGCGGATGCGTCGCCTCATGCGTGAGGACCTGGGCGTCGGACCCCTCGGAATCGAGTGATATCGAGTGACATCGAGTGAGGTGGCAGAGCCCCGCAGGTCGACCCGGGCCGACCCGGGCCGGCCCGGGTAGGCCCGTACCGGCTGCAGGACGCCGAACTCCGGCGCGCCGCCGGCCGCGGGGCCCGGCCGATCGGGCCAGGTCGTGCACGTGGCGGCACTCGGACTCGTCCAGCCGCAGGGCCCGGGCGATCCCGTCCAGCACCTCCGGCTAGGCGTTCGGCGAGTGCCCCTGTTCCAAGCGGGCGTAGGAGGAGGCGCTCACCCCCGCCAGCAGCGCCCGGCGAAGGCCCGGCACGCGCCGGCGCTCCCCGTAGGCGGGCACCCCGACCTCCTCCGGACGCCGCCCCGCACGCGAACATTTCTGTCCGGTAGGTCTTGACGCCCTTCCGCAACCGGCGTTTCATGTTGTTCATAAGCGTTTGAATCTGTTGAAACATGATGGAGCACACCCCGCTCTCCTCCCGGTACCGAACACGGCACCGCCCCCACCCGCATCGCCCCCACAGCGCCGCCGGTCCGAAACGCCGCTCGGCGACGGAATCCGCCACCCGGAAGAAGACAGCACGGCTTCCGCAGGCGCGTCACACCCGGAGAGAGCCATGTTCACATCCGTCTTCGCCCCGCCATCGGAGCCCGCCCCGGTGCCGGCGGCGTCCTGCACCGCCCGGGGCGCGGGTCAGGTCGCCGCCTGGAGCGGGCGCAGCAGCAGCCCCTGGTGCGTCACCGTCCCGGTGACCTTCCCCGACGGCCGGGCCGGCACCCAGACCTTCGTCGAGTGGGCCGACAGCAGCGGCCAGGCGCGGGAGGCGGCTCTCCTCAGGGCCGACACCCCGGACGCCCTGCGCCGCCGTCGCAACGCCGTGATCCTCCCGGTCGGCCGGGTGACCGTGGAACCCTGGCAGCGCCCGGCCTGGTGGTGACACCGCCGCCCGGTGGTGGCACCGCCGCCGGAGGACGGGCGTCCGCCACGGCCGGCCGCCCCACCCCGTACCCGCGGCGGCCCTACTGCTCCGGCCCCGTGGAGCCCGTCGTGGAGCCCGTCGGCTCCGCCGCTCCCGGCGGCAGCCGGACCGGCCGCAGCCTCGCCCAGCCGGCGAAGAGCGCCGCCCCGACCAGCATGCCGACGCCCACCCAGAGGTTCACGTTCGCGCCGCCCGCCCGGTCGAGGTCGGCCTGAGAGGTGGCGGTGGCGCCCAGCACGGTCAGCACGGTGCCGTAGACGCAGAAGAGCAGCGCGAGGATCAGGCGCAGGTCGAAGATCCCGGCCTTCACGGCCGCCGGCCCGGCCGCCCCCGTCGTCGGATCCGTCATGTCCTCGCTCCTCTCACCAGAAGATCACGTTGAGTACGGTGGCGAGCAGCAGGGCCCCGGCCCCGAGCAGCGCGGGGCTGCGGTACCAGCCCGCGTCCTCGGCGGTGTCGCCCTCCTTGATCCGGTCCCTGGGCGTCAGCGACCAGACCAGGCCCACCAGTTCGCTGTCCGGCTTGGGCCGGGTGGCCAGCGAGACCGCGACGCTGACCGCGATGTCCAGGACGAAGGCGGCGCTCGCCGCGACGAAGCTGGGCCCCTGACCCGCCAGGTGCAGCACGTCGTGGCGGACGAGCTGGTCCACCGTCACGGCGGCCGCCGTTCCGACGATCAGCCCGATCCCGCCCGCGAGCGGCGTCGTCCGCTTCCAGAACATCCCCAGGATGAACGTGGCGAACAGCGGGGCGTTGAAGAACGAGAACAGCGTCTGGAGGTAGTCCATGATGTTGTTGTAGCCACTGGCGATGAACGCGGTGCCGACCGCGATCGCGCAGCCGAGCACGGTGACCGTCCGGCCCACCCGCAGGTAGTACGCGTCCGACCGGCCCCTGACCACGTACGCCTGCCAGAGGTCGTAGGTGAACACCGTGTTGAACGAGCTCACGTTGGCCGCCATGCCCGCCATGAAGGCCGCCAGCAGCCCGGTGATCGCCACCCCCAGCATGCCGTTGGGCAGCAGGTCGCGGATGAGCAGTTCGATCGCGTTGTTGTACGTGACGCCCTCGGTCGACGTGCCGCCCGCCGCCTTGTACCGCGCCAGCTCCGGCGAGAGGACCGCGGCCAGCATCCCCGGGATCACGATGACCAGCGCGATCAGCGCCTTCGGGTACGCGCCGATCAGCGGCGTGCGCCGGGCCGCCGACATGTTCCTCGCCGCCAGCGCGCGCTGCACCTCCGCGAAGTTCGTCGTCCAGTAGCCGAACGACAGCACGAACCCGAGGCCGAACACGATGCCCAGCACGGACAGGGTGGCGTTGGCGATCCCGGTCAGGTTGCTGGCCGGCCAGGCGTTCAACTGCTCCGCCGCGTCGGCGTTCACCGCCCGGATCCGGTCGCTCAGCCCGTCCCAGCCGCCCACCCGGTGCAGCCCGACCAGGGTGATCGGCACCAGCATGGCGACGATCAGGAAGAACTGCATCACCTCGTTGTACACCGCGGCCGAGAGCCCGCCCAGCGTCGTGTACGCCAGCACGATCAGCGCCGCCACCAGCACGGAGGACCACAGCGGCCAGCCCAGCAGGGCGTTGACCACCGTGCTGAGCGCGTACAGGTTGACCCCGGCGATCAGCACCTGGGCGAGCGCGAAGCTGAGCGCGTTCACCAGGTGCGCGAAGCGGCCGAACCGCAACCGCAGGAACTCCGGGACGCTGCGCACCTTGGACCCGTAGTAGAACGGCATCATGACCAGGCCGAGGAAGACCATGGCCGGGATCGCGCCGATCCAGTAGTAGTGCACGGTCGGGATGCCGAACTGCGCGCCGTTGGCGGTCATCCCGAAGATCTCCACCGCCCCGAGGTTGGCCGAGATGAACGCCAGGCCGGTGATCCAGGCGGGCAGCGACCGGCCGGCCAGGAAGAAGTCCAGGCTGGAGGAGACCGACCTGCGGGCGAGCGAGCCGATGCCCAGCACCAGGGCGAAGTAGACGGCGAGCAGGGCGTAGTCGACCGGCTCGGCATCCAGCCGGAGGCTTGCCTCGGCAAGGGAGTTCACTGCTGCCTCGATCCGTTACGTGGAGCTTCTCCGCTTCCGGACTTCTAGCAGCGGCGCGCCCGCCTGCCACCCGGCGTCACCCGCCCGTGGGCGAGTCGCTCGACCGACCGGCCGACACCGACCGGCCGACAGATACCGACCGGCCGACGGACACCGCCCGGCCGTCCGGAAAACCAGGTGCCACGGCCCCGGGCAGGCCGGTAGCCTGCGCCGATATGACACCCGAACTGGAACGCCCCCCACTTCAGGCCGACGAACGTACCGCGCTCATCGGCTGGTTGGACCTGCAGCGGCAGATCCTTCGCTGGAAGTGCGAGGGGCTGACGGAGGAGGACGCTCGTCGCTCCGTCCTCCCGAGTTCACCGGCCATGACGATGGCCGGCCTCATCACTCATATGCGCTGGACCGAGCACACCTGGCTGGAGGTCCTGTTCCTCGGCGGCGACGAGAAGCAGAACCCGTCGTTCGCCGAGTCGGGCGAGGACGCCGACTGGCAGCCCGGCGACCGCTCCCTGGCCGAGCTGCTCGCGGAGTACGAGGCCCAGTGCGCCCGGAGCAACGAGATCGTCGCCGCGGCCTCCCTGGACGACGTCGGCCGTCACTCCGGCTTCCGCTCCGGTGGCGCCAACCTCCGCTGGATGCTGATCCACCTCGTCGAGGAGACCGGGCGCCACGCCGGCCACGCCGACATCGTCCGGGAGCTCCTCGACGGCACCAAGGGCTATTACTGACCCGGGCGATGCCCCGCGATGGACCAGCCGTCCAACCGTCCGATCCGGCGGATCTCGTCCACCGGATACGGGGTTCGCCTGCTCTCCCGCTGGAGCCTGCGGTAGAAGTCCGTCATCACCGCGGCGAGCGGGGCGTGGCGGGTGAGGATCGCCGCGACCTCCGGCGGGACGCCCGGCGGACGCTCTCTCCGGGCGCACGCGCGCACGAACGCGTCGCGCTCGTCCCGCTCGTAGCCGTACAGAGCGGTGATCAGCCACAGCACCAGGTGCGGTGGCGTAGCACCCGCTCGGCTGCACTGTACGGGGAGATCGGCGACGAGATCGGGTGAACGCGAGGACCGCCGGTCGGAGCCGGCCCCCGACGCGGCCGCCGCCCCGTCACTCAGGTCGCCCCGTCACTCAGGTCGCCTCGTCGCTCAGGCCGCCCCCGTCACTCGGGCCGCTCGGGCAACTCAGGCCGGCAGGGGAGCGAGGGCGTCCACCACTGCGTGCTTCCTCCCCGGCACGAGGTCGCCGCCGTCCTCGGCGACCCGTACGACGGTGTCGCGCAGCGCGTCCGCGTAGGCGCGCAGGGACTGGGCGGCGACGGTGGTGTCGGGGTGGCGGCAGGCGAGGTGCAGACCCTCGTGGAGTCGGGTGATCCAGACGCAAGCCTGGTCGCCGTGGGAGACCCGGACCGTCGCGCAGGCGTTCTGCTCGGTCCAGCGCTCGGCTCCGGGGACGGCCCTGGCGTCGACGAACGACATGAGCGAGTGCAGGTCGGGCGAGGTCGGACGGAAGTCCGAGCCGAGCAGGTGCAGGATCCGGGCCAGCGGGGTGCGGGCGAGCCGGCGGTTCGCGTGCAGCTCGGAGCGCGCCATCGCCAGCGCGCTCCGGAGGTCGGGGGCGTCGGCCGCGGGGATCTCGATGGGTACGACGCCGACGTACCAGCCCAGCGAGTCCTGCCACTGGGAGGCCGCCCTGGTGTGGAACGGCACCACCGTCCGGTACACGTCGTGCCCGCCGAGGTCCCGGGCGATCAGCGCGCTGGCGGCCAGGATGCCGGCCAGCGTGCCCCCGAAGGGGCGGCAGTACCGCTCGAACCCGGCGGCGTGCTCCTCGCCCACCAGCATCTCGGTCATCAGCCGTTGGGCGGGCATCGGCTCCTCCGGCTCCAGACCGAGGTCGAGCGGGAACCTCGGCAGCCGGTCGTCGCAGCCGGCCATGAACTCCCGCCAGCGGGCGACCGCCGAGTGGATCTCGTCGACCTGCTCCGCGTGCGCGCATTCGAGTTCGCAGAAGTCGAGGTAGCTTCCGACCTCGACCGCTCGCGGTTCGCCGCCGCCCCGGCGGGTGTCGTAGAGCTCGTGGACCTCCGCGGGGATGCGGAACAGCGAGTACGCGTCCACGTTGCTGTGGTCGAAGGCGAGGTAGACGTCCGTGCCGTCCTCGCGCAGGACGGCCGCGTAGATGTAGTTCGGCCATTCGAGCGCGTTCGTCGCGGCGTCGAAACGGTTCTGCAGGTAGGTGACCAGCTCCTCCGCCCGGTCGAACACCCCTGCCTCGTGCCGGTGCAGGGCCACCGAACCGGCGCCGATCGTGAACCGGCGGACGCCCTCGGTGCGGCGGCGGAATCCGCTGCGCAGCGTCTCGTGGCGCAGGGTCCAGTCGAGCAGGGTGGCCTCCAGCACGGCCGGGTCCGCCGGGCCGGGCAGGCTGAACCGGGTGCCGATCCAGGTCGGCATGGTCAGGCCGTTGTCGCGTACGGTCCGCGCGGTGCGCAGGTGCGACTGCTGGAGGTGGGAGAGCGGGCGGAGGTCGTCCGCCAGGGCCGTGGCGGCGTCGATGGTGGACGGGTGGAGGGTCCATTCCATGACACGCCCCGGACGGGCGTCGCAGCGGGCCAGGTCGGTGATACGCACAGGTGCTCCCTCTCTCGACTCGCGGTGCGCCGGCGGTTCCGGCCACCGCCGCCACCCGTCGGCCCGTCCTCGCCGCGGGCGTTCCGGCGTCACGTCCCGTACGCGTCTCGGCCGACGGGGTGTTGGTGACGGACCAATCAAGCAACGATCAACAGGCCGTCAGGGCACGCCCTGATGCCCGCCGGACCGGGTCACCGCGGCCGAGCCGGCAGGCTCGGTCCCCCGGGCAGGCGGCGACCACGGCCACAAGACCCCGGCGGCAGACCGTCGCACAGGCCTATCGTTGGCTGATGCGCGCTCACCCCATCGACCGACCGTCCGATCTCGACGTGGTCCGCGAGTCCTATGACCGCGTGGCCGACAACTACGCCCGCATGGTGGCGACCACGGGGATCGGCGACATCCGGACCCACCCGTGGCTCAAGGCGTCGATCGACGCCTTCGCCGACACCGTGAGCGGCCTCGGGCCCGTGCTCGACGTCGGCTGCGGGCCCGGAACGGTGACCGCCTACCTCGCCGAGCGCGGCCTCGACGTGTCCGGCGTCGATCTCTCCCCCCGCATGATCGAGAACGCGCGCCGCCTTCACCCGCAGTGCCGGTTCGGCGTCAGCTCTGTCACCGACCTGGACCTCGCCGACGCCTCCCACGGCGGCCTGCTCGGCTGGTGGTCACTGTTCAACCTCCCGCGTGACGTCCTTCCCCAGGTCCTGGCCATGTTCGCGCGCGCCCTGGTGCCGGGCGGCCACTTCATCACCGCGACCCATGTCGGCGACGAGGACGCGCTGCGCACCGAGGCCTACGGAGGCGTCCCCGTCCGCTGGACGACCCACAAGTGGCGGCCCGAGCCGCTCACGCACCTGATCGAGCAGGCCGGACTGCGCCCGGTCGCCGAACTCCGGCTCCCCGCGGACGAGCACGTCGGACCGGGCCTGGTCATCATGGCCAAGCGGCCGGGCTGAGGATCGGGCACCGGACCAGGGCGTACCTGCCACCGGTCGACGCGGTGCGGCCCGGAGGCGTGGCGGTACGGGCCGGGGCCGTGGTGACGGAAGGGGCGACCGCCGCCCGAGTCCCCGGCCCGACGCCCCCGCCCCCCTGGGCGCATCCAGGTCCACCCTGCCCGGCCGGACCTGGTCAGACCATGGTCACGTCCCGCGCCCCGCTGCCCGGCCGGATGAGGTAGATGCCCGACCCGGGCAGCGTCTCCCGCGAGTCCTCCCGCAGGCGGTCGACGCTGGGAGGGCAGCGAGGAGGTCGGTTCGAGGGCGAGTTCGTCGATGCCCCGGGCCCCGTCGATTAGGCTCGGGCGGAGGGCGAGGGAGGGTGGGGCGGATGCAGTCGGGGCTGAGTTTCTCCGCGGCGGACCTGGCGCAGACGCGGTTCGCGGTGTCGCCCATGTGGGAGGTCGTCACCAGCTTCCGGCTGCTGCGGCGGGCGGACGAGCAGCCGTTGCACCGGCGGTGGGCCGAGCAGGTCCGGCCGCGGCTGGTGCGGGCGGGGCTCGACCGGGGGTGGTTGGCGGAGCTCGTGCCCGTCGACGGCTACCTCGCGGACTTCCTCAATCCGACTCCGGCCGGCCCGTTCCCCACGCTCGCCACCGAGCTGGAGGCGATCCGGCGGACCGCGCCCGAGCGGGTGCGGGTCGAGCTCGGGATGCTGGCCGCCGAGCGCGACGACGGGGCGCTTGCCCGGTTCCGGATCCTGTCCGAGGCTCCGGAGGAGGCGTTGGCGAAGGTCACGGCGGAGGTCGAGGCCTACTGGGAGCTCGCCCTCGCGCCCTACTGGGAGCGGATCCGGCGGTTGCTCGAAGCCGATGTGTTCCACCGGGCGCGGCAGGTGGCGGAGCACGGCTCGGCCCACGTGCTCAACGAGCTGCACGACTCCGTCCGGTGGGACGACGGCACCCTGCGGCTGGTCCGCCGGCACTGCGCGCTGACCCGTGACCAGGTCGGTTCCGGGCTGCTCCTGGTGCCCTCCGCGTTCGCCTGGCCGAAGGTGCTGACCCGGTCGGTGGCGCCGGAGCCGCCGCAGCTCGCCTATCCGGCGCGCGGGATCGGCAACCTCTGGGAGCCCCGGGCCACCACCTCCCCGGACGCGGTGGCCGCCGTGCTGGGCCGCTCCCGCACGATGCTGCTGACCGAGCTGGACACGCCCGCGTCTACCACCCGGCTCGCCCAGCGGTCCGGCCTGTCCGCGGCCGGCGTCTCCCAGCACCTGACGGCCCTGCGCAACGCCGGCCTGGTGACCGCGCACCGCAGCGGCCGCTCCGTCCTCTACGCCCGCACCGCGCTCGCGGACGCCCTGCTGGCCCCGGCCGGGCACTGACCCGGCGGCCCTCCGAAGGCCGTCCGGAGCGCCGGGCCGGGCGGCGGTTCAGCGGCCGGTGGCGATGTCGGCGACGAGGTTGATGGTGGTGGCCAGGATGCTGGCGCCGAAGACGTAGGACAGCAGGCAGTGCCGCAGCACGACCGCCCGCAGCCCGGTACTGGAGACGCTGGTGTCGGAGACCTGGTACGTCATGCCGAGGTTGTAGCTGAAGTACAGGAAGTCGCTGTACCGTGGCGGGACCTCGGTGTTGAAGTCGATCCCGCCGCCGGGGCTCCCGTAGTAGATGTACGCGTAGCGGGTGGCGTACATCAGGTGGAGCGCCGCCCAGGCCGTGAACACGCCGCAGAGGGCCGTCGCGGCCGCGGCCCGGCTCAGGTCGGAGCGGCTGGCCAGGAACAGCAGCACGATGCCGACCAGTCCGCACAGCGCGGCGGTGACGACGGCGAACTCCTCCAGGGCGGGCCGGAACTCTTCGCGCCGGACGTTGCGGCGGGTGGCGGCGGCGTCCATCGGCCACAGGACGATCCACCCCGCCACGACGAAGGCCGTCTCCGCTCCGGCGATGCCGGCGAGGACGCCCAGCGGCACGCCCGTCAGGACGGCGACGACCGTTCCGAGGGCCGCTCCGAGGATGGCCGAGCCGGCGAGCCGCGGGACGGCGGAGAGGACCAACGAGTGGTTCATGGGGGCCTCAGGCGCTGACGGCAGGGGTCGGCGTCAGCGTATCCGCGGCTGGGCCCGGGCGCAGCCGGGCGCGGGAGCCCGGAGAACGGGCCCCGACCGGCGAAGGGGGAGGGGCGGGACGGAGCGGGGGAGGTCGGGGCTATGGTTCCTTGGCGGTCCACGGACACCGGGGTACGAGGGAGAGTGCTGTGAAGTTGGTCGGTCGCACGATGACGGTGGCTACGGCCGGGGTGCTGCTGGGGGTCCTGACGGCCTGCGGCTCCAGCGGTTCGAAGGCCTCGGGCGACGCCGCCGCGGCGGCCGGCCGGGGCACGGCGACGGCCGGTGCCGGTGCGAGCGCGGAGGCGAGCGCGGGTGCGGGCACCGCGTCGCCGCAGGCCTCCACCGGCGGCGCGGGCGCCTCGCCCGGTGCGGCCGCCGGCGGTGCCCCGGCGCCCGGCGCGGCGCCGTCCGGCGGTACCGCCGCGCCCGGTGGCGGCCCGGCGGCCGGCACCGTCCCGATGCCCGTCTGGAGCGACGCCGCGACGCCGCTGCTCGACTACCGGGCCGTCCTGCAGCTGATGCCGGACCAGGCCGCGATGACCGGCTGGGAGCAGGAGAAGCGGCGGGTCGACCTCACCGACCACTCCGCGGACTGCCAGAACCCCGCGGCCTGCAACGGCAAGCCGCTCAGCGGCGAGGCGAGGTTCAGCTCCGGCGACGTGGTCGCGCGCTTCCTCGTCGACACCCTGCCGACCAAGGCGGCCGCCCAGGACAAGCTCAAGGCGGCGTACGCGGCGTACGGAGACGCCACCCGCTACCACGCCGTGGAGCTGCCCGCCATCGGCACCGAGAGCCGGGCCTGGCAGGGCGAGCCCGGCGGCCGGGACGGCATCGCCGTCGTGATGCGGGCCGGCACCGTGGTCGCCACCGTGACCACCGAGGACGGCCCGGCGGACACCGCGACGGCGCAGCGCCTCGCCGTCCTGCTGGCCAAGCGCATCGAGCAGGCCCAGGCGGGCCAGGCCGCGGACGCGGTGCTCGGCCGCTGACCGCACCGGCGGGGCGGGTGCCCGAGGTCCGTCGCCCCGCCCCGGGCGGCCCCGGTGACGCGGATCACGGGAACCGGCCCGGGAGCCTCCAAGATCCACTCGGGGTGTCCACTCCTTCGCCGCTCGCCTCCGGGGACGGGGACCTGCTGCTCGTCGCCGAGCTGCTGGCCTTCGTCCCGCCGTTCGGGCGGGCGGCTCCCCCCGCCGCGGGGCCGGCCGGTGGCGGTGGGATGATCATGCGCATGAAGCACATCATCAGGGCGGTGGACGCCGAGGACTGGCCGAAGATCAAGCAGCTCCGGCTGGACGCGCTGCTCGATCCGGCGGCGCCCATCGCCTTCCACGACAGCTACGAGAAGGCGGCCGCCCAGCCGGACGAGTTCTGGCAGGAGCGCGCCGCCGGTGCGGCCGAGGGCGTCGCCGCGCGGCAGTTCGTCGCGGAGGCGGCCGACGGGCGCTGGCTCGGCACCGTCTCGGTGCTGGTCGAGCACGCCGGTACGGCGACCTTCTTCGGTGATGTCCCGGAGCAGGCGCAGACCCATGTCGTCGGCGTCTTCGTGCGGTCCGAGGCGCGCGGCAGCGGTGTCGCGCGGGGGCTCTTCGAGGCCGCCCTGGACTGGTCCTGGTCGCTCGCCGAGCCGCACGTCGAGCGGGTGCGGCTCTTCGTCCACGAGGCCAACGGCCGGGCCGGGGCGATGTACCGGAAGACCGGCTTCGAGCCCACCGGCCACCACCTCCCCGCGCCGGGGGACGGGACCGCCCGCGAGATCGAGCTGGCCGTCCGGCGCGGCTGACCGCCACCACGGCGGCACGGTGTGCGCCGTGCCGCCCGCGGCGGTGGCGCGGCGCGGGCGAGGAGCCCCGCCGCGCCACCGCCGCCCGCGTGTGCGGGGCTGCCGGTGCCCGGCCGGCCGCGGCATGGCCTCGGCCGGCCGGGCTCGGGGATCGGTCCCGGCTCCAGGGCTGCGGAGCCGTCCGGCGGTGCGACCGACCCCGGGAGGTCAGGAAGCCCCGGACGTCAGGCGTCCGGGAACGTAGGAAGCCCGGGACGTCAGGCGGCCGGGCGGACGACAGTCCGGTCGTGGACGAAGAGGGCGTGGCGCTCCTCGGCGCCCAGCCCGCCCCAGACGCCGAACGGCTCCCGCGCGGCGAGGGCGTGGCGGCGGCACTCGATCCGCACCGGGCAGTCACCGCAGAGGGCCTTGGCCGCTTCCTCGGCCTCGCCGTGGCCCGCGTCGGCGGCGCCCACGCGCTGGAAGAGGCGCCTGCCGTCGGTGCTCCGGCACGCGGCGTGCTGCGGCCGGTTCCAACGGTGCTCCGGTGTGCCGGGCAGGTGGGAGATGTCGCTCACGCTACGGCTCCTTGTCGACGACGAACGGGCGCGGTGCGTGCCTCGTCTGACCCGGATCGGTCGTTTCATGCCTGCCGTCCCGGGCCGGGTTCGCCGCCGGTGCCCCGTCGCGCCGGGAACCGGACCGGCCGGAGCGGCCCGGGCGGCCACCGCCGCCCGCACCGGACGGAGCAGGCCGCCGCCCGGCTGCGGCGCGGGCGAGGTCGCCGAGCCCCGTCCGGATCGTGTCGTCCGGGTCCGGGGCCCCGGGAGGGCGAGCAGAGCGCGAGGGTGGCGTCCCGCAGCCGCAGCCGCAGCCGCAGCCGCAGCAGGGCGGGCAGCGGGCCCCGTGCCCGGACGGCGGGTTCGAGAGGGCGTGCGGAGCGCCGACCAGCCGGCCGACCGGCTCGCGGTCGGACGAGCCCGGGCGGTGTCAGGCGCCGTGCCGCGGCTCCAGCCGGAAGTCGAAGGCCGTGGTGCCCGGGTCGAGGGCGGTGACCCCGCCGTCCACGGTGAGGACCGCGCCGTTGACGTAGCTCGCCGCCGGGGACAGCAGCCAGCCGATCGCCGCGGCCACCTCCTCGGGCTCGCCCGGCCGGCCGGTCGGCGTCAGCCGGGTCGCCTCCCGGTACGCCGCGTCGGTGTCGGCCAGCCCCTCCTCGTCCGCGAAGCGGGCCATCCGGCGGTCGGCCATTTCCGTGCGCACCCAGCTGGGGCAGACGGTGTTGGCCCGCAGCCCGCGGTGGCCGTAGTCGACGGCGAGCGAGCGGCAGAGCTGCAGCAGCGCGGCCTTCGAGGTGGCGTAGGCCGCGTTCCCCACCCCGTTGCGCAGGGCGGAGACCGAGGAGACCGCCACCACGGATCCCCGCGACCGCAGCAGGTGGGGCAGGGCGGCCCGCAGTACGAGGAAGGGACCGGTGAGGTTGGTGCGCATCACCAGCTCCCAGTCGTCCAGGGTGACGTCGCCGACCGAACCGCCCCGGCCGACACCGGCGTTGAGCACCACCCCGTCCAGCCGGCCGAAGGCGGAGACGGTCTCCTCCACCAGGGCGTGCACCTCGTCCGGGTCGGTGGTGTCCGACACCCGGGCGAGCGCGCCGGTCTCCCGGGCCACCCGCTCCAGCGGTTCGGACCGCCGCCCGGAGACCACCACCCGGCAGCCCTCGGCCCGTAGCAGCCGGGCGGTGGCCGCCCCGATGCCGGTACCGCCGCCGGTCACGATGACAACGCGCTGATCGGACATGGGTGGGCGCCTCCGCCGGGATCGATGCTCCGTGAACCATCGGATCCTATGCTCACGCCGTGTCAGCTCCCGTCGTGCCGGAGGCCGTGACCCAGGACCGCGATCGAAGGCCGCGACCGGCGACCGGGGACCGCGACCGGAGGCGACCGCGCGCCGCCGGGCGGGCACCCGGACCGATCAGGATCCGAGAAGCCGCGACCGCCCGCTCGTGCCTAGCCTGGTTCCGCGACCCCGCGGGCGACACGGCCGGATCGGCGAGGTCCGCCGGCCCGGCCGGGGACACGAGAGTGTCAGTGGGACCTGGTTGGATCGAGCCGGTGCCGCCGAGACAGCCCGCGAGGGCGGCCCGCACGACGGATGGAGAGACGACAGGCATGGCCAAGAGGACGGACGCGCAGCCGACTGCGCCGCACGCTGCCGACAGCCACGACGTGATCCGCGTGCACGGCGCGCGGGTGAACAACCTCAAGGACGTCAGCGTCGAGATCCCGAAGCGCCGGCTGACGGTGCTCACCGGTGTCTCCGGCTCGGGCAAGAGCTCCCTGGTGTTCAGCACGATCGCGGCGGAGTCGCAGCGGCTGATCAACGAGACCTACAGCGCCTTCGTCCAGGGCTTCATGCCGACGCTGGCGCGGCCCGAGGTCGACGTCCTCGAAGGTCTGACCACCGCGATCATCGTCGACCAGCAGCGGATGGGCAGCGACCCCCGCTCCACGGTCGGCACCGCCACCGACGCCAACGCGATGCTGCGCATCCTCTTCAGCCGGCTGGGCGAGCCGCACATCGGCCCGCCGAGCGCCTACGCCTTCAACGTGCCCTCCGTCCGGGCCAGCGGGGCCATCACCGTCGAGCGCGGCGACAAGAAGACGGTGAAGGCGACCTTCCAGCGCACCGGCGGCATGTGCCCGCGCTGCGAGGGCCGGGGCAGCGTCTCCGACATCGACCTCACCCAGCTCTACGACGACTCCAAGTCGCTCGCCGAGGGCGCGTTCACCATCCCCGGTTGGAAGTCGGACAGCTTCTGGACGGTGCGGGTCTACGCCGAGTCCGGTTTCCTCGACCCGAACAAGCCGATCCGGAAGTTCACCAAGAAGGAGATGCAGGACTTCCTCTACCGGGAGCCGACCAAGGTGAAGGTCGAGGGGGTGAACCTCACCTACGAGGGCCTGATCCCCAAGATCCAGAAGTCCTTCCTGTCCAAGGACAAGGAATCGCTGCAGCCGCACATCCGGGCGTTCGTGGAGCGGGCGGTCACCTTCACCACCTGCCCCGAGTGCGAGGGCACCCGGCTCAGCGAGGGCGCCCGGTCGTCGAAGATCGGGCGGATCAGCATCGCCGAGGCCTGCGCGATGCAGATCAGCGACCTGGCCGTCTGGGTCGGCGGCCTGACGGAGCCGTCGGTGGCGCCCCTGCTCACGGCGCTGAAGCAGACCCTCGACTCGTTCGTGGAGATCGGTCTGGGTTACCTCGCGCTGGACCGGGCGTCCGGCACGCTGTCCGGCGGCGAGGCCCAGCGGGTCAAGATGATCCGTCACCTCGGCTCCTCGCTCACCGACACCACCTACGTCTTCGACGAGCCCACCGCGGGGCTGCACCCGCACGACATCCAGCGGATGAACGACCTGCTGCTGCGGCTGCGGGACAAGGGCAACACGGTGCTCGTGGTGGAGCACAAGCCGGAGACGATCGTGATCGCCGACCACATCGTCGACCTCGGCCCGGGCGCCGGCACGGCGGGCGGCACCGTCTGCTTCGAGGGCACCGTCGAGGGGCTGCGGGCCAGCGGCACCGTCACCGGCCGCCACTTCGACGACCGGGCCGCCGTCAAGGAGGAGGTGCGCAAGCCCACCGGCGTGCTGGAGGTCCGGGGCGCGACGGCCAACAACCTGCGCGACGTCGACGTCGACATCCCGCTCGGGGTGCTGGCCGTGGTCACCGGCGTCGCCGGCTCCGGCAAGAGCTCGCTCGTGCACGGCTCGCTGGTCAAGGGCCCGCTGGGCGCCGAGCAGGGCGTGGTCTCGGTCGACCAGAGCCCGATCCGCGGCTCGCGGCGCAGCAACCCCGCGACGTACACCGGGCTGCTCGACCCGATCCGCAAGGCGTTCGCCAAGGCCAACGGGGTGAAGCCGGCCCTGTTCAGCGCCAACTCCGAGGGTGCCTGCCCGACCTGCAACGGCGCCGGGGTCGTCTTCACCGACCTCGCGATGATGGCCGGCGTCGCCAGCACCTGCGAGGAGTGCGAGGGCAAGCGGTTCCAGGCGGCGGTGCTGGAGTACCGGCTCGGCGGCCGCGACATCAGCGAGGTGCTCGCGATGTCGGTGACGGAGGCGGAGGAGTTCTTCGGCGCCGGTGAGGCGCGCACCCCGGCGGCGCACGCCGTCCTCGGCCGGCTGGCCGACGTCGGGCTCGGCTACCTCAGCCTCGGCCAGCCGCTCACCACCCTCTCCGGCGGCGAGCGGCAGCGGCTCAAGCTGGCCACCCACATGGCCGACAAGGGCGGCGTCTACGTCCTCGACGAGCCGACCGCCGGTCTCCACCTCGCCGACGTCGAACAGCTGCTCGGCCTGCTCGACCGGCTCGTCGACGCCGGCAAGTCGGTCATCGTCGTCGAGCACCACCAGGCGGTCATGGCCCACGCCGACTGGATCATCGACCTCGGCCCCGGCGCCGGCCACAACGGCGGCCGGATCGTCTTCGAGGGCACCCCGGCCGAGCTCGTGGCCGCCCGCTCGACGCTGACCGGCGAGCACCTCGCCGCCTACGTCGGAGCCTGACCCCACCGCCCCCGCCCGCGCGGACCCCCGCGTCCGCGCGGACCCCCGCGTCCGCGCGGGCGGGCGGTGGGGTCCGCGCCCGGCCCCGGTCCGGGGCGCTGTGGGAGACTGGCCGGGTGAAGCGGCAAGAGCTCGACGACCTCGTCCGGCTGCGGCGGGCCCGGGACCGGATGGACCGCGACTACGCCGAGCCACTGGACGTCGCCGCCCTGGCCCGGGATGCCCTGATGTCCTCGGGCCACTTCTCCCGCAGCTTCCGCGCCGCCTTCGGCGAGACGCCCTACAGCTACCTGATGACCCGCCGCATCGAGCGGGCCAAGGCGCTGCTGCGCCGCGGCGACCTCACGGTGACCGAGGTGTGCTTCGCGGTCGGCTGTACGTCGCTCGGCTCGTTCAGCACCCGCTTCACCGAGCTGGTCGGCGAGAACCCGAGCAGCTACCGGGCCCGTGACCACGAGGACGGCGCCGCCGTCCCGGCCTGCATCGCCAAGATCCACACGCGGCCGGTCAGGAACGGAGAAGCGGGCGCCGCCCCCCGGTCGTAGCCTGGGCCGCATGGACATCAGGCTCTCGCAGTGCTTCATCGCCGTCGACGACCACGACAAGGCGATCGCCTTCTACCGCGACGTGCTCGGCCTGGAGGTGCGCAACGACGTCGGGTTCGAGGGGATGCGCTGGGTGACCGTCGGCGCGCCCTCGCAGCCGGACGTGAACATCGTGCTCGAACCGCCGCTCGCCGACCCGAACGCCTCGTCGGCGGACCGGCAGGCCATGGCGGAGCTGATGGCCAAGGGGCTGCTGCGCGGTGTCATCTTCGCGACGGACGACTGCGACGCCGCCTTCGAGCGGGTCAGCGCGGCCGGCGGGGAGGTGTTGCAGGAACCGATGGACCAGCCCTACGGCGTCCGCGACTGCGGGTTCCGCGATCCGGCCGGCAACCTGGTGCGGTTCACCCAGGCCCTCGCGAGGTGACTCCCGGCGGACGCGCCCGGTGGGCGCCGGCCCCGTCCCGGACGGGAGGTCACCGGCCGCACCCGGCCGGTCCGTTCGGCTCGGAGCGCCGCGTGCGGGCGGGCGGTGGGCCGGATGTCCGATGAGGCGGGCACGGGCCCGCAGCGGGCGCCGATGGTGTGGGCGCTGGCGATCCGCGAGACGGCCGACGGGCCGCCGCTCGCCGAGGTGATCGTGGAGGTCGGCGCCGCGCTGCACGGCGAACTCGTCGAGAACCTGGTGGACAGCGGGTTCACGCTGGCGGCGGGGGACCCGCCGGACACCACCGGGGTGCTGGAGGTGCGCGGCCCGCTGCTGGCCAGGCTGGTCCTGGTCGGCGGGCGGCAGGTGTGGGAGCCCGCCTCCCCGGTCGAGGTCTCGCCCGGCTGGGAGTCGGCGGCCGAGGAGCGCGGCCGGGCCGTCGTGCTCGTGGTGCCGCCGGGAACGTGGCCGCCCGGTCTGATGTCCCTGGAGCCGCGGGAGCGCATCGACGTCTTCACCCGGAGCCTGGAGGAGGCACGGGTGGCCGGGCGGGTGCTGCACGGCACGGCCGCCGTCGACCTGGACGAGGCCGAGGCCTGAGCCGGACCGGGGAGCGGGGCCGGACCGGGGCCTGAGCCGGACCGGGGAGCGGGACCCGGCTCAGCGCCGGAAGCCCGGGGCCGGGACCCGCTCAGGGACCGGAGCGGCTCAGGGCCGGAACCACCGGGTCAGCGCGTCCCACCAGGAGCGCCGCGGCCGGGGCACGGTGACGGCGGCGGCGAGCGCGTCCTCGGCGTCGGCCGGACCGGCCGGCTCGACCCCGACGGCCTGCGACGCGGTGGCCTGTGCCCCGACGGCCTGCGGCGTGGCGGGCGGCGGCGTGGAGGGAACGCTGCGCGGCGGCGGCAGCGTGCCGGTCGGGGCCCGCCGCTCGCCCTCGGGCGTCCTCGGGGTGAACTCGACGGGCAGGGCGGACAGGTGGCGCGAGATCCAGGCCGACGTCCAGCTCAGCTTCTCCTCCTCGACCGCGAGGCGGAGGTCCGGCAGACGGGTGAGCAGGATGTCGATCCCCGTCTCGGCGATGGCCCGGCCGATGTCCTGGCCGGGGCACTCGTGCGGACCGGCGCCGAAGGCCAGGTGGGAGCGGTTCCCGTGGAGGGGCGTGGCCAGGTCGGGGCGGATGGCCGGGTCGGAGTTGCCGGCCGCGAGGCCGAGCAGGAGCATGTCGCCGGCCTTGATCTGCTGCCCGCCGAGTTCGGTGTCGCCGGTCGCCCAGCGGCCCGCGACCAGCGACATCGGCGCCGCGTCCCAGAGCACCTGGTCCAGGGCGTCGGCCAGGGTCATGTGGCCGCCGGACAGGTGGGTGCGGAACCGCTGGTCGGTGAGGACCATCTTGAGGGTGTCCGCGATCAGGTTGACGGTCGTCTCGTTCGCGGCGAGCAGGACGACCCGCAGGTGTTCGAGGACCTCGTCGTCGGTGAGCCCGGCCTCGTGCTGCATCAGCCGGGACACCAGGTCGGGGCCGGGGGAGACCCGCTTGCGCTCCATCATCCGGCGCAGCGTCGCGACGACGTAGTCGTTGCTCGCGATGGCCGTCTCGGTGCCCTTCATCAGGTCGCGGGCGGCGGAGACCAGGTGCGGGCCGTACTCCTCCGGCATGCCGACCAGTTGGGTCATCACGAGCATCGGCAGGTGCTCGGCGAACTGGGTGACCAGCTCGGCCCGGCCGGTGGGGCCGAACTCCTGGACGAGCTGGTCGGTGAAGCGGGTGACGTGGCGCCGCACCCCGCGCCGGTCGAAGCTGTTCAGCCCGTCGGTGACGGCGCCGCGCAGGCGCTTGTGCTCCTCGCCGTCGGCGAACACGCAGAGCGGCTGCCAGGCGATCACCGGCATCAGCGGCGAGTCCGGGGAGACCAGCCCGTCCTGGAAGGCCGACCAGCGGCGGGAGTCCCGGGAGAACCGGGAGGGCGTGCGCATCGCGATGAGGTTCGCGGAGTGGCCGACGATCAGCCAGGCCGGGAGGTCGCCGTGCAGCAGGACCGGTGCCACCTCGCCGTGTTCGGCGCGCAGCTTCTCGTACAGGCCCGCCGGGTCGGCCTCGGCCTCGGGCCCGTAGAGCCGCCGGAGGCCGCCGGCGCCCAGGCCGCCGGTACCGGAACCGCCGGTGGCGAGGCCGTGCGCGGGGCAGCCGGGCGGCGGGGTGGGCAGGGCATCCTCAGGGAACGGGGAGGTCACGGTGTCTCCGGGGTCGGGGCGGGGCGGCCACCCGGAGGCGGCCGTCGCGGGCGGGGGGAGTGTGAAGGGCGGCAGGGAGCACGGCCCGGGCACCGGCCGGTGAGCGCGGTGGCCGGGCCGTGCCCCCTAGGGCGCCGGCCGGTCGTACAGGTAGCGCATCAGGGCGAGGAGCACGTCACGGCTGGACTCGCGGGTGCGGGCGTCGCAGTCCACGATCGGCACCTCGGGCGGCAGGTCGAGCGCCGCCCGCAGCTCCTCGACGGGGTAACTCGGCGACTCGGGGAAGGTGTTGGCCGCGACGACGAACGGCACGCCGCGGTCCTCCAGCCGTCCGATCACCTCGAAGCTGACTTCGAGCCGACGGGTGTCGACGAGCACGACCGCGCCGAGCGCACCCTCGAACAGGCCGTTCCAGAGGAACCAGAACCGCTCCTGCCCGGGGGTGCCGAACACGTACAGCACCAGTTCCTCGTTGATGCTGATCCGGCCGAAGTCCATCGCGACCGTGGTCGAGGTCTTGCGCTCGATCCCGGCCGTGTCGTCGACGTCGGCTCCGGCCTGCGTCATCGTCTCCTCGGTCGTCAGCGGACGGATCTCGCTCACGGAGCCGACCAGGGTCGTCTTGCCGACCCCGAAGCCCCCCACGATCACCACCTTGACCGCCGTGGTGGCCGAGGCCGGCAGGAGGTCCGCGCGCTGCGGGCCCAGGGCCGTCTCAGAGTCTCTGAAGTCCATGTATCACCGCCTCCAGCAGGGCGCGTTCGGGAAGGACGGCCTGGGGGACCCGCATCCGGGCCTCGATCAGCTCCTCGGCGAGGAGGTCCGCCAGGAGGACGGTGACCGCGCTCATCGGCAGTCGCAGATAGGCGGAGATCTCGGCCACCGACAAGGGCGAGCCGCAGATCCGCAGGATCGCCGCGTGCTCCGGCTGCATCGAGGGAGTCGGCTGCGCCCGGGAGACGATCAGGGTGACCAGGTCGAACGTGGTCTGCTCGGCCGGTCCGCCGCGGCCGCGCGTGATCACGTAGAGGCGTTCGGCTTCTCCGTCGTCCCAGTCCTGGTCGGTCGCACTCACGCGACCTGCCCGCCGTTGCGCGCCGGTGTGGTGAGGTGCTCGCCGATCCGGGCGACCAGGTCGCGCATCCGCTGGCCCATCAGCCCGGCGTCGACGCCCTCGTCGGCCAGCACGGCGAGGTAGGCGCGGGCGCCGGCCGCCATCAGGTAGAAGAAGCCGCCGCCCATCTCGATCACGACCAGCCGCATCCGGCCGTCGCTGTGCGGGAACTCGTGCCCGACCGCGGCGGCGAGGCTCTGCAGGCCGGCGCAGGCGGCGGCGAGCCGGTCGGCGGTGTCGTTGTCGGTGCCGTGCTGGGCCATCCGCAGACCGTCGGCGGAGAGGACGACGACGTGCCGGGTGTACGGGACGCTCTCCGCCAGATCCTTGAGCATCCAGTCCATGTTGCTCCGCTGCTGAATCACTGCTCGCTCTTCCCTGACGACTCTTCGCTGGTGGGGCCGGCCGTGTCGGTGGACGGCGTGTGGCCGTTCACCCCCTCGGTGAACGCGGCCAGCCACATACCGGGCTGGGCCGGCGCCTGGGCCGGGGCCGGCGCGGGCTCCGGGGCCCGGGGGGCCGGGGCGATCCGGGGGGATTCGGCCGCGCCCCGTCGGTAGGGCGCGGCGTGGCGGCGGCGCTGGGGCAGGCCGTTCGCGGTCCGCTCGGTCACCACCGGCACGTCGTCGCCGACCGGGAACGGCTGCGAGGCGGTGGCGACGGTCCGCGAACCCCAGGGCCGCGAGACGGACACCGGACGCGTCCGCTCCGAGGGCCGGGGCGCGGTGTCCGGCGCCGGCAGGGGGTTCGCGGCGGCACCGATGCCGTGGGCCCGGCCGGTGGCGGGGGCGGTGGTGATCAGCTCCTGCGGCACGATCAGCACCGCGCGCACCCCGCCGTAGGCGGAGGGCCGCAGCGAGATCTGGAACCCGTAGGCCTGCGCGAGCCGTCCGACCACGGCCAGGCCGAGCCGGGGGGTCTCCCCGAGGTCGTTGAGGTCGATGCCGGCCTGCGCCTCCAGGAGCATCCGCTCGGCGCGGGCCCGGCCCTCCTCGCTCAGGCTGAGGCCGCCGTCCTCGATCTCGATCGCTATGCCGGTCTGCACCTCGACGGCGGTCAGGTGCACGCTGGTCTGCGGCGGGGAGTAGCGGGTGGCGTTGTCGAGCAGCTCGGCGACCGCGTGGATGAGCGGCTCGACGGCCGGTCCGACCACGGCGACCTGGGAGACCGGGTGCAGTTCCACCCGGCGGTAGTCGAGGATGCGCGACATGCCACCGCGCAGCACGCTGTACAGCGGGACCGCCCTGCGCCACTGGCGACCGGGGCGGGCGCCGCCGAGGACGGCGATGCTGTCGGCGAGGCGGCCGATCAGGGCGTTGCCGTGGTCCAGGCGCAGCAGGTCCTCGAAGACCGCCGGGTCGTTGCCGTGCCGGTCCTCCATCTGGCGCAGTTCCTGGGCCTGCCGGTGCACGATCGCCTGAACGCGGCGGGCGATGTTGACGAAGGCCCGCTGGGTGGCCTCGCGCATGCCCTCCTCGGTGTCGACGATCTCCAGGATGCTGCGCAGCACCGCCAGCCGGGCGGCGTGGAACTGCGGGCCGGTGCCGGTGTCCTGGGGCTCGTACGAGCGCACGATCTCGTCGGTCGAGGTGCCGCGCCGGAGCCGGGCGATCGCCTCGGGCATGGTCGTCTGGGCGAGCCGGAGGGTCTCGGCCTCCTGCCGGGCCAGCCGGCGGCGCAGCTCGTTCTCCTGGAGGGCGAACCGTTCGCGCAGGGCGGCGAGGGCGCGGCCCCGGCGGGCCGTCTCGGCCGCCACCACCGCCACCGCCGCGGTGCCCACCGCTCCGGACCAGAGGACCCCCGCGCGGGCGCCGGTGGAGACCACCAGCGCGGCGACGACAGCGGCGCCCGCCGTCACGACCGTGGGCACCAGCCACACGAGAACGGGAGCCGGGCGTCGGCCTCCGGGTGACGATCCAGCACGAAGCATCAGCATCCTCAAGCGCTCGAAGGAGTGGGGAGAGTGGGCGGGGGCCGGCTCCGGCGGCGCCGGACCGTGGGCGGACCGGCGCCCGCACCCGGCCGGGCGGCCCCGGCGCGAAGGGTGCGCGCCGGGACCCGGCCCGGGGTCGGGACAACCGGAACTCCGGGACATTCCTGACGAAAGATCAGTAACAGTGTTTTATAGCCGATTCGGTGTGGCTCTGTCGCACGTTCCGCGGAACCCGGACGCCGGCTAGATCGGGCCGGCCGGCTGAGCACAGGCACCAGACTTGCCCTGTCCCGGGCCCGCCGTACCGTGGCCGGGGCGGGGTTCGCTCATGTGAGGGGTATCCCCGGGAAATCCCCCCGCAGCGTGGCGAGTTCGTGCTAAGCCGAGGTCTGCGACGGGCCTTCGACGGGCCTGCGACGGGCCGTGCGGAGGGACTTCGGCAGGTGATGTGCGGTGGATGCCGGCTCCGGTGAACCGCCAAGGCCGTTCCCCCGAAGCGGCGTTCCCCGGACGGTCCGGGCGGACCGGCGTACGCCGCCGGTGCTCGGCGGCGCGCCGGTCCGGTGGGCCCGGCGTGACCGGAACCCGCGCAGGGCGGTCGAAGTCCGCGACCGGCGCGCGGGTGCTCCGACGCGCCCCACCGTCGCGCGCCCCCGTCTCCAGGCGCCCCGTCACCCCGACGGGGGCCGGCGGCCCAGGGCGAGGGCCGCGACCTCGCGCCAGTCCATGGCGGGCCGGGCCGGCGGGGCCCCCGGGCGGTCGCGCGGCACCAGCACCCGCAGCGCACCGGGCCGGACGGCGCAGGTGACCGGGGTCGGGAGCCGCAGCGCCTCCCCGTCCACGGCGACCGAGATCCGCCCGGCATCGGCGTCGACCACCACCCGGGGCGCGGTCAGGACGCGCAGGCCCGCCGCCCGGCTGCCCCGCAGCGCCACGGCGGCGGCCTGCGACGCGTTGCCCACCCGGATCCCCACCACCCCCAGCGTCGCCCGGTCCAGCCGCGGCCGGCGGTTGCCCACCACGGTCGGTTCGGGAGCCGTGTACGGGTTGTTGCTGACCAGCAGCGCCTGCTGTCCCGTCAGCCGGGTGCCGTCCGCCAGCACCGCCTCCAGGGCGTGCCCGGAGTGGCCGAGGAGGAGGTCGGGGAGGGCGCTGAGGGCCGAGCCGGCCTTGGCATCGCGGTACTGCGGGGTCTGCACGATCTCGGCGTAGGCGCCGAACGAGGCCGTGTTGACGAAGGCCCGGCCGCCCACGGTGCCCAGGTCGACCCGCAGCTCCACCCCGTCGGTCAGCGCGTCCAGGCAGCGGGCCGGGTCGTCGCGGTCCAGGCCGAGGTCCATGGCGAAGTGGTTGCGCGTCCCCGCCGAGATCACCAGGAACGGCAGGTCGTGCTCGGCGGCGACCTCGGCCACCGTGGCCTGGGTGCCGTCGCCGCCGGCCACGCCGAGCAGGTCCGCGCCCTCCGCCACGGCCCGGCGGGCGAGTTCGGCGACGTCCACGTGGGTCGCGGTGTCCAGCAGGACGACCCGGGCGCCCAGGGCCTCGGCCCGCTCCACCAGGGCGAACCGGTCGACCTTGCCGCCGCCGGACCTCGGGTTCATGATCAGCACGGGGTGCCGGGGGAGTGCGCGGGCCACCGCCCGCATGCCGTGGAAGGGCCGGGCCGCGCGCAACGCCGACCGCGCGAACGCCGCGGCGACCGCCCACAGGGCGAGCGCGGCCAGCGCCACCGGCCAGAGCCCGGCCCGGGCATAGCCCACCACGACGGCCGCGGGCGCCGCGACCACGAGCAGGGCGCCCGCCAGCCGGACGACCCCGTGGTGGGAGACCACCCACCACGTCCCGGCCGCCGTGAGCGCCAGCCCGGCCAGCCCGACGGCGAGCACCAGGATGCCGCCGGCGCCGACCGTGCCCACCAGCACGGCCACCGCGCCCAGCACACAGGCCAGGGCCGCCCGGGCGGACCAGCGGGCACTCAGGAGGGAACGGGACGCCATGCTGCGCGTCTCCTCGGTCTTCGCCCGGCACCGGGCACGACGCTCGCGGCGCGCCCGGGCGCGGGGCATCCGGTCACCGGGTGCCCGGACCGTGTCGACCGGCCACCCGGTTCGGGTGGTCGCGGCTGGGCGCCGGCCTCGCGGCACGCCGCCCGCCGGTGGAGGAAGGGTGTCAGCCGCCCGCCGCGATGTCGGTCTCGGCCACCGCGATGGCCATGCCGAGGGCCTCCGCGATGTGCCCGGCCGCCGACATCACGCGGGCGGTGCCCACGATCGGCGCGATGGCGACCAGCACGTCCTGGAGCTGTGCGGCCGTCAGCTCGGCTCCGTCGGCGGCGCCGATGTGGACCAGGTAGGACATCGGCGGTGCGTCCATCGCGACGAGCGCCGCGATCCGGGTGAGGAGGAAGGTGTCCATCGGCAGGCCGCACCGCTCGACCGAGTCGAGCGTCATGGCGGCCAGGGTGTCGAGCACGGGGGTTTCGGACGCGCTGGTCATACCGGGCCATCTCCTTCGCCGGGAGGGGCCGGCACGTCCTCTCCGGGAGCAGCGGACCGCTCGCCTTGCCGTGCCCCCGTACACCGACCATAGGCCGGATGGGTGGCGGTCGCACTCCGCGACGGGCGGGGCGGCCGGGGCCGGGCGCGCCGGCCCGCCGTACGGGCCCCGCCCGCCCCACCGGGCCGGGTTCCGGTCACCGCCGCGGCGCCGGCGGCGCGGTACGGCTGGGGCGGCCGACCGGCCGTGAGGTCCCGGGTGCCGGTGGCCACCGGCCGGTGGGGGCGGAGCGTCCGGCGGGCGCCGCCGGGGCGGGTGGGGCGGTCCGGCGAACGGCCGACAACCGCCCTCCGGGACATGCCAGAGGCCTGGGCCTGCGGCCGGTGCGCTCCTACGATGTGAGGCGCCGTCGGCCTGACCCCGACAGCGTCGGCCGACGTCGGTCACCACCGGGCTCTCCGGGCACCGGTGCGTCCCGTCGGCCACGGCCCGCCCCGGGGACCGGGAGCGGGCTCGTAGCGCAGGCTGCACCGACGCAGGCCGCACACCCCTCCTCACCACCCAGGGAGTACGCCCATGCATGCCCGCACTGTCGCACCGTCGTTCAGACCCGTCCGCGCCGTCCTGCTCGTTCTGACCGTGCTGGCCGCCGTGGTGGCGGTCGCCCTGCCGACGGCCGGCCCCGCCCGGGCCGCCGTGCCGGACCGCTGGGGCTTCGCGTTCCTCGACAACCCGACCCCGCCCGCCGGGTACGTTCCCGACCCCACCCGGCAGTGGGGCAGCTGGCCCTCCCCGGCGAGCAACCCCGTCAAGGTCGACCAGCTCGCGGTCGGCTCGTACCTCGTGCACTTCCCGTTCATCGCCGGCCCGGGCGGCATCGCCCACGCCACCGCCGTCGGCCGTACCGGCAACTGGTGCCAGATCAAGGGCTGGTCCACGGCGGGCACCGGGCAGGACGTCGCGGTGGACTGCTACCGGCCGGGCGGCGCCCCCGACAACACGCTGTTCACCGTGCTCTACACCACCAGCAGCGGGACCCCGTCGCCGGCCGGCGGCTCCTACGGCTACACCTTCTCGGACATCTCGGGGGCGGTGCTCGCGCAGTACAACTCCGCCGGCGCGGTCAACACGGTGAGTCACGGCTCGACCGGGATCTGGAAGGCCTGGCTGCCCGGTCTGGGCCTGTCCACCGCTGCCGGGAACATCGAGGTCACCGCGGTCGACGCGGTCCAGGGCGCGCGCTGCAAGGTGGCCGACTGGGCGCCGGCGGCGTCCGGTCAGACCGTGGTGGTCAGCTGCTTCAACGCGGCGGGCGCGCCGTACGACACCCGGTGGACGCTGAGCTACTCCCTCAAGCGCGCCCTGCACGGGCCGGCGTTCCCGCCGAAGTCGTTCGGCTACCTCTGGTTCAACGGCGGGGTCCCCGCGGCGACGAACTTCAACTCCAGCGGCGCGACCAACACGCTGGCCGGTTCGGTCCCGTTCACCATCACACTGCCCGGGGTGGCCGTCCCCTCGGACACCGCGCACGCCACGGCGTACGGCCCCGGCCCGGGCTGGTGCGGGCTGGCTCTGCCGTGGGCCCGCAGCGCCGGCACGGTGAAGCTCTACACGATCTGCTTCAACGCCGCCGGATCGCCGGTGTCGGCGCCGTTCCTCACCGCCTACACCTCGGCGTTCTGACCGCCGGGGGCCGGCCCCGGTCGTCTGGGCCGGCCCCCGGCAGTCCCGGACCACTCCCCGCCCGCGCGGTTGCGCCCGTTCGCCGGGGTCGAGCGCGGCCGTACCCGTGATGCCACGGCGCGCCCCGGGGGCGTGAGCAACGGATCTGAGCAGCAGTCAAAAGCACTCTGAACACTGGAGGTTCGACTCGGAACGTCGGCCGCTCCGGTGTGCGGGCCGACGCGAGGAGGCCGCACCGGGCCCGGGCGGCCGGCGCGGCCGCCGCGCTCACCGATCCCCCTCCCGTACGCGCTCCGGAGGCCCGTCGCGGCCCGATGTGCCACGGTGGAATCCGGGGTCAGCGCACCCCGTCGGGAGAGGAGTGGCCATGTCGTCGAAGCGACGTCGCAAGAAGAAGGCACGAGCCAAGCGCGGGGCCAATCACGGCCGTCGGCCCCAGTGCTGAGCACTTCCTGAGCGGCCACCGGCGGCCCGGCGAGGGGCCGCCGGTGGTCTCGCGCCGTCTCCGCCACCGAGCCGCGGGTACGCGGCCACCGCGGGGAACGCCGTGCGGGACCGGTCGCAGGGGGGTGTCGACCGTGGGATTCGGGCCCTCCGGGCTCGAAGAGCTCACCGGAGGACCCACCGGAGGACCGGGAGGCCCCGGAGGAACGGAAGGACGCGACGGATGGGTACACCGCGGCCCGACCGCACCCCGAAGGAGTCCGCGCCGGTCGCGGCGAGCCAGTCGTTGACGCTCGCGGCCATGCTCTTCGCGGTCTCGATGACCTTCATCGACCAGACGATCGTCTCGATCGCCGCGCCCGACATCATTCGCGAACTGGGCCTGTCGGCCGTCGGGATGCAGTGGGTGGTCAACGCCTACCTGCTCTCCCTCGCGGCCTTCTTCGCCCTCGGTGGCCGGCTGGCGGACGTCCTCGGCCACAAACGGATGATGCTGATCGGGACGCTCACCTTCGTGATCGCCTCGGCGCTCTGCGGCGCGGTGCCCTCCGGCGGTGCCGCCGAGACCTGGCTGATCTGCTTCCGGGCGGTGCAGGGCCTCGGCGCGGCGCTGATGTTCCCGGCGGCGCTGGCCGTGGTGGTGGAGGTGTTCCCGGTCGAGCGGCGCGGCCGGGCGCTGGCGCTTTTCTTCGGGGTCGCGGGCGGTCTGACCGCGATCGGCCCGATCCTCGGCGGCTGGCTGACCAGCTGGACCTGGCGGGCGATCTTCTGGGTCAACGTGCCGGTCGCGGTCGTCGCGGTGGTCCTGACCGTACTCGCCGGCATCCGCAACCACCCCCGCCGCGAGCCGGTCGACTGGCCGGGCGCCGCGCTGGTGGCCGTCGGGATGGGGCTGAGCGTGCTCGGCCTCCAGCAGGCGGCGGCCTGGGGCTGGGGCAGCTGGGCGACCTGGCTGTGCATCGTCGGCGGGCTGGTCGTCCTGGTGGTGTTCGTCGCGCTGGAGCTGCGCACCGAGCACCCGCTGATCAAGATGCGGGTCTTCGCCGACCGGGCCTTCGCGGCGGACAACGCCGTGCTCTTCTTCGCGATGATCGCCTTCGTCCCGGTGTTCTTCTTCGCCTCCGTCTACGCGCAGGTGGCGCTGGACCAGACGCCCAACGAGGCGGGTCTCTACCTGCTGGTCTTCTTCGCCGGGTTCGCCCCCGGCTCGCAGATCGGCGGGCGGATGCTGGACCGGCGCGGCGCGCGCCCGCCGATGCTGCTGGGCACGGCGGTGTCCGCGGTCGGCTTCGCGCTGTGGGCCTCGAAGATCACCGACCTGTCGCTCGGCGCGCAGTGGCCGTACATCGTCCTGGCGGGCGCGGGGATCGGGCTGCTGCTGACCCCCGCCTCGACGGACGCCGTCAACCGCTCGATCAACGCCTCGTACGGCGAGGTCACCGGGATCACCCAGACGGTGCGCAACTACTCCGCGAGCCTGGGCCTGGCGGTGCTGGGCACCGTCCTGCTGCACAGCACCACCAGGAACGTGCGGAGCACGCTGGTCGCCAACGGCGTCCCGGTGGACGCCGCGCCCGGTGTCGCCGACACCGTCACCAAGGGCATCACCGGCCACGGCTCGGGCTCGCAAGCGCCGAACGGCGTCGGCGCCACGCTGCTGGACGCGATCCGGCAGGACTTCGCCGAGGCGAACGGGCCCGTGCTCTACGGCATGGCGGCCGCGCTCGCGGTCGCCTTCGTCTGCGCGCTGCTGCACCCCGGCACCCGGGTCACCGCCGACCCCGCGCCGGTCGTGGACACCGCCGCCGTCTCCGAGGGCGGCACCGGCCCGGCCTGACACCGCGCGGGCGCGGGCGCGGTGTCGGGCCGGGTGTCCGGCTACGGGTTGAGCGGCGACCAGAGCCAGGCGCCGTCCACCCGCACGTACAGCCGCTTCGACGCGGTGTCCACGGCGAGCGTCCCGTCGGCCGGCGGCCGGGTGAAGCTCGCGTCGCCGACCGGGCCGGCGACCAGGCGCAGCGGCGGGTTCGGCGCGTGCTTCGTCGGGAGGGTGCCGCCGGACTGGCTGACGCCGGTACCGGCCTGGGTGGTGCTCCCGTAGGTGTTCTCGACCCGGAACTCGCCCGAACTGGAGCTCTCGTAGTACACGTGGTGGCCGGTCGGCCTGGTGCCGTAGAGGCCGACCACGTCGCGCAGGACGGCGACCGTGCCGGGGCCGGAGTAGAGGTCGACCCCGGAATTGACGGTGGCGACCGGGCCGTTGGCGATCAGGACGTTCTCCAGGGCGCTGGCGATGCCGGCCCAGGCGATGATGTTCTGCGAGGTGGCGTAGCCGGGCGCGAAGTTCCCCGCGTAGGCGTAGATGTCCCGGGCGTAGACGTGCTTGCAGGAGGCGTCGACCCTCAGGTGCGGGCCGCCCTGCAGCTGGGAGGTCTCGAACTTGCAGTCCGTGAGGTAGATCCCGTTCGGGTTGTTCCGCGCGGCCGGGCCCTGGGTGATCCAGAGACCGCCGGTGCCGAACGCCTCGAACCGGCAGCCGGTGAAGTGGATCTGGTTGACGTTGTCCTCGCTGTAGCCCCAGCCCTCGACGGCGGAGCTGTTGCGCAGCCAGACGTTCGGCTGGGTCGTGCTGCCCGCCGGTCCGGTGCTCGACTCGACGACGAGGTTGGAGAAGCGCGAGTCCCAGCACTCCACGGCGTCGATGCATAGGTCGTTGTTGGTGGTGATGTAGACGTCGCGGACGTAGGTGTTGTCGTTGTAGTACAGCTCCAGGACCAGGCCGGTCCGGTGGTTGCCGTTGAAGCCCAGGTCCTCGATCGCGCAGTACCGCCGGTGGGTGGCCCCGCTGCCGTCCGCGCCGCCGCCGGAGAGCCGCAGCAGGATCCCGTCCGCGCCCTTGACCAGCATGGACGCCTTGCTGCCGGCGCCGACCAGGCGGATCCCGTTGCCGCCGACGGTCAGCGCCGGGGCGCCCGCCGCCGGGACGACCCGGTACCTGCCGATCGGGAAGTAGACCGTCCCGCCGCCGGCCGCGGCCGCCGCGTTGATCGCGGCCTGGACGGCGGCGGTGTCGTCGGCCGCGCCGTCGCCGACCGCGCCGTAGGCCCGGACGTCGAACCAGTCCGGTGTGCCGCTCCCGGTGGTCGCCGCGCCGGCCGGTCCGGCGCCGGCGACCGCCGCCACGCCGGTCAGCCCGGCGACGGCTCCGGCGAGCAGCGCCCGCCGCCGGGTCGTTGCTCCCGTCGGAATTCCCGCATCCCCCGTCGTGCTCACTCTGTTCCCCCTCGGTACTGCCGTTCGCGGCGGCCCCCGGCCGCCCGGTCGCCCGGTCGCCCGGTCGCCCGCCAAGATCGCAGGACGGGTGACGACCGGTCAAGCCCCCTCGGCCGGCGCCCTCAGGGCCGGGGTGCCGCCAGCACGGCTTCGGCGACGGAGGTACGGGCGTAGAGCACCGAGCGGCCGGCCCGGTGGGCGCTGACCAGGCCGGCGTCGCGCAGTGCGGTGAGGTACTGCGACACCCCGGCCGGGGAGAGCCCGGTGCGGCGGGCTAGTTCGGTGGTGGACGCCGGAGAGTCCAGTTCGGTCAGCAGCCTGGTCCGGGAGCGGCCGAGGACGGCGGCCAGGGCGTTCGCCGCCGGGGCCGGCCGGGACTCCCACAGGGCGCCGATGCCGCGGGCCGGATAGGCGAGTTGGGGCGGCTCCGGCGGCATCAGCCGGGTGAGCAGGTGCGGCCCGGTGAACGCCGAGGGGATCAGCAGCAGCCCGTCGCCGGCGCCCTGCCGGGACAGCGTCCGCCGCCGGCGGGCGATCCGCAGCGCGTTGTCGTCCCAACTCGCCGAGGGGTGGAGTTCGTTGAGGAGTCGCCCGGTGCCGTGCTCGGCGACCTGGCGGGCCCGGTGGAAGACATCGGCGTCGAGCACCGCCCGGATCCGCGCCCAGTAGGGGGCCAGGGCGAGCTCCCAGTACGTCTCGATCTCCTCCGCCAGCCGCTCCAGCTGGGCCGGCGGGGAGGCCTGGAGGGCCCGCAGCCGGGGGCCGGGGGAGCCCTGTTCGCCCCGCAGGCGTTCGAGGTCCTGGTGCACCCGGGACGGGGGCGTGGCGCGGATCCCGGCCAGCTCCCGCGCCAGGGTGGGCGCGGGCCCGGCGGGCGCCGGGTTGAGGAAGTCGGCGACGTAGCCGGCGCGCGGCACCAGCTCGGCGAGCAGCCCCCGGTCCAGGCCCGCGGCGGTGACCCGCGGCCGGACCTGCTGGATCCACGGCTGGTGCACGGGGTGCGCGGCGCCGGAGGCCAGCAGCCGGTAGCTGGTGCCCACCTCCCACATCGGCGAGACGGCGAACCGCACCAGGGCCAGGTCGGCGGCCGAGAACGCCAGTTCCGCGTGCACGCGGCCTCCTCAGGATTCGGACATCCCTTAATCGTTGGCGGCCCAGTGTACGGCCCGGAGATCATCCGGGCATGACCTCAGAGACGACCGCCCCGGCCGCGGCGGGCAGTTGGAAGATCGGTGGGCTGGCCCTCACCCGGCTCGGCTACGGCGCGATGCAGCTGGCGGGCCCGAAGGTGTGGGGGCCGCCCCGGGACCGGGACGCCGCCCTCGCCGTCCTGCGCGCCGCCGTCGAGGCCGGGATCACGCACCTCGACACCAGCGACTACTACGGCCCGCACGTGGTCAACGACCTGATCCGGGAGGCCCTCCACCCGTACCCGGAGCACCTGTGCATCGCCACCAAGGTCGGCGCCCGCCGCACCCCGGACCGGGCCTGGCCCGCCGCCCTGTCCCGCGACGAGCTGGTCCGGGCCGTCCACGACAACCTCCGGCGGCTGGACGTACCGGTGCTGCACCTGGTCAATCTGCGGATGACCGACACCCGGGCCGCCGCCGACCTCGCCGGGCCGTTCGCCGTCCTCGCCGAACTGCGCGAGCAGGGCCTGATCCGCCACCTCGGCGTCAGCAACGTCAGCGCCGAGCAGGTCCGGGCGGCTCGCGACATCGCCCCGGTGACCTGTGTGCAGAACCACTACAACGTCGCCCTGCGCGGGGACGACGACCTGGTCGACCGGTGCGCCGAGCAGGGCATCGCCTACGTGCCCTACTACCCGCTGGGCGGCTTCCGCCCGCTCCAGGCCGACGCCCTGGAGGACGTCGCCCGTGACCTGGGCGTCACGGCCCGGCAGGTGGCGCTGGCCTGGTTGCTGCGGCGCTCCCCGAACATCCTGCTCATCCCCGGGACCTCCTCGGTGGCGCACCTGCGCGAGAACATCGCGGCGGCCTCGGTCGAGCTGCCCGACCGGGCGCTGCGCGTCCTGGACGCCGTCGGCACCCGCTGAGCGGCCCCCGGTCGCCGGGCGGGCTCACCGGCCGGGCGCGATGTCCGCCAGGGCGGCGAGCAGGCGGCTGTGGACGGCGGCGGCGACCTCGCGGGTGACCGGATCCGGGTCGTCCAGGCGGTCGGCGATCAGTTCGGCGGCGGCCGCGACCACCGGCACCGGCAGCGAGGTCTCGCGCAGGTGCAGGAGCTGGGCGGCGGCCCGTTCACTGGCCGTGGTGGCCCGTGACTGGGGGATCAGCGAGGTGAGGCCACGGGGTTGCTGGTGTGCGCTGCTCATCCCGTCATTGTCCGGGTTCCGGCGCGCTCCCGGTGCCACCCCCGCGCGGGCCGAGCGCGCGGCCGGTTCCACCATCTGGCCCCGCGTACCCCGTACGGCTGTCCGTTTTCGCCCTCCAGGCGCCAGGATGGAGGCAGTGAACGAACTAGGAGGCGGTATGAACGACCGACCCGATTCGATTCAGTGGCCCGGCGAGGTCACGCCGGACGCCCTGCTGCACACCGGCGCCGGCGGTGAGGTCACCCCCGAGGACCTGGTGCTGGCCTCCGGGCGCGACATCACCCCGGAGACCCTCGCGTGGGCGGAGCGGAAGCTGGCGGCGGAGGGCCCCGCCGCCCTGGACAAGCTGCTTCCCTGAGCGCCTCCGCTCCGCGGACCCGCTGCCGGGGCCGTTCGAGACCGGTGCCACCGCGGCGCCGGTCTCGGACGGCCGCTTCGGTGCGACCGGGGGTGTGCGGAGCGCCGTCAGAGGCGGTGGACGGCGCACGGAGAGTACTCGAACGGCGTCCTGAAGCCCGGCACCTGCCGGAGCTCCGCCGTCCACCGGTTGTCGACCACCCCGCGCCGCAGCAGGAAGAGCCGGTTGGCGCGGCGCTTCAGCAGGCCGCGGTAGCGGTCCACCGCGTCCGTGCCGTTGACGGCGAGCTCGCGGACGAACTCCTCCAGGTAGCAGGTGGCGCAGCCGGGGCCCGGCCGGTGCCGGTGGCGCGGCACTCCGGCCGCCTCCAGGCCCCGGACCACGACCGTGCCGTCCGGGCCCACGCCGACCAGGAAGGCCTCCGGTCCGGTCTCCGTCCCGCAGATCTCCAGCAGCCTCTCCCGGAAGCGTGCCGGGTCGACCCGGACCAGCGGTTTCTCGAACAGCAGCCTCAGCAGCGACATCACGTGCGACAGCAGGGTGGCGCCCGCGGTGGTCCAGCAGACGGCCGGCAGCCACCACGGACCGGCCGTCCGGCCGAGCGCGATGCCGACGGCCGACCAGCAGTACGCGGCGAGCGAGTCCGCGACCACGGCGTCGCCGCGGAACCACACGCGCAGGACGGACCACATCGCGAGGAGCGGAACGGCCACCGTGCAGGCGGTGTGCAAGAGGCCCATGGCGCTGTTCCCTCCACCGGAAATCCCTTGGGGGGTGTTCCACCCGCGGCGGTGGCCGAACCCGCGCGAACGAGCCGGGACCGCCGGACACCATGCTCTGCCTACGGACCGGTTGACGCCGCGTCAGTCGGGTCGGCGCACGCCGCGAGCCGGGCGAGCAGGGCGGCTCCGGTGGCGTCGGCCGGGTGCTGGGTGAGCAGCAGCACCCCCGTGTCGGCCGCCGGCCGCAGCAGCGAGAAGGTCAGCCGCAGCACCCGGTCCGGGCGCCCGGTGTCCACCACCTCGACCGTGCTCGGCCGGAAGTCCGCGACGGCGCGGCACTGCCACCAGTGCGCGGCGTCCGGCCGCAGCGCGTGCAGCCGGCGGACGATCTCCGCGGACCGGGGGTCGTCGGGGACGTGGGCGGTGGCGGCCCGGAACTGCTCGTAGAGGCCGCGCAGCAGCGCGTGTCCGCCGGGGCCGTTCCCGTCGGCGGGGCCGGCCGTGATCCGGTGGCGTCCGGGTGGGCCCGCGGCGAGGTGCAGCAGCAGATTGCGCTCCTCGGCCGGGGCCTCCTCCAGGGGCCCCCACAGGCGCCGGTGGGCCGCGTTGGCGGCGAGGACGTCGAAGCGCTCGTCCAGTACCAGCGCCGGGGTGGCGTGCCAGCTGTCGACGAGCGCCAGCGTGTCCGGGTCGGGGACGGCCGCCGCCCACTGCCCGGCGCGCGGGGGAGGGGGGAGGAACCCGGCCAGCGCCAGGGCGTGCCGGTGGGCGACCGGATCCATCCGCAGCGCCCGGCAGACGGCGTCGACCACCTGTCGCGAGGTGCTCACCCGGCCCTGTTCCAGCCAGGTGTACCAGGCCACGCTGACCCCGGCGAGGGTGGCGACCTCCTCGCGGCGCAGCCCGGGGGAGCGGCGCCGGCCGCCGGCGCCGAGGCCGACGTCCTGCGGGGCGATCGACGCCCGGGCCGCGCGCAGATGGGCACCGAGCTCTCGGCGTAGCGACTCGTCCATGGGCTGATCCTATGAGTGCGACTCACCCCATGAACGGTGGGCTGCCACCACCGCCCGGGACGGGCGAGGCTGACGGTATGACAGCTGAGCAGCGGACGCCCCGGGTGTGGCGCCGGCAGAACGACTCCTCCCACCTCGCCGAGCCCCGTGTCCTGATCCGGGTCTTCCTCGAACCGGACGGCCTGGACGGCGCCGTCGCCTTCTACGAGCGGCTGCAGGCGGTGACGGCCGACTCCGGCTTCGACTTCGGCGCCCTGCGGCTGGCGACCGTCGGCGCGTTCCTGCTGATCGCGGGCGAGGAGGGCGAGTTGGCGCCGTACCGGGGCACCAGCGGCACGCTGCTGGTGGACGACGTCCGCCCCTACTACGAGCGGCTGCTCGCCGAGGGGGCGGAGATCGTCGTCCCGCTCCGGGACGTTCCCACCGGTGCCGGGTTCAACGTCCGCCACCCCGACGGCACGGTGGTCGAGTACGTCCACCACCGCCCCACCACGGCCGGCGACTGACCGGCCCCGGGGGGTGACCGGCCGGACACGGGGCCGGTCGGTCGCCCTGCCGGGAGCGCCGCCGGGGCGACCGGCCCGAACGGTCCTTGCTATGCTCGGAAATACCCGCTTCAGGGCGATTTGTTCTGTCCCGCCACACCACGGGAGCAGGAATGACCGGTGTCCCCGAGCCCATCGGCCCCGAGGCCCGTGAGGCCCTCGAACAGGAGCTCGCGCAGCTGCGGATCGAACGCGACGCCGTCGCGGCGACCCTGAAAGGCACCGGCACCGATACCGCCGGCGATCTGGCCGACCAGGCCGACGAGTTGCAGCGCGTCACCGAGACCGCCCGGCTGGACGCCCGGATCGCCGGGATCACCGCGCGACTGAGCGAGGGGGCGACGGCCCCCGCCGTTCCGCCCGGTGTCATCGGGGTGGGCAGCACCGTGACCCTCCGGTTCGCCGACGGCGGCGAGGAGACGTTCCAGATCGGCGAGCTCGCCAACGAGTTCGAGCAGACCCTGGTGACCTACGACAGCCCGCTCGGCCATGCGCTGCTCGGCCGCCGCACCGGGGAAGCCGTCTCCTACGACACGCCTGCGGGCCCGGCCACCGCCGAGGTGCTGGCGATCGACGCGCCGCCCGGCCCGGCCTGAGCCGGTCCCCCAGGGGCGCCGGGCGGCCAACTCCGGGCCCCGGAGCGCGGACCGACGGTCGAAAGGACACCGTACGGTCGCGCTAGTGTGCGTGGGTGAGCCTTCATGTCGTTATGGGATTCGGGCCCGCCGGGGCGGCCACCGCCAGGCTGCTGGCCGAGCAGGGGCATACCGTACGGGTGGTCACCAGGTCGGGCCGCAGCCCGGAACCGGGGATCGAGCACGTCGCGGCGGACGCGGCCGACAGCGCCCGGCTGACCGAGCTGTCGAAGGGCGCGGCCGCGATCCACAGTTGCGCCGCGCCGCCGTACCACCACTGGGTGCGGGACTGGCCGCCGCTGGCCTCCTCGGCCTGCGCGGCGGCCGAGGCGAGCGGCGCCGTGCTGGTCATGCTCGGGAACCTCTACGGCTACGGCCCGGTGGCGGGCCCGCTGACCGAGCGGCTGCCGCTCGCGGCCACCGGGCCCAAGGGTCGGGTGCGCGCCGCGCTGTGGGAGCAGGCGCGCCGACTGCACGAGCAGGACCGGATCCGGGCGGTCGAGGTGCGGGCCTCGGACTTCTTCGGGCCCGGCGTGACCGACGGCGGGCACCTGGCGGGGCGGGTCGTGCCGCGCGTGCTGCGCGGCAAGCCGGTCTCCACGCTGGGGGATCCGGACGCCCCGCACAGCTGGAGCTACCTGCCCGACGTGGCCCGGGCGCTGGTCGAGGTCGCGGGCGAGGAACGCGCCTGGGGGCGGGCCTGGCACGTCCCGACGGCGCCCGCGCGGTCCGCCCGGGAGATGGTCGACCGCCTCGCCGCCGGGGCGGGAACGGGGCCGGTCGCGGTGCGCAGGCTGGCGCCGGCCGTGCTGGGGGTGGCGGCACTCTTCTCCCCGCTGCTCCGGGAGCTGAAGGAGACCCGCTACCAGTTCGACCGCCCGTTCGTCGTCGACGCGAGCGCCTACGAGGCCGAGTTCGCGGTGCGGGCCACCCCCGTCGACGAGCAGGTCGCGGCGACGCTGCGGTGGTGGCGGGACCGGGTCGCCACCTCGGGCTGAGCTGCCACGGGCTGAGCCGCCACGGGCTGAGCCGCCACGGGTGGGGCGCTGCCCGGGGCGGGCCGGACCCCTCCCGCGGCCCAACGCCGCCGGCCGCGTGCGCGGCCCGCCGTCCCCCGTACCGCCAGGGGAACGGACACCCGGTCCCGGTGGGCCGGACCGCGCCGCCGGGCGTCCTCGGCGGGCGACCGGGCGCCGCCGGACGTAGGTTGCGGTCATGACCAGTGACGAAACGACGATCCCGGCCGTGGGGGTGCGGGGGCTGGACGAGGTGTTCGAGGCGATCGAGGAAGCCAACCAGTCGCCGCAACCGTGGACCGGTTTCGAACACGGAGTACTCGGCGCCTACCGCTGGGCCGCCGGCGCCCAGCCCGGCGCCCCGGTGACCGCGGCGGCCCCGCTCGGCGCCGCCGGAGGGCCGTGCCGGGCACAGCTCCTGGCCGAGTGCCAGGCCGCGGCCGTCCGGGTGAGCGAGCCGCTGCGGGACGACGCCGACTACGCCCTCGGCGCCTACCAGGCGCTCGCCTGGCTCTGCGGCCACGAGGAACAGCGCCCCCGGCCGGCCTAGGCGGTCGGGGCGGCGCCGGTCAGGCCTCCTGCTCGAGCTGTCCGGCCGCGGCGCCCCGTTCGCGGTCGGTGGACGCGCGGGCCCGGTCCCGGAGCGCGGGCAGACCGATCCGGGCCCCGTCCTGGTGGGTGGCGTCGGCCCAGAGGCCCAGGAGACCGTTGGCCTGGTCGTCGAGGCGGGCGAACCGCTCCCGCGCGGTGGGCGCGGGCTCCGCGAGCCGACCCAGCCAGGTCCGGGCGAGGTACTCGGCAGGGGCGTCGCCGAACGCGGGTGGTGCCCCGGCGGGGGCCAGGCCCTGGAGCACCCCCTCCTGCCAGGCGGTCCGGGCGGCGCCGGAGCGCCCGCGCAGGACGTCGTCGGCGATCCCGTCGAAGACCCCGGCGGGTGCGGCGGCGCGGGCCAGCGGGTCCTCGATCGCGGCCGGCGACGGGTCGGCCGGGACGGCGGCCAGGCCCGCCGCGCCCTGCCGCAGGTCCGCCCCGCGCAGGCCGGCGTAGGCCGCCGGGCTCTCGGCGAGGCCGCGCAGGACCTCGATCAACTGGTCCTCGCGGACGGCGAAGTGCACCCCCCGGTCGTCCTGCCAGGCGTCGTCGTCCGGGCCGTCGTGCGCCATCGCGGTGTTGCTGACGCCGGTGAGCACCGTGTGCGTGTCGGCCGCGTAGTCGGCGAGGGCCTCGGCGAGCGGGCCGCGGACGTCCGGGTGCACCCGGTGGCCGGCGGAGTCGGCGACGGCCAGCACGACCGTGCGCATCGCGTGGGCCTGCCCGAGGGTGTGGGCGCCGGGCCGCGTCCCGACGGTGGCGCGGCGGAGCCCGGCGGCGAGTTCGCCGCACGGCAGGTCGGACCGCCAGGTGTCACCGAGGACGGTCCGGACGCGGGCGTCCGTGCGCAGGCCCGCGCAGTCCCGGTCGGGGTCGTCGCGCCCGAGCGTCCACCAGAGCCCGGTGCCGACCGCGGCCGCCACCACCAGGGCGGTGGCGGCGGCCGCGGTGCGGCGGGCCCCGGGCGTGGCTGCCATCAGGCGTTGCCCCGGCCGAGGTAGCGGCCGGCGACGTCGTTGCTGCGGTTGCGGCTGTTGAGCATGTCGTCCTGGAGGGAGTTGACGGTCGGGCCGTCCGGGTCCATGCCGCGGTCCCTGGCCCAGATGCCGACCATGTCGGACATCTGGCGGTTGGCACCGAGGTAGGTGTCCGACACCTTCGCGTTGGCCTCGCTGTTGTTGCGGTCCTTCTCCTCCAGGCTGACCTCGTACGTCCAGGTGTCGACCAGGCGCTGGGCGGCGTCGCCGAGCGGTGCGATCGGGGTGATCGGGGCGCCGATGGTGTGGTAGAGGACCTTGGCCTTCCAGTCCGCCTGGGCGTTCTTGTCGTCGCGCATGTCCAGGTCCGCGTCGGCGCGGATCGCGTCGAAGACCCCGAGCGCCGCCGCGCCCTTGCCCATCGGGTCCTTCATCTGGGCCTCGGTGGGGTTGGGCCCGATGGCGGCGAGCTCCTGGTCGATCCGGCCCGTCTCGGCGCGGTGCAGGGTGCCGTAGGCGGCCGGATCGTCGGAGAGGCCGCGCATGAACCGGACCAGGCTGTCCTGTCCGACGGCCATCCGGGTGGTGTCGCCGTCCTTCCACACCGAGTCGTGGCCGGTGTGGCCGTTGTAGACGTCGTTGCGGCCGTTGAGCAGCTCGTGGGTGTCGCCGACGTAGTCGGCGAGGGCGTTGGCGAGCGGCCGGCGCAGGGTGTCCTTGATCTTGTCGCCGCCGTGGCCCTCGTCCATGGTGACGATGGTGTCGTGCATGACGCGGGCCTGGGCCTCGGTGTGCTTGCCGTCGTGCGCGGTACCGGCCCGCTCGCCGGTGGCGGCGGCCTCGACGGCGGCGGCCAGGCCGCTCTGGGAGAGCGGGTCGGGCATCTTCATCTCGCCGGTGTAGCCGGTGAGGTAGCCCTGCGGCCAGTCCCGGTCCTTCAGCAGGTAGTGCAGCCGCTGGTTGGAGCCGTCCGCGCCCGGGTCCAGGAAGGAGGTCGCGGCCTCGGGCTGACGGCCCATGACGCCGAGCAGCTCGTCCAGCGGGTCGGCGCCGAGCGAGGTGCCGTCGTGCGACGCCCGGTAGCTCCACAGGCCCGGCTGCTTCTTCTCGGCGGCGATGATGTCGTCGCCGAGGTCGGTGAGGAAGGGCGTGGAGTACTTCGCGTCGCCCTTGCCCATCAGGGTGCCGAGGATCTGGTACCCGTAGACCGGCTCGGTGTTGGAGCCGAAGTTCCTGGTGCCGTTCTCCCGCAGGCCGGCCCGCCACTTCCGGTAGAACTCGGTGTTCGGGTCCTGGGTGGCGGAGGCGACGGCCCGGGTGAGGTCGGTCTGCAGACCGGGGTAGCTGCCCTTCTTCCCGTCGTCCTTGCCCGGGTCGTTGAGCTTCTCCGCGAGCTTCAGGGTGCCGTCGGGGCCGAGCGTGTCCAGCAGTGTCCGGGAGAACTCGGGGCTGTCCGCGTTGGCCTTCATCAGGTTCGCCAGCTGGGCCCGCTCGTCGCCGTTCAGACTGTCGATCCGGGTGGCGAGGTCGGCGGCGCGCCGCGCGTCCGCCTGGTCGCCGCCGCCCAGCGCCGAGCCGTTGAAGGAGTTGTCGAAGCTGCCGGCCTTCGAGGCGCTGCGCAGGGCGCGGGCGGCGCGCTGGTCGGCGTCGGTGGCCCGTTGGAGGCCGGCCTCGATGGCCTGCGTCCACTTGCCCGCGGCCTCCTGGTAGGCCCGCTGGGTGTCGGCGTCGTGGTGGAGGTCGTTGAGCGTGCCCGGGTCGAGCGTGCTGGGATCGAGCACGGCGACGCCGGTGCCGGTGACCTTGAAGCCGGCCTTGACCGCACCGTCCGCGGCGTCGCGGACCTGCTTCTGCGCGGCCTCGAAGTCCGCCCGCGCGTCGTCGAGCAGGGAGGCCATCGCCTTCGCCTCGACCTGGGCGGCCACGATCTGCCCCTTGGTCGCCATCAGTTGGAAGTCGGCCAGACCGGCCGTGCCGCCCGTCCACAGGCCGTCGCGGGTCACCGAGAGCACGTCGCGGTCGAAGCTGCCCTCCATGGTGTGGAACCGGTCGGCCATCGCCCGCCACTGCGTCGCGGCGGTGGACAGCGTGCCGGGGTTCGCGTGGAGGACGTCCTCGTATCCGAGCATGGTCACTTCACCTTGAGCAGGTCGGCGATGGACTGGTTGGTGGTGTGGTAGTTGAGCGTCGTCTGCTCCATCGCGGAGCTGTTCCGGTGCAGCCGCGCGGTCAACTGCTCGACCTGCTCGTGCCATTCGGCCAGTGCCGCGCGCAGCGCACCGGCGGTGTCCCAGCCCTGGTGCGCGGCGGCCGCCGCGTTGGTCGACTCGTCCGCCAGCGCGCCGATGGTGGGGCAGTCCAGGGCCATGCCGTTCAAGGCCGACTGCGAACCCTTCATCGCCTGACTGTTCACGCTGAACTGACCACTACCCGCCGGTGTGCTCATGCCGACCGCCCCCGTTCGACTCGTCGCCTCACGCGCCCGGTGGGGGGACGGCGAGCGGTTCCGCGGCTCCCGGCGGCCTGGCCGCCGGGTGCGCTGAGCGTCACCGGGCTTGCGGTCGACCCCACTTGGCGCTTCGTCGGCGCGATCGTACTCCCCTCGGCGAGTCCGCTCCCGGAGCGGAGGGGGCGGACCGGGGGCGCCGGGGTGGGACCGGGGTGCGGCCGGTGGCCCGCCCGGCCGGCGGACGGTCGTCGCGGCAGGTCAGGGGGGTGGTGTCCGGCCCGGAGGCGCTCGCGTAAGGATTTCGTCAGGATTTCCGGCGGCGGTGTGCGGCGCCGCCGGGCCCGGCCCGCCCGGTGGGCCCCGGGGCTCCGGGCGGGCCCGGCCCGGTGAGCTGAGGGGACCGAGCGTGGCGGTGGTCCGTACGGATGGACTCGCCGGGGGGTGGGCGGCGGGCGCGCGGGGCGGGGCCACGGGGGTGGTGACCTTGGCCTCGCAGCGTCCGCCCACTTCCGGAGGAGACCCCCACCCATGCGCCGTGTGCCCGCACGCAGACTGGCCACCGCCCTGCTCGCCCTCGCCACCCTCGCGCCCGTCACCCTCTCGGTGTCCCCGGTCCAGGCCGCCCCGGTGGCGGTGGCCGCCACCGCCGCCGACCGGTCCGCCGACGGCCGGCCGCCGCACGGGCTGGACCCCGCGCTCGCGGCCCGCCTCGACGAGGCGATCGAGTGCACGCGCCTGGAGGCGGGCATCCCCGGGGTGATCGTCGGGCTCTGGCTGCCCGGCCGGGGCACCTACGTCCGCTCGTCCGGGCTCGCCGACACCGTGACCGGCGCGCCGATGCGGACCGACTTCAACATGCGGATCGGCAGCGAGACCAAGACCTTCACCGCCACCGCCGTCCTGGAACTGGTCGACGACGGCCTGGTCGGGCTGGACACCCCGATCGCCGCCTACCTGGACGGCGTCCCGGACGGCGAGCACATCACCGTCCGGCAGATGCTGGAGATGCGCAGCGGCCTGTTCTCCTACACGGCCGACCCGGCCTTCCAGCAGGCGCTGCTCAGCGACCCGACCCGGTCGTTCACCCCGCAGGAGGTGCTGGCCTACGCCTTCACCCACCAGAACGTCTTCGCCCCGGGCGCGGCGTTCCAGTACTCCAACACCAACTACGTGCTGCTCGGCCTGCTGGTGGAGAAGCTCGCCGGGATGCCGCTCAAGGACTTCGTCCACCAGCGGGTCACCGGGCCGGCCCACCTGGACCACACCTTCCTCCCGACCGGCGCGGAGTTCCCGCAGCCGCACGCGCACGGCTACACGAACCAGACGCTGAGCGGCGACGTCGCCGACACCACGGACTGGAACCCGAGCTGGGGCTGGGCGGCCGGTGCGATGATCTCCGACCTGCACGACCTGCGCCGCTGGGCCAAGGTGGTCGCCACCGGCACCCTGCTGTCCCCGGCCACCCAGGCGCAGCGGGAGAAGTTCATCACCGTCCCCGGCTTCGACGGCGCCGGGTACGGCCTGGGGCTCTTCCGGACGCACGGCTGGGTCGGGCACAACGGCTCGCTGCCGGGCTACGAGAGCGTGACGATGTACCTGCCGGAGCAGGAGGCCACCATGGTGCTCCTGATCAACACCGACATCCTGCACGACGGCTTCGAGCCGAGCACCCTGCTGGCCAGGGCGATCACCTCGATCATCACCCCGGACCACGTCTACGAGCTGCCGGCCGAGGGCTGACGGTCCCCGCCGCGCCGCGGGCCGGCCGGGCCTCCGGGCCCGCCGGCTCCGGCCGGCCTCCAGGCCGAGGAAGAAGGGCGATCGACGCGCTCAGGGCCACCTGGGTGGGCGGCGTTGAGCGGATGCTCGCGCACATCCCGGCGGACTGACCGACCCACCCGGTCAGGACACCTGGCGGCCGGCGTGCCGGTCGGACCGCTGCGGGGCGTGTCGGCGCCCGTCGCCGTCCTGCTCCCCGGCCCCGGAGGGTTCCGCCGCCCCCTGCCCCGGGGCGCCGTCGTGGTGGGCCCGGGCCAGCAGGTCGAGGAGTTCGGCCACGCTCAGCCCGGACTCCGCCGGGTGCCGGAGCCAGGTGCCGGCGGCGATCCGGTAGAGGTTGCGGCGCCCGGTCCGGGACCGGGTGAGATAGCCGGCCTGCTCCAGGTCGGTCACAATGGCCTGGACGGCGCGTTCGGTCAGCTGGACCTCCAGCGCGACATCGCGCAGCCGAACCCCGGGGTCGCGGGCGATCGCGGCGAGCACCCGGGCGTGGTTGGTCACGAACGTCCAGCCCGTTCGCGCTGATCCTTCCAGGGCCATACCCCCATCCTAGGAGTGCCGATTCCCTTCTTGCCACAGGCGAATCGGCGTTCGGGCATCGGTTGACGAGCGAAGCGATGGGTCCCACCCTTGAAGGGCCCACCCTTGAAGGGTCCGCCTGCGTCGCCCGGAGGAGGAGGCCATGGTCGAAGACCCGTACCGAAGGAGCACCGACGCCGCGCCGGCCTCGCCGGCGGCGGTGGTGAACGGCGGCCGCCCGCTCGGACAGCGGCTCGCCCACGGCCTGTGGATGCACTCGGAGACCGCGCGGAACGGGGACCGGGTCCTGGCGCGGGTGACCGGGGAGATCGACCTCGATGCCGCCGGGCCGCTCGACGAGGCGCTCGAACGGGCCCTGGACGCCAGCGGTAGCGGCCTGGACGTCGACCTGTCCGGCGTCTCCTTCTGCAACAGCACCGGCCTCAACACCCTGCTGAACCTGCGGGTGACCGCCCAACACGGGGGGCGCGACGTAGTCCTCACCGCGGCCAGCGAGGTGGTGCGGCGGCTCCTCGTGCTGACCGACACCCTCGGCCTGTTCGTGTCCGCACCGGCCCCCGACGGAGGAGGCGGCCGCCCGGAGGGCGACCTCGCACCGCCGTGACCACCGGCGGACCGGTGACAACCGGCGGACCCGGTAACCACCGGCGCGCCCGCCGGGGCGGTGTACGGCGAAGCGGTTGTCGGGCGGGTCGGGGGGTGTCCGGCGGGGCCCCGCGTGGAATGCGTGGGCCATGGATGCCACCGACACCCTCGCGACGAGCAGCGGGATCGCCCTGACCGTCAACGACCGGCCGCACACCCTCACGGTCGACCACCGCGCCACCCTCCTCGACGTGCTGCGCGACCGGCTCGGTCTGACCGGTGCGAAACAGGGCTGCGACCACGGCCAGTGCGGTGCCTGCACCGTGCTGCTGGACGGACGGCGGGTCAACAGCTGCCTGCTGCCGGCCGTCGCCCAGGACGGCCGCGCGGTCACCACCGTCGAGGGCCTGGCCGGCCCGGACGGCCCGCACCCGCTCCAGCGGGCGTTCCTCGAACAGGACGCCTTCCAGTGCGGCTTCTGCACGCCGGGCCAGCTCTGCTCGGCGGCCGGTGTCCTCGCGGAGACCGCCGGTGACCCCGCTCCGACCGACGAGGCGACGCTACGCGAACTGCTGAGCGGCAACATCTGCCGCTGCGGCGCCTACCCGGCCATCGTCCGGGCCGTCCGGCAGGCCCAGGCCGAGGGCCGGGGCGCGTCGGCCACCGGGGCCGGGGCGGGGAACGAGGAGGGTCCGGCATGAAGCCCCACGGCTACACCCGGCCCACCGAGGTGGCCGCCGCCGTCGCCCTGCTGGCCGGGCGTCCGGACGCGAAGGCCCTGGCCGGCGGCACCAATCTGGTCGACCTGATGAAGCTCGGCGTCGAACGGCCCGGGCTGCTCGTCGACATCGCCCGCCTACCGCTCGACCGCGTCGAGGAGACACCGCAGGGCGGCCTGCTGATCGGCGCCAACGTGCGCAACAGCGACCTCGCCGACCACCCGCTGGTCCGCGAGCGCCACCCGGTGGTGTCCCGGGCCGTCCTGGCCGGGGCCAGCGGTCAGCTCCGCAACGCCGCCACCACCGGCGGCAACCTGCTCCAGCGCACCCGCTGCCTCTACTTCCAGGACGTCTCCAAGCCGTGCAACAAGCGGCTGCCCGGCTCCGGCTGCCCGGCCCGCACCGGCGTCCACCGCGACCTCGGCGTCCTCGGCACCTCCGAGCACTGCGTGGCGACCCATCCCTCCGACCTCGCGGTGGCGCTCGTCGCCGTCGACGCCGTCCTGCACCTGACCGGCCCCGCCGGGGACCGGACCATGCCGCTGACCGCCTTCCACCGCCTGCCGGGCTCGACCCCGGACCGCGAGACCGAACTCGGGCCCGCCGAACTCGTCACCGCCGTCGAGCTGCCGCCGCCCCCGGCCGGGGCGCGCTCGGTCTACCGCAAGGTCCGCGAACGGGCCTCCTTCGCCTTCGCGACGTGCTCGCTCGCCGCCCTCCTGACCCTGCGCGACGGCCGGGTCGAGACCGTACGGCTCGCCTTCGGCGCCCTCGCCCCCCGGCCGTGGCGGGCCCTCACCGCGGAGGCCGCGCTGCTCGGCGAGCCGTTCACGGAGGCCGCCGTCGGAGCCGCCATGGACGCCGAACTGGCCGCCGCCCGCCCGCTGCCCGACAACGGGTTCAAGGTGGCGCTGGCCCGCCGGATCGCCGTCCGCGAACTCGGCCTGCTCGCCACCGGTCAGGAGCAGCGATGACCAGCGACCTCGCCCGACCGGAGGGCCTGGACAAGGTCACCGGAGCCGCCCGCTACGCCGGCGACCACCACCCCGACGGGCTGCTCCACGCCTGGCCGGTCCCCACCACCGTCGCCCGCGGCGACATCACCGCCGTCGACACCGCCGCCGCCCTGGCGATCCCCGGGGTCGTCGCGGTGCTCAGCCACCGCGACGCACCCGTGCTCACCCTGCCCGCGGACGGCGACCCGACGCTGGCCGTGCTGCAGTCCCCCCGGGTCGCGCACCGCGGCGAGGTGGCCGCCCTGGTCGTCGCCGAAACCCCGCAGGACGCCCGGGCGGGGGCCGAGGCCGTCCGGATCGGCTACGCCGCCGAACCGCACGACGTCGTGCTCACCGACGACCACCCCGGCCTCTACACGCCCGAGAAGGCCAACGGCGGCCACCCCGCCGTCCGCACCCACGGCGACTTCGACCACGCCTACCAGCAGGCCGACGTCCGGATCGACCGCACCTACCGCATCGGCCCGCTGCACAACCACCCGATGGAGCCGCACACCGCCACCGCCCGGTGGGCCGACGGCCGGCTCACCGTGCACGACTCCAGCCAGGGGAGCAACAACGTCCAGGAGACCCTGGCCGCACTGTTCGGGGTGGCGCCGCAGGACGTCCTGGTGATCAGCGAGCATGTCGGCGGCGGCTTCGGCAGCAAGGGCACCACCAGGCCGCACGTCGTCCTGGCGGCGATGGCCGCCCGGCACGTCGGCCGTCCCGTCCGGCTCGCCCTGCCCCGGGCCCAGTTGCCCGCCCTCACCGGCCACCGCTCGCCCACGGTGCACCGGCTGCGCCTGGGAGCCGACGACGGCGGCCGGCTCGCCGCCCTGGCGCACGAGGTGGTCACCCGTTCCTCGACGCTGCGCGAGTTCGTCGAGCAGGCCGCCGTGCCGGCCCGCGTGATGTACGCGGCGCCGCACAGCAGGACGTCGCACCGGGTGGTCCGCCAGGACGTGCCCACCCCCTCCTGGATGCGGGCCCCGGGCGAGACGCCGGGCATGTTCGCCCTGGAATGCGCGATGGACGAGCTCGCCGAGGCCTGCGGGCTGGACCCGGTCGACCTGCGCCTGCGCAACGAACCGGCCGTGGAGCCGGACTCCGGCCGCCCGTTCAGCAGCCGCCACCTGGTGGAGTGCCTGCGGGAGGGTGCGCGCCGGTTCGACTGGGCGGGCGAGCGCGCCCGGGGGCCCCGTCGCGAGGGGGCCTGGCTGCTCGGCTGCGGCGTCGCCGCCTCGACGTACCCCGTGCTGGTGTCGCCCTCCACCGCCGAGGCCGTCGCCCTCCCGGACGGCACCTTCCTGGTGCGCACCAACGCCACCGACATCGGCACCGGCGCCCGGGCGGCCCTCACCGGGATCGCGGCCGAGGCGCTCGGTGTGCCGGCGGACCGGGTCGGCGTCGCGATCGGCCGGACCGACCTGCCCCGGGCTCCGCTCGCCGGAGGGTCGTCGGGCACCGCGTCCTGGGGCTGGGCGGTCCACGAGGCGTGCACCGGGCTGCGCCGCACGCTGGCCGAACGGGGCACCGCGCCGCTGCCCGCCGAGGGGCTGCGCCACCTGGCGGACACCACGGGGGCGGTCAAGGCCGGTCGCGAGTACGCCCGGCACGCCTTCGGCGCCCAGTTCGTCCGGGTCGCGGTCGACGCCGACACCGGAGAGGTGCGGCTGCGCCGGCTGCTCGGGGTCTTCGCGGCCGGGCGGATCCTGAACGAGCGGACCGCCCGGTCGCAGCTGGTGGGCGGGATGATCATGGGTGTCTCGATGGCGCTCCTCGAACACAGCACGATGGACCGGGAGTTCGGAGACCACGCCGAACGTGACCTGGCCGCGTACCACGTGGCCGCGAACGCCGACATCCCGTCCGTGGAGGCCCACTGGATCGACGAGGAGGACGCGCACCTGAACCCCATGGGCTCCAAGGGGATCGGCGAGATCGGCATCGTCGGCACCGCCGCGGCCGTCGCCAACGCCGTCCACCACGCCACCGGGGTCCGGGTGCGGGACCTCCCGGTGCGCCCGGAGCTCCTGCTGGACGCGCTGCCGGGCTGATCGGCGCCGGCACAGCACCGCGCCCGCCCTCCGACGGACCGGAGGGCGGGCGCGGTGGTACCGGTGGCGGCCTCAGTGGCCGGCGAGTTCGCCGCTCAGGCTGCGGTGGATCTCGGCGCTGGGCCGGTTGAGGCCGGTGATCTCGACGGACTTGCCGCGCTGCGCGTACCTGGCCTCGACCGCGTCGAGGGCGGCCACCGAGGAGGCGTCCCAGATGTGCGCCCGGCTCAGATCGATGACCACCCGGTCCGGATCACCCGCGTAGTCGAAGCGGGCGACGAGGTCGTTGCTGGAGGCGAAGAAGAGCTCCCCGGTGACCGAGTAGATCACCTGGCCGCCGTCCGGGTCGGTGACGGCGGTGAGGTCGGCGCGGTGGGCGACGCGCTTGGCGAAGATCACCATGGCGGTGATCGAGCCGGCGACGACGCCGACGGCGAGGTTGGAGGTGGCGACGACCAGGGCGACGGTGATCACCATGACGGCGATCTCGCCGGCCGGCATCCGCCGCAGGGTCTTCGGCGCGACGGAGTGCCAGTCGAAGGTCGCGAAGCAGACCATCACCATCACGGCGACCAGCGCGGCCATCGGGATGCGGGAGACGACCGGGCCGAAGACGATGCACAGCACCATCAGGAAGGCACCGGCCAGGAAGGTGGAGAGCCTGGTCCGGGCGCCGGACACCTTCACGTTGATCATGGTCTGCCCGATCATCGCGCAGCCGCCCATGCCCCCGAAGAAGCCGGTGACGATGTTGGCGACGCCCTGGCCGACCGACTCCCGGGTCTTGTCGGAGCGGGTGTCGGTGATGTCGTCGACGAGCCTGGCGGTCATCAGCGACTCCATCAGCCCCACCAGCGCCATCGCGAGGGCGTACGGAGCGACGACCGCCAGGGTGTGCGGGGTGAACGGCACGTCCGGCAGCCCGGGCACCGGCAGCGAGGACGGCAGGCCGCCCTTGTCGCCGACGGTCGGTACCGCGAGGCCGGCTGCCACGGTGACCACGGTGAGGACGGTGATCGAGACCAGCGGCGCGGGGACGACGGTGGTGACCTTCGGGAAGAACACCATCAGCGCCAGGCCGGCCGCGATCAGCGGATAGACCGGCCACGGCACGTCCGTCATCTCGGGGACCTGGGCCATGAAGACCAGGATCGCCAGCGCGTTGACGAAGCCGACCATCACCGAGCGGGGCACGTACCGGATCAGCTTCGCCACCCCGAGCGCGCCCAGCACGATCTGGAAGACGCCGGCCAGGATCACCGCCGCGACCAGGTAGCCGAAGCCGTGTTCGCGGTTCAGCGGCCCGATCACCAGCGCGACGGCGCCGGTCGCGGCCGAGATCATCGCGCGGCGCCCGCCGACGATCGCGATCGTCACCGCCATCGTGAAGGACGCGAACAGGCCGATCTTGGGGGGTACGCCGGCGATGACCGAGAACGAGATCGCCTCGGGGATGAGCGCGAGCGCGACCACCAGGCCGGCCAGTACCTCGGTGCGCCAGACCTTCGGGTCGGTCAGCCAGTCGGGGCGTGCGGCGCGCAGGCGTGCGGCAGCGGTGGGCGGGGGAGTCTGCAAGACGGCGTGGACCTGTCGTGCTCGGGCGCGACCGGCGGGTGCGCGGGGGACGGACGGGGTGCGGACGGCCGTGGCCACGTCCCACGCGTCGCCCGGGGGCGGGTGCTCCGGTGGCCCGGGGCTCCGACGCGTGAGTGCGGTGGCCCCGTGGGGGCGGCCGGGCGGTTCAGGCGTGGAAGCTCACGGCGGGCAGGCGGTGGCGCCGGGTACCCGGGGCTCGCACACGCTTCTTCTCCTGCCGGCGGATCCTCGCGGGGGCGTCATCGGCCCCGGTACGACGGTCGGCCCGCGCGCCTCGCGCAGGCCGTGGGACGGCGAACGGCCGCCCCGTGCCGGTGACTCTACCCGAACACGGCCGCCCGCCCGGTGGCCGGGCGGTGCCCTCGGCGGTGCTCTCGGCGGTGCTCTCGGCGGTGCTCTCGGCGGCGCCGCTCAGGCCGGTCGCCGGATCTCCTGCCGGGTGGCGCCGAAGCCGGTCTCGTGGTCCCAGACGTGGGTGCAGGTGGGGCACTGGAGGTGGAGCACGCTGCCGGTGTGGGAGAGCAGGTAGCGCCAGTGCTCGCGGCAGTTGCGCCGCTCCGCGCAGCCGGCGCACCCGCGGGCGTCGTCGCAGCCCGGACAGGCCGCCCAGGCCCGCCGCCCGACATCGGCCTGCGGGTCGATCGGCAGCGGTCCCGGACGCAGGCGTCGCAGCAGGGCGGCCGGGTGGGTGGTGTCGGGGCGGTTGCGGAACATGGACGTTGAACTTAGGTAAGCCTTGCCTACCTGTCAAGCGTGGCGCTCTGCCGGGGCCGGCGTGCCGCCCGGGGCGGCACGGGCGGAGTCGTGGACCCGGCCGAGGTCGTCCAGCAGCCCGGTGAGCCAGAGCGTGACGTCCACGGTATGCAGTGAGACCGGGTCCTCGGGCGTTCGGGTGGCCGTGACGCGGTCCTCGTGCAGGGCCGCGAGGGCCTCGGCCAGCGCCCGGTCCGCCGCGGCGGACCCGGCCGGGTCGAGCAGCGCCGCGCCCTCGCGGCGGAATGCCGCGGCGACCTGCTCGGCGCGGCCGACCAGGGCCGCTCCGCCGTGCGGGCCGGAGGCCGCGGTGCCCGGCGGGATCCGGGCGAGCAGCGGCTCGGCCCCGCGCACCGTGTGCTGCCCGGTCAGCACGGCGGCCTGCCAGTTCGGGCCCTCCCCGGCCGGCTGGTGGCGCTCGCTGCGGTACTGGGCGTACAGCGCCTCGGTGAGCAGCGTGCTGTGCCGGGCCCGTTGCAGCGCGCCCCGGGCCGGGCCGGACCCGGTGACCACGGCGACGGTCTCGGCGAGCGCGGCGGCGCTGCGGTCCAGCAGCTCGGCGGTACGCCGCCGCAGGTCGTGACCGCCGCCGCGCGGCCAGGCGCAGAGCCCGGCGAGGATGCCGATCGTGGCACCGGTCGCCACGTCGACCAGCCGGGCCTCGGCCAGCCGCCACCCGGCCGGGGCGAGCTGGGTGAAGACCATGGCGACCACGACGGTGAACGTCCCCTGCGCCCAGGCCAGCCCGAGCCCCGGGCTGAAGGCGAACGCGAACAGCATCGCGGGCGGCAGCGCGGCGGCGTAGAAGACGGGGTGCTCGCCGACCGCGATCAGCAGCAGCGCCGTCACGGCGGCGCCGCCGGCGGTGCCGGCCAGGGCGGGGCGCAGCGTGATCCGGGTGTCGGCCGCGCTGGTGCGCATCAGGGTGAGGGTCGCCAGCAGGACCCAGAACCCGTGGGTGAGATCGAGGGCGCCGACCACCAGACGGGCCGCGCCGAGGGCGCCGGCGGTGCGCAGGGCGTTGCGGAAGTACACCGAGCGAGGGGTCAGGTTGCCGCGGATCCGGCGCCACCAGAGCATCGGCGTCGGCTCGTAGGCGTACCAGAACGGGCCGGGGCGCTGGTCGGGCGGGGTGCTGTCGGGCGGCGGCGGTGCCCGGCGGCTGGTGCGGGTGGCGAGGGTGAGGAAGCGGGCGCCCTCGGCGGCGCTCAGGGCGAGGGTGCCGAGCGCCAGCCGGGCGACGGTGGGGCCGGTGGGGCCGTCCGACGCGTCGGTACCGCCGGCCGGTGAGGTGCGGTCGGCGCCGAAGGCGGCGATCCGCGTCTCGACCGGCGCGGCGGACGGGACCGGACCGTCCGGCCGAACCCCCGCCGCGGCCGCGCGCAGCGCACCGGCGGTGGTCGCCACCAGGGCGGCCGCCTCCGGGTAGGGCCCGCCGGTGGCGCCCAGCCGGCGGATCCGCAGCAGCTCGGCTCCGATGAACTGCAGCGTGGTCGCGCAGTGGGTGAGCGCGCGGTCGGCGGCGCCCGGGCCGGCGGGCCGTTGCATCAGCGGGATCCGGGAGAACCGCAGGTCGTCGAGGAGGGCCCGGGCGCGGTCCGCTGCGGTGGCATCGTCCGGCACGGCGCCGGTGGCGGTCGGCGGCGGCCCGCCGAAGTGCGCGGCGGCACGGTCGGCCAGCCCGGCCAGCGCCAGGGCGGCGCTCCGCACGCGGTCGCGGTAGTCCCTCGGCGGCGGCTCCGGCCACAGCAGCCGCTCCGCGGCGGCGAGCAGCAGCAGGCCCGCGGTCACGCCGGCCAGCCGCTGCGGCAGGGTGTCCGGGGCGTAGGGCGGGAAGCACGGCAGGATGTAGAAGAGCTGGAGCCCGTTGGTGAGCCCGACCAGCCGTGGTCCGCCCACCGAGGCGAAGGACACCGCGAAGCCCACGCCCACCATGCCCAGCGCCGCCGTCCAGGCGTGCACGGCCAGCGCGGTGCCCAGGCAGACCAGCGCCCAGGCGAAGGGCAGGGTCAGCAGCAGCGTCCGACCCCGGGCGCGCGCGCCGCCCTCCACCCGGGCCAGTACGCCGACCGCGATCGCCCCGAACAGGGCGTAGGTGGCCGTCACCGGCTGGTCGAAGCCGTAGCGGAAGACGTAGAAGCCCGTGCACGCGGCGGCGGTGACCCGGACCGCGCGGTGCGCCACCGGGGGATCGGGGCGGGGCAGGAGCGGGGACGCCGGCCGGTGGGGCAACCGCATCGCACCTCGCTCCGCCGGTGGGTCGGGACCGGGCCGCCCTCCCCCGGGGCACCTCGTGCGGGAGCGGGCCCGACGGCAGGTCCACCGGCCGCCCGGCGGCGCCGTTACCCCTCCACCCTAGGGCGACCGGCCCGGGCACGCAGGGCCGGGAACGCAGGGGCGCCGCGCCGCCTCGCGGGGCCCTCGTCGCGGGCCGCACCCCGGATCGTGCCGGGCGTGGCGTGATCGACGGCTTGGCGGGAGGCATGGCAGCGCGCCGTGGTGCTCACGTCCACCGGGAGGCGCCCGTGCGGTCCGGTTAACCTCGCGAAACAGGCGCTGTGACGAGGCGGTAATGCGCTCTTCCTAGGGTCACGATCGTGGGACCTTCCCACCGCGTGATCCCTGGGGAGGGAGTCTCGGTGACGATGCCGGCTTCGAAGGCGGACAGCGTACGGACGGTCTGCTCGTACTGCGGCGTCGGCTGCGGCGTCGTGCTCGACATCGGCCGGGACGCCGCCACCGGCAGGCGCACCCTCGCCAAGGTGTCGGGGGACAAGAGCCACCCGACGAACGCCGGGCGGCTCTGCACCAAGGGCGCGACCAGTGCCGAGATGATGGCCGCCTCCGGGCGGGCCGCCACCGCGCTGATCCGCGCCGGGCGCGGCGCCGAACCCGTCCCGGTGGACGTCGACGAGGCGATCACGGCGGTGGCCGGGCGGCTTCGGGCGATCCTGGACGAGCACGGCCCCGACGCGCTCGCCCTCTACGTCTCCGGGCAGATGTCCCTGGAGGCGCAGTACCTGGCGAACAAGCTCGCCAAGGGGTTCGTGCGGACCAGCCGGATCGAGTCCAACTCCCGCCTGTGCATGGCCTCCGCGGGCTCCGGCTACAAGCTCTCGCTGGGCGCGGACGGGCCGCCCGGCTCCTACCGGGACTTCGACCACGCGGACGCGTTCCTCGTCATCGGCGCCAACATGGCCGACTGCCACCCGATCCTGTTCCTGCGGATGATGGACCGGGTCAAGGCGGCCGGGGCGAAGCTGATCGTCGTCGACCCGCGGCGCACCGCCACCGCCGCGAAGGCCGACCTCTTCCTGCAGATCAGGCCGGGCACCGACCTCGCCCTGCTGAACGGACTGCTGCACCTGCTGGTCGAGAACGGGCACACCGACGAGGCGTTCGTCGCGGAGTTCACCGAGGGTTGGGAGGAGATGCCCGACTTCCTGGCGGACTACCCGCCCGCGAAGGTCGCCGAGATCACCGGGATACCCGAGGCGGACATCCGGCAGGCCGCGCGGTGGATCGGCGAGGCGGGGGAGTGGACGAGCTGCTGGACGATGGGCCTCAACCAGTCCACCCACGGCACCTGGAACACCAACGCCCTGATCAACCTGCACCTGGCCACCGGCGCGATCTGCCGCCCGGGCTCCGGTCCGTTCTCGCTCACCGGCCAGCCCAACGCGATGGGCGGCCGCGAGATGGGGTACATGGGCCCAGGCCTGCCCGGCCAGCGCTCCGTCCTGGTGGCGCAGGAGCGGGCCTTCGTCGAGGAGCTCTGGGGTGTCGAGGCCGGCACGCTGCGGACCGAGGCCGGGCGCGGCACGGTGGAGATGTTCGAGCGGATGGCCGCCGGCGAGATCAAGGCCTGCTGGATCATCTGCACCAACCCGGTCGCCTCGGTCGCCAACCGCAAGACCGTCATCGCCGCCCTGGAGGCCGCCGAACTGGTCATCACCCAGGACGTGTTCACGGAGACCGAGACCAACGCCTACGCCGACGTGCTGCTGCCCGCCACGCTCTGGGCCGAGTCCGACGGCGTCATGATCAACTCGGAGCGGAACCTCACCCTGGTCGAGGGCGTGGTCGACCCGCCCGGGCAGGCCCTGCCCGACTGGCAGCTGATCGCCCGGGTCGCCTGCGAGCTGGGCTACGCCGACGCCTTCGGCTACACGAGCGCCGAGGAGGTCTTCGAGGAGCTCAAGCGGGCCTGGAACCCGGCGACCGGCTGGGACCTGCGCGGCGTCAGCTACCCGCGGCTGCGCGGGACGCCCGTCCAGTGGCCGGCGCCCGCCGCGGACGGCCCCGACCGCAACCCGATCCGGTACCTCAACGACGGCGTCAGCCAGACCCTGCTGGAGCGCGCCGACGGGAGCAGACCCCGACTCGCGTTCCCCACCCCCACCGGCCGCGCCCGGTTCTTCGGCCGCCCGTACCTGCCCGCCGCCGAACTCCCGGACGACGACTACCCGTTCGTCCTCAGCACCGGCCGCCTCCAGCACCAGTGGCACACCCTCACCAAGACCGGCAAGGTGGCCAAGCTCAACAAGCTCGACCCCGGCCCGTTCGTCGAGCTCCACCCCGACGACGCCGCCGCGATGGGCGCCGGGCAGGGCGACCACATCGAGGTCGCCTCCCGCCGCGGCCGCGCCGTGCTGCCCGCCGTCGTCACCGACCGGGTCCGCCCCGGGAACTGCTTCGCGCCGTTCCACTGGAACGACCTCTTCGGCGAGTACCTCGGCATCAACGCCGTCACCAACGACGCCGTCGACCCGGTCTCCTTCCAGCCCGAGTTCAAGGCCTGCGCCGTGGCGCTGCGCGTGGTGCCCGCCCCGACCCCCGAGGAGACCGCGCCCGTGCCGGTGACCGCAGACCCGAGTGCGGGGACGGGGCAGCCGCCCCTCGCCGTGCTGCCCGTGCCGGCGGTGCCCGGGGGCGCGTCCGAAGCCGTCTCCGCCCTGACCGCGCTTTTCGGCCTCGCCGACCTCGCCCCGCCGGTGCTCGCCGAACCGGAGCGCCGCTACCTGTCCGGATACCTCTCCGGGTACGTCGCGGCCGCCGCCACGGCGCCGTCCGGCGCCGTTCCGGTGCTCCCGGCGGGAGCGCCGTTCGCCCCGGCGACGGCGCTCTGGGTGGACGGGGTGCTGGCGGGCATGTTCTCCCGGGGCGCCCCCGGGCCGGCTGTCCCGGCCGCGCCGGTGGCGGCCGGCGCCGAGCCCGCCGCGCCGACCCGGGAACTGCTCGTCCTGTGGGCCTCGCAGACCGGCAACGCCGAGGAGTTCGCCGCCGCCGCCGCGGCCCGCCTGGCCGGGGCGGGCCGCGCCCCGACCCTGCTCGCGATGGCCGACACCACCCCCCGGCGGCTCACCGCCGGTACCGACGTGCTCGTCGTCACCAGCACCTTCGGCGACGGGGAGGCGCCCGACAACGGCGCCGACTTCTGGCAGGGCCTCACCGCCCCGGACGCCCCGCGCCTGGAGGGCGTGCGCTACGCCGTCCTGGCGTTCGGCGACTCCAGCTACGACGACTTCTGCGGTCACGGCCGCCGGCTGGACGAGCGCTTCGCCGAGCTGGGCGCGACCCGCCTGCACGCGCGCACCGACTGCGAGGCCGACGACGACGGGCCCGCCGCGCAGTGGCTCGACCAGGTGACCGGCACGCTCGTGGCGCCGGTGGAGCGGGCGCCGGCGCCCGCTGTTCCCGCCGTGCCCGTGCCCGTGCCCGTGTCCGCCGCGCCCACCACCCCGGCCGCCACACCGGGCGGCTTCACCAGAGCGGCCCCCTTCCCGACCCTGCTGGTCGGCAACCGTCTGCTCAGCCTGCCCGGATCGCAGAAGGAGGTGCGGCAGTTCGCCTTCGACACCCGCGGCGGCGAACTCGCCTACGGGGCCGGCGACGCCCTCGGCGTGTGGCCGGCCAACGGCGCCGGACTGGTCGCCGAATGGCTCGCCCTGACGGGCCTGGACCCCGAGGAGCACGTCCGGCTGGCCGACGGCGACGACCTCCCGCTGGGGGAGGCCCTGCGGACCCGCCTCGACATCGCCCGCCTCACCCCGGACCTGCTCGGGTTCGTCGCCGACCGCACCGGCGACCGCATCCTGAAGCGGCTGCTGCGCCCCGACAACAAGGGCGAGCTGGCCAAGTGGAGCTGGGGCCGGCAGGCCGCCGACGTGGTCGGCGCCTTCCCCCTGCGCGCCACCGCCGCCGAGTGGGTCGGAGTGCTCAAGCGGCTCCAGCCCCGCCTGTACTCGATCTCCTCCAGCCCCCTGGCCCACCCCGGCGAGGTCCGGCTCACGGTGTCCGTCGTCCGCTACACCAACGACCTCGGCCGTGACCGCGGCGGCGTCTGCTCCACCTACCTCGCCGACTGCGCCGACGACGGCCCGGTGCCGGTGTTCGTGCAGCGCTCCCCGCACTTCCGGCCGCCCACCGGCCCGACCACGCCGATGATCATGGTGGGCCCCGGGACCGGGGTGGCGCCGTTCATCGGATTCCTGGAGGACCGGCAGGCCCGCGGCCACACCGGCCCCAACTGGCTCTTCTTCGGCGAGCAGCGCGAAGCCACCGACTTCTACTACCGGGAGGACCTGGCGGCCTTCCGCGCCGCCGGCCACCTGGACCGCCTGGACGTGGCCTTCTCGCGCGACCAGCGCAACAAGGTCTACGTCCAGGACCGGATGCGCGAGCACGGCCCGCGCCTGTGGCGCTGGCTCCAGGACGGCGCGCACTTCTACGTGTGCGGCGACGCGGGCCGGATGGCCAAGGACGTCGACCTGGCCCTGCGCGAGATCGTCGCCGCCCACGGCGGCCTGGACGAGGAGGCCGCCGCCGCGTACGTCCGGCAGCTGGCGAGCGACAAGCGCTACGTCCGGGACGTCTACTGAGCGGTGGCCGACGCCGCCCGGGGCGGGGCCGGTATGCCCGGGGCAGCGACGGTTCGGTCGGGCTGCCCGGCTTGCTCTTGCGACGCCACGATGAGTTGCGGACGCCCGCCGTCGCGGGGTGTGGCAGCCGGGGGCGCCTTCCTCGGCGGCGGCACCCAGCCGTTCTCCGAGCCGCAGCCGCAGATCCGGCGGCTGATCGACCTGAGCCGGGTCGGCCGGGAGCCGCTACGGGTGACCGCCGGGAGCGACCTGGAGATCGCGGCCACCTGGACGAAGGACGACTCGACGATCCGCCCAGGTCGTTGAAGGGCAACCTGGGCCGCTGCACCGGCTACCGGGCGATCGAGGACTCGGTGCGCGGCGTCAAGCACGGGGAGGAGCCCCGCGCCTTCCGCCGCTACCGGCTGCCCGCCCACGCCGACGTACCGCGCACCGCCGTGCACTTCGCCGAGACCTCCGACCCGATCGACCCGCTCGGCGCCCAGTCGATGAGCGAGAGCCCGTTCAACCCCGTGCCGCCGGCCTTCGCCAGCGCGCTGCGCGACGCCACCGGCATCCGCTTCACCGAGGCGCCGTTCCTGTGGGAGAAGGTGGGGCAGGCCCTCGCCGAGCACCGGGCCGGGAGCCGCCGTCCGCCGCACGGGTGAGCGGTGTGTGTGGGCGTCGCCCGCCGTCGGGGCCGCCGCCGCCCGGGCCGTCCCCCACGCGGCGCCGTCCGGCGTGCGGGGCGGCCGCCGACCCCCGAGAGTCGGCAGGAAGGCGACCCGACCGGCGGACCGGCCCGGGGCGCGGCGGCACGACGGGAGGAGCGGGATGGGCGCGAGCAGGCCGGCGCCCGGAGCGCCCACCCGGCACCCCCCGGCCGCCCTCCTCACCACCACCTGCCTGGTGCTCGCCCTCGCCGCGGCCGCGGTCGTCACCTGGACGTCCCTCGGCGACGAGGCCGACGACCGGCCCCTCCTCCCGCTGCTGCTCGGCAGCTGGCCCGCCACCGCGACCCGGGTCGGCCTGGTGCTCACCGCCGTCGCCGCGGTGGCCGTGATCGGCACCCTGGTCGCCCGCCACCCGCCCCCGGACCTGCCCGCCCCGGCCGCCGTCGCCCCGGTCGCGGCCGCCACCCTGCTGATCAGCGCCGAACAGCGGGGCCACCCCGTGGACGCCGTGGTCGGCCTCGCCGGCACCGCCCTGGTGCTGCTCGACGTGCTGCCGCGCGGCCCGAACCGCCGGGCCGGGTTCGCGCTCGGCCTGGCGATCGCGTTCCACCCCGTCCTGGCCCTCTTCGCCGTCGCCCTCCCGCGCCGGCGCGCCGTCCCCGCGTCCGCCGCCCTGACCGCCCTCGCGGTGGCCGCCCTGGTGCAGGGCACCGTCCTGATCGCCGACCCGGACCGCGCCGCCCGCTTCTGGCGCCGCTTCGACGCCCCGGCCGTCACCGGCGACCCGTCCGACCAGACCGCCCTCGGCGTGCTGCTCCGGCTCGGCCTGCACGGCCCGGCGCTGCTGGTCGGCTGGCTGGCGGTCACCGTCACCGCCGTGCTGCTCGCCGTCCGCCGCTCCGGCGGCTACGCGCGGGACGGCCAGCCGCTGCTGGCGGTCGGCGTGCTCGGCTGCGCCACCCTGGTCGCCGCACCGGTGGCCGGGCCGGGCCACCTCGGGTGGCTGCTGCTCGCCGCCACCGGTCGGCTCGGCCGCCGGCCCGAGTCCCGCGCGCTGTGGCCGGTGATCGCGGTCACCGTCGCGCTGCTGCCCAGCACGCTGCTCGACCCGGAGATCGAACCGGTCAGCGGCCTGCTGCTGCGCAAGGCCCCCACCCTGGTCGCCCTCGCCGCGGCCGCCGCCCTGCCGTTCCTGGCCCGCGACGACCCGCTCTGGCACCTGCGCCGCGCCCCCGGCCCGCCCCTGCGGCGGCGTCCCGCGCTGCCCTGGATCCCCCTGCTGCCGGCTCCGCTGCGGCCGGTCTCCCGCCCGAACCCGGTGCTGGAGCTGCTCTTCGTCCAGGTCGGCTACGGCGTCTACTCCTACATCCGCAACGTCGCGCCCGAGCGCGTCGCCACCGCCACCGGCCACGCCCGCAGCGTCTTCCGGCTGGAACAGCTGCTGCACGTGGACATCGAGCCGGTCGTCAACGCCTGGGCCCTGCGGACCGGTGACTGGCTGCTGGACGCGGCCCAGGGGTACTACAAGGTGCTGCACTTCGTGGTGCCGCTCGGCGTGCTGGTCTGGCTCTACGTCTGGCACCCGGACCGCTACCGCACGGCCCGGACCGTCCTGTTCGCCGCGACCGGCCTGGCGCTGGTCGGCTTCTGGGGCTACCCGCTCGCCCCGCCCCGGCTCGTCCCGGGGCTCAACCTGCGGGAGGACCCGTCCGGCATCCCCGGCGAGGCCCCGCTCGGCGTGCTCACCTCGCTCTCCAACCAGTACGCGGCGATGCCGTCGCTGCACATCGCCTGGTCCTGCTGGTGCGCCCTGGTCGTCATCACCACCGTCGGCCACCGCCGGCCGGCACCCCTGGCGGCGGTCTACCCGCTGCTCACCTTCCTCGTGGTGGTGGCCACCGCCAACCACTGGGTGCTGGACGCCGTCGGCGGCGTCGCCGTCCTGCTCGCCGGCGCCCTCACCCAGTACGCCCTCACCGCCCGACTCCTCACCGACCCCGCCCCGGCGCCCCCGCCCGCCGTCCTGACCCGGGAGGGCGCGTAGCGGGACGGGGCCCCTGGCGGCTCCGCCGAACGTCCTGCCGACGTGCGGCGGAGCCCCAACCGGCCTCTGTCACGGCCTGGTTCGAGCACGACCGCTCCCGTAGGATCGGCGGCCATGGTCGACCTCTACGCTCCCACCCACCCGTACAGCCACGGCTTCCTCGACACCGGGGACGGCAACCGGATCTACTACGAGGAGCTCGGCAACCCCGAAGGCAAGCCCGCCCTCTCCGTCCACGGCGGCCCGGGGGCGGGTGCCCCGCGCCGGCCGACACGGGCCTGGGACCCGGAGCGCTACCGGCTCATCCGCTTCGACCAGCGCAACTGCGGCCGCAGCACCCCGCACGCGAGCGACCCGGCGGCGGACATGCGCCTGAACACCACCCGGCACCTCATCGACGACATCGAGCGACTGCGCGAACACCTCGGTGTCGAACGGTGGTTGCTGAGCGGCGCGTCCTGGGGATCCACGCTCGCGCTGGCCTACGCGCAGCGACACCCGGAGCGGGTCACCGGGATCCTCATCCAGGCGGTGACGATGACCCGCCCCGCCGAGACCGACTGGCTCTACCGGGGCGCCGGGCGGTTCCAGCCCGAGGCCTGGGACCGGTTCCGCGACGGCGTCCCGGAGGGCGAGCGGGACGGCGACCTGCTCGCGGCCTACGCCCGGCTGATGGAGAACCCCGACCGGGCCGTCCGCGCGAAGGCCGCCGCCGACTGGCTCGCCTGGGAGGACGCCGTCGTCTCGAACGAGCCCAACGGCATCCCGGGGATGTACAGCGACCGCGAGGTCGACGAGCAGATCGCCTTCGTACGGATCTGCGCCCACTACTTCAGCAACGGTGCCTGGCTGGAGGAGGACCAACTGCTGCGCGACGCCCACCGGCTGGCCGGGATCCCGGGGGTGCTGGTGCACGGCCGGCACGACATGGGGAGCCCGGTGGAGACGGCGTGGGCGCTGGCGAAGGTGTGGCCGGACGCGCGGCTCCACATCTTCGAGGACTCCGGGCACGTCGGGAGCGAGGCGATGGCCGAGGCCTCTCGGGCGGCCATCGAGGAGTTCAAGGACCGGTGACCCGCCCGGGGTCCGAACACCCGGCCACCACGTGGTCACCGAGGGCCGGCACGTCCCCCGGCGACCACGTGGCGGGCGGTCCGGCCCGCGCGCGGATCAGGAGGGCCGGCCCCCCGCGTACGCCAGCGGTGGGGCGATCGCCTGGGCGTCCGCGCCCTCGCCGACCCACAGACCGATCAGGAACGCTGCCGTCGCCTCCAGCAGGCCCGCCCGGTCGAGGCCGCCCCCGTCGACCGGTGTGCAGCCGAGGTCGCGGACGAGGCCCCGTACGGTCTCCAGGGCCGACGCGTCGTCACCGCAGAGCGGCACCGCGAGCGGGCGTCCGTCGAAGACCGGCGGCGTCCTGCGCCACACGCTCTCGTGGCAGAGGTTGAACGCCTTGACCACGGAGGCGCCGGGCGCCGCGGCCGCGATGCGCTCGGCGGCCGAGGGGCCGCCCCGGGTTTCGAGGACGAAGCCCGGGGCCACCGGGTTGGTGCAGTCGATCAGTGCCCTGCCCCGCAGAGCGCCGGCCAGACCGGACACCACGCCGACCGCCGCCGCGTACGGCACGGCCAGCAGCACCGCGTCCCGGCCGTGCTCGGCCGCCTCCCGCGCGGTCCCCGCCCGTGCGCCGATCCGGTCGGCGAGGGCGCCGGCGCGGTCCGCGTCCCGCCCGCCCACCAGTACCTCGTGGCCGACCCGCGCCCACTGCTCACCCAGCGCCCGCGCCATCGTTCCGGTGCCGACGATCCCGATCCTCATCATGCTCGACCCCTCTGTCGTGACCCGTCCTTCAGAATCGGGACGACACTACGAAACCGCTGGGGCACCATCTGGTAAGTGACCACCGACCACGGCTTCCTCGCCGACTGCCGAGCCCGGCTCGCCTTCGATCTGCTCGCCAACACCTGGAACGCCGTCGTGGTGTGGGCGCTGCGCGACGGTCCCGCACGGCCCGGCGAACTGCGCGAGCGGATCGGCGGCATCAGCCCCAAGGTCCTCACGGAGACGCTGCGCCGGCTCCAGTTCAACGGTCTGGTGGAGCGCCGCGTGTACGCCGGGTCGCCGCCGCACGTGGAGTACACCCTCACCGGGCTGGGGCGGACGCTGCTGGAGCCGGTCGAGGCGTTCGGCGCCTGGGCCTTCGAGCACGGCGAGGGCGTGATGGCGGCCCGGGAGCGGGCGGAGGCGGCCGAGGACGGCCACGGCTGAGCCGGCCGCTCCGGTGCGGGCGGTCAGCGCCCCCGGCCGGCCCCGAGGGCGAAGCGGCGCGCGGCCGGGCGGCCCTCGACCAGGTCCGCGGCGAGGGCGCCGAGCACCGACGCGAACTTGAACCCGTGCCCGGAGAACCCGGCCAGGACCGTCACCGGGCCCCGCCGGTCGACCACGAAGTCGTGGTCCGGGGTGGTGGTGTACAGGCAGGTGGTGGCGGTCGGCGCGGTGTGGTCGACGCCCGGCAGCCAGCGCCGCGCGTACTCCCGCACCCGCTCCACCGCGCGCGGGTCGGGGTCGCCCGTGCGGTGGTCCGGGTCGACGACCGGGCCGACGCCGTGGAAGCCGACCTTGACGCCGTCGACGCTCCCGAGGCCGTACACGCCGACGTCCGAGACCAGTTGCGCCCCGCCGTGGTGGATGAAGCTCGGCCAGTCCAGCGGTGCGGCGGCCGGGAAGTGCACCGGCCGCTCCTCGGTCACCCGCATCGGCGGCAGCCCGGGCACGAGCCCCGACAGCAGGCCCGGCGCCCACCCGCCGACCGCCACCACGACCTGCTCGGCGAGGATCACCTCCTCCTCCGTGGTCACCAGCTCGACGCCTGCGCCGCCGTTGCCCCCGCCGCCGCTCCCGTCGCCGTTCCCGCCGCCGCGTACGGCGATCCGGGCGATCCGGACGCCGTGCCGGACCTCGGCCCCGTGCGCCGCGGCCGCCCGCTGGAACGCCGCCACCGCGTGGTCGGCGTGCAGCCGCCCGGCCTCGGGGTGGAACAGCGCGGAGGTGTCGGCCCGCAATCCCGGCCACCGCTCGGCCACCCGCGCCGGGTCGAGCAGCTCGGCGGGCCGCCCGGCGGCGGCCAGCGCGGCGTGCAGGGCCGAGGTCGCGGCGGCCGGGCCGTGGTCCACCGCTCCGGTGAGCTCCAGGAGGGCGGTGCCCGTCTCCTCCTCCAGCCGCCGCCACAGCGGCAGCGCCCGCACGGCGAGGGCGACGTACTCGGGCTCCGGGTAGGCCAGCCGGAAGATCCGTGAACTGCCGTGCGAGCTGCCGCGGTCGTGCCCCGGGGCGAACCGCTCCAGGAGCGTCACCCGCCGGCCCCGCGCCGCCAGGTGCCAGGCCGCCGACGACCCCATGACCCCGCCACCGACGACTACGACCTCACCGGTCATGCCCACTCCGTACGTTGTCGCCACGGTCCGCCTCCCGGCCGCGCCGCGCCCGGCCGTTTGACAGCGGAGACTACCGGAGGGCCGACGGCCCGGGTGGAGGGGGCGACGGTGCCGGTCGCCATCGACGGGAGAGCTGCGGCGGAGCGGTCGGCCCCACCTGGCGGGCGCTCAGGGGGTGCCATCCCGGCAGAAGTTCGGTCTTCGCACCCGGCCCGGTGGTGTACTGACGGAACCGGGAAGTTGTCCGAAGAACCGGTGGAGGTCCCACGGCGCGCCATGTTGGATTGTCCGGCTACGAGGAATCGGCCGAGGGCCGACCGAGCGGCGGACAGCCCGGATCGTCCGCGTACACGGGAGGGGGCAAGAGGTGGGTAGTGCTGGACGCCCGCAGGGGCGCCTGAAGGGGGAGACCGAACAGGCGGACGCCCTGGCACGGTTCGTGCGGGAGGTGACCTCGGGGGTGACCCTCCGCAGGCTCGCCCAGCGCTACCCCGCCGGTCGGACGAGCTGGAGCGCGTACCGCTCCGCGGAGAAGGACATCCCGTGGCACCTGCTCCAACGGCTGGTCCACGACCAGGTGGAGGACCCGCGGGCCCGGGCGGCGCTGCTGGCCCGGGCCGCCCAGTTGCACGAGCAGGCCACCCGGGCGGCCGAGGGGATCCAGCCGCCCGCGGCCCGGCGGTCGGCCGCGCAGCAGGCGCTGGACCGGGCCCGGGACGCGCAGCGGCAGGCCGAGGAGGGCATGGCGGAGGCGGAGGACCTGATCCGTGTGCTGGTCGCGATCGTGGCCGAGCTGCGGAGTGAGCTGGCCGGTGGTGCAGATGGTGTCGAGGGTGTCGAGGGTGTCGGTGGTACCGGCGGTACCGACGACCCGGAAGGTGCCACGACCGACCCGGTGGCAGCGCCGCTCCGGCAGGTCCGGCAGGTCCGGCTGCGGGAGGCGACCTGGTGTCTGGCCGAGGTACGGCGCATCAGGGAGAGCGCCCGTGAGGCGCGGCACACGGCCGGCCGGGAGCAGGAGGCCGTCGGGCTCCTGGTCGACCAGGAACGGTCACGGGTCGGGGCGGAGCCGGCGAGCAACGGGGTGGACGCGCACCTGCCGGTGCTGCGGCGGCTGGAGGCCGACCTCGTGGGGGTGCGGGAGGCGCTGGCCGGCCAGTACCGGGAGGTGAGCGGGATGGCTCTCGTCCCGGCCGGGCCCCGGATCGTCCGGGGGGAGCTGGTCCGGGTCGTGGACCACGGCCGGAGCGGCCCGACCGGCCCGACCCGCGAGGTCGCGGTCGGTGCGACCGTCCTCGGCCCGCCGCGCGGCGGGCCCACGGGTGCGCGATGGCGCCGTAAGGCCGGGGCGGGGGTGGTCGTCGGGGCGACGGGGGCGGTGCTGGCCGGGATCCTGGTGCTGGCCGGGGTGTTGGTGGGCGTCCGTCTGGGCGCGGCGGCGCACGGACCCTTCGACGCCGTCCCGCAGGCGGCCGGCGCCTGGGGCAGGCCGGGCTCCGGCGCCCCCTCACCGGCGGCCGGGAGCCCCTCGGCACCGGCTCCGGGGCCGGTCTCGTCGACCCTCTCCGCTCCTGCCACCCCGAGCAGTGCGCCCGACCGGTCCGGCGGGACGCCGACCGCACCGCCGGTGCCGCTGCCGTCCGCTCCGGTGGCACCCGAACCGGGCGGGACGGCCGCTCGGAGTACGGGAGCCGGCCAGCCCCCGGATCCCGCCGTTCCCGCCGTCCCCTCGGCCGAGGCCACGCCCGCCGGTACGCCCTCGGCGCCCGCCAGCTCCACACCGACGGCGGAGGTCCCGGCACCGGGCCGGCTCGGCGGCGCCCCGGTGGTTCCGCCGACGGGATCGGTGGAGATCAGGAACGGGAACAGCCAGCAGTGCATCGCCACGCCCGGAGGCACCCGGGAGGACGGCCGGGAGGTCCAGCAGTACCCCTGCGGGGACTTCCCCGACCACTTCTGGGAGGCGCAGAAGGCCTACACGGACCCGGACGGCGACACCTACTACCGGATCGTCAGCTACAACAGTGCCCTCTGTCTGTCCGTCCGGGACTCCAGTACCCGGGCCACCGCCGAGGTGGTGCAGTCGGAGTGCCGGAGCAGCCCCGGGCAGTCCTGGAAGATCGAGAAGTGGCCGCGCGGCATGCGGTTCGTCAACGACAACAGCCACCAGTGCCTCGCCGTCACCTACCGCAGTACCGCTCCGCAGGCGCCGCTGATGCAGTACCCGTGCGGGGACTACCCCGACCACTACTGGGACTACGGCCCGCGCCGGTAGCCCCGGTCCGGGCCCCGTCGGCGACCCGGGCGCGCCGGTGGCCCCGGTCCGGGCCTAGCGCGTAGGGACCAGTCCGAGGAGTTCGCCCAGCCGCTGGATCGTGGCGGGAGCCTCGCGGTGCAGACCGGCGACGTCCATGCCCTCGTCGCCCAGGATCATCAGCAGCGCCTGCTCACCGATCGCCAGCACCACGACGTAGCCGCCGTTGCAGCGGGTGACCACGTCGCGCAGGCCGCCCAGGCCGACCTCGGCGGCGGTGCGCCGGCCGAGGCCGAGCATGGCGGCGGACAGCGCGGAGGCCGACTCGGGATGGACGGCGGCCGTGTCGGCGGCCACGAGCAGGCCGTCGGCGGTCGAGACGACGCTCTCGGAGATGCCCACGACCCGGTCACGGAGGGACTTCAACTCGTCGACGAGTGCTGCGGATGACGTCTGGCTGCTCATGGTGCGCTCTTCTCGGTCTCTTCGGTCTTCTCGGTCCGCTCGGCGCGGTGAACGTTCGATGGCTGGCCGGAGACGGCAGCCGGGCCCTCGGGCCGGGTGGGCAGGCGGGGGAGCCCGCCGGCTGCGGTCGGTCCGTCCAGGACCTCCGGGCCGCGCCGCACGGGGACCCGGCGGGGCAGCGGTCCGTTCGTCGCCGGCGGCGGGCCGGTGTGCGGCGCGCGCGGCGCCACGCTCGGCACGGCGGCGGGCGGGACCACCGGCTCGCGGTGGAGCAGCTGCCGGGCGTCCATCCGGGCGAGGTCGAGCAGCACGGCGAACAGTCCGCGCCCGAGGGCGAACCCGATGTCGCGCGCGGTGCGCCGCCCGGTGGCGGCGACCAGGATCTCCCGGTAGCGGTCCGGGATCCGCGGGGCCGTCGACCCGGCCGGGGTGGCCGGGCGGATCCGGCTGCGGGCGAGCTGTCCGGGCGGCCCCCAGAGGCGGGTCAACAGGGCCACCCGCCGGCCGGTTTCCTCGAACAGCCGCTGCGGCTCGATGCCGGGGCGCAGCGCGATCCTGGCGGGGGCGGCCGCTTCGGCCACCTCCCAACTGCCGGGCGGGCTCAGGACCAGGGCGAAGGCGCCGTCGAAGGCGGCGGCCGCGCAGACCATTTCGAGTTCGGCGGCGCCGATCGACCCCTGGGCCACCAGTGCCGCGCCGAGGTCGCCGCCCTGGAGGCCGGTGACGCCTTGGGCGTTGGCGGCGGCGGCCGTCTCGGCGGCGGACCAGTCCGCCTCGCCGACGCGCCGTGACTTCAGCAGCAGGGTCTCGACGGTCGGGGCCCCGGGCGTCTCGATCGCGGTGATCAGCCCCCGCTCCAGGTGGATGGTGCCGCCCGGCGCGCTGGAGACGGTGACCGAGCCGGTGAACTCGCCCTGGCGCAGCGTCAGCAGGAGGGCGGGCACGTTGCGTGCGGCGGGAGACACGCGTGGGGACGCGGGCGCGGCCGGGTCGTGGAGACGGCCCGTCATGCCAGCAGGCCCGCTGCCCGGTCGGCGCTCTGGCGGATCGCCAGGGCGAGGTTGGTCTGCCCGCGGTCCAGCACGGTGGCCAGCAGCAGCGGGTCGCCCTGCCGGGGGACCACCTGGACGACGTGGTGGTGGCGGGTGCTGGTGACCACCAGGCTCTCCAACTCGCCCTCCGCCCCGGCCTCGCACAGCCGTTCGCCGATCAGGTTGGCCAGCTCGGCGAGTTCGGCTCCGGTCCCGAGCAGTCGGTGCTCCCCGGCGGACCGATAGGTGAGGCCCGTGACGGCGTCGACGAGCGCGGCGCCGACCACTCCGGGGGAGTCGAGCACATCGGAGAGGGAAGCTTCGAGCGCGTGCACCAGTACCCCTTCGCTTTCTGAACCGATGGCAGCGTACTTTATTTCACCATTTCCGTGCGGTGGCCACACCCGATGACCTTCTTGCTACTTTGATTCCTGCACACGGGGGTTCCGCCCGGATGGCACGCAAAGGACGAACAGGTCATGAACATTGACAGCGCACTCACGGACGCGATGGGCATCGAGGGCGCCATCGGCGTGGCCCTGGTCGACTACGAGAGCGGTATGTCGCTCGGGCATCTCGGGGGGAACCAGCAGCTCGATCTGGAGGTCGCGGCCGCCAGCAACACCGAGGTCGTCCGGGCGAAGCTGAGGGCCATGGCGGCGCTGTCGATCGACGATGTCATCGAGGACATCCTGATCACCCTCGGCGGCCAGTACCACCTGATCAGGCCCCTTGCGGGCGCGCGTGGTTCGCTCTTCCTCTACCTGGCCCTGGACCGCTCGCGGGCCAACCTGGCACTCGCCCGGCACAGCCTCAAGCGCATCGAGGCCGGGCTGGACGTCTGAGCCCGCCCACCGGAACCGGCCACCCCGGCCGGGCGAAATGCGGCGGACCGCGCTCCGCCCGGCAATTGCCGGGCGGAGCGAAAGCGATGCGTGATGAACCGATTACCGCCGGCCGCCCGTAGAAGGGGGTCCGGTATCCATTCGGGGAAATGCGTGACATTCCGATGACTGGGCGTCATATCCACTCCCGGCGGAACCCACAGTAATTCGACGGTGACGCAGCAGCGGCGAAATGCCACCCGCCGGAGTTCGCCCGAGGCGGCGGCCGGCGGCATCCCCCGGACCGGCCGGCGGCCGGGGAGCGTCCGCCTCCGCCGCTGATGCGTCGGCGAGCCGCCATGCCATGCCATGCCCATTGACCCGCGCGGCATGCGCGAACAGCTCCTCGGGCGCGGTCGTCGGGCGGGGGGAGCGGGGGCGGGCGGCCCGTCAGGGCCGGCGGCGCAGGCCGGCGACGAGGAGCGCGGCCAGCGGGCGCGCGTCGTAGCGGGGGTCGCTGTCGGCGCCGATGCAGAGGTTGCCGATGCCGCGCATGAGTTGGTACGCGGTGAGGTCGGAGTCGGTCTCGCCGGCGGCGGCCGCGGCGTCGAGGAGCAGGGTGCACACCGGCAGGAGGCGGTCGAGGAAGTAGGCGTGCAGGGTCTCGAAGCCGGCGCTGTCGGTCTGCATCGCGGCGGCCAGGCCGTGCTTGGTGACCAGGAAGTCGACGAAGAGGTCGGCCCACCGCGCGAGCGCCGCGTGCGGTGACGGGCTGCTCGCCAGCAGGGCAGGGCCGGCCTCGGCGCACGCCTCGACCTGGTGGCGGTAGACCGCGATGACAAGGTCCGCCCGGGTGGGGAAGTGGCGGTAGATGGTACCGATCCCGACGCCGGCGGCGGCCGCGATGTCGCGCACCGGCGCCTCGACCCCCGAGGTGACGAAGGCCGCGGCGGCCGCGTCCAGCAGGGCCCGCTGGTTGCGCCGGGCGTCCTTTCGCTTGGACCCGGCTGCGCTCTCCGCGCCCTGGCCGCTGTCGTTCACCACGGCCCTCCTCCCATGACCGACCGGGACCGTGGCGGACCCGGTCGACGAATGACGATCGACGAATGACGATCGATGGCCGACGCTTGTAAAGCGGAACGCCGTTCCGTATCGTTTGCGGAGCGAGGTTCCGTTTCGCCCATGATGGCAGAACACGGGGCCATCGGCCATGCCGTCCACCGGCTGTCCCGTCTCCACCGGACGGCGGAACGCCCACGATCGCCGATTCCCGGCCCGGCGGCGCCAGCCGCCGCCGGGCCCACCGAAGCCACCTGCGCAGCGAACCCGAACGGAAGCCACCTCCATGTCAGTTCCCCCCAGCACCGACGCACCCGCCACGGTGCTCTCCGCCAAGCCGGTCGTCCTGCCCGCCCCGGGCCGCGGTGAGGACCTCCAGGTCCGGGTGTCCGCCCCGGCGACCGGACGTGGCCTGCCGGTGGTCCTCCTCTCGCACGGCTTCGGCTGGTCGATGGACGGCTACGCCCCGCTCGCGGACTACTGGGCCGCCCACGGCTTCGTCGTCCTGCAGCCCACCCACCTGGACTCCCGCACCCTCGGCATCCCGGCCGACGACCCGCGCACCCCGCGGATCTGGCGCCTGCGCATCGAGGACCTCACGCGCGTGCTGGACGGGCTCGACGTCCTGGAAGCCGCCGTGCCGGGCCTCGGCGGGCGCGTCGACCACGGCCGCGTCGCCGTGGCCGGCCACTCCTGGGGCGCCCAGACGGCGAGCGCGCTGCTCGGCGCACGCGTCCTGGACGCCGACGGCGTTCCCGGCGAGTCCATGGCCGATCCCCGGGTGAAGGCGGGCGTCCTGCTGGCGGCGGCCGGTCTGGGCGACGACCTGACCCCGTTCGCCGCCGAGCACCTGCCCTTCCTGAAGCCGTCCTTCGACGCCATGACCACACCGGCCCTCGTGGTCGCCGGGGACCGCGACCAGTCCCACCTGTCCACCCGCGGCCCGGACTGGTTCACCGACCCCTACACCTACAGCCCGGGCCGCAAGAGCCTGCTCACCCTGTTCGGCGCGGAGCACTCGCTCGGTGGAATCGTCGGGTACGAGGTCGCCGAGACGACCGACGAGAGCCCCGCGCGGGTCGCCCTGATCCGGCGGCTCACCACGGCCTTCCTCCGCAGCACCCTCCAGGCCGAGGACGCCGACTGGCAGGCGGCGCTCACCGCCCTCGGGGCGGACCCCGAGCCTCTGGGCAGCGTCCGGAGCAAGTAGCGAGCCCGGCCCGCCCCGGCGCTACGGCGTCCGGTCGGCCTCCCGGACGTCGTGGAGGTGGACCAGGACGTCGAAGGACGTGCCGAGCGCGACGTGCCCGGGCGGGTACGGGTACTGCGTGCCGTAGGTGCGGACGGGCCGGGTGACGCTCAGCCAGGCCCTGGCGGCGGCCGGGGCGGTGCGGACGTCCAGGTAGAAGTCCCGATGGCGGACCTGGTCGAGGGTGTACTCGCTCAGGTCCGAGGTGGGCGGCCCCTCGGTGAACTTCTTCCAGGGGCCGCCCAGGGCGGCGTCCTTGGAGAGGAGCGATCCCTGGTAGAAGGTGAAGCCGATCGGCAGGTAGTCGCGGCCCATCGTGTCGTTCAGGTAGGCGCCCTGCGTCCTGGGGTACAGCGCCGGGTCGCCGGAGAGGCGGCCGACGTGGTCGTTGTGGGCGGAGAGCAGCACCTTCCCGCCGGTGCGCCGCTGCCACCAGGTGACGTTCTGCGCCATCACCTCGTCCCGGAAGCGTTCGAACTCGGGCAGTGTCGTGGCGTCCCCGGGGTCGAGGGAGAGGAAGGTGGCGGTCTGGGCGACGGAGCGGGCGTTCTGCTCGGCCCAGGCGGCGGCCTCCGGGTCGTTGCCCCGCAGACCGCCGACCAGGTCGAGGGCCTGCCGGGCCTGCGCGGCGAGTTGCCGGCGTTCGGCGAGCGGCCTGCCCAGGTAGGCGAAGGCGTCGTCGATCGGGCGCAGTCCGGTGTAGAGCGCGTCGAGCCGGGCGAGGGCCTGCGGGTCGGTCCGCCGCACGTAGTCGGTGATCCGGGCGAAGAACGCGTCGTCGAGCGAGGGCGCGCCGATGTCGTCGCCCATGAAGTGGACGGTGCGGTCCGGGTGGTGGCGGTTGTAGTCGCGCATCCACTCGATGAGGCTGACGAACTCCTCGCGGTCCCAGGGGGAGTCGGCCAGGGCTGCCTTGGCGACGCTGCGGGCGTCGCCGCCGCGGCCGGTCTGCAGGTAGTCGTCGATCCGGAGTCCGGCGGACCAACTGAGTTCCAGGGCGAAGGTGGTGAAGCCCTTCTCCTCGACGAGGTGGCGGAAGACCCGCTCCTTCATGGCGAAGAACTCGTGGGAGCCGTGGGTGGCCTCGCCGAGCCCGACCACCTTCGCGTCGCCGACCATCGCACTTAGGGCGCGCAGGTCGGCCGTGCCGCGGCCCGGTTCGGTCGAGCGCAGCGGGTGGGCCGCCCGGTCCAGCGCGCGGACCACGCCGCTCGTCCCGGCCGCTTCGACGGGCGGTGCCGCCGGCGCCGCCTGGGCCGCGACCGGAGCGAGGACCGCTCCGATCGCGACGGCCGCCGCGGCCAGCAGCCCCCGCCGACCGATGTGCTGGTGATGCCGTGCCATGTCTTCGACCCCTCAACTCGCTGACTGTGTCGTGGGATCGATCATCGCCTGCGATTCCATGGCGGCGCGCTGCGGATGGCCTCCGATTGATGCGGGGGTTTACCCCCGCGGGGCGAGCGACAAAGGGGCAGCCCAGGTTGCCCGGACGGCCCGGCCGCACCCCCGCCGGGTTCACCGGGGCAGGGTGATCGGGAGGCCCTCCTCGATGCGGCGCAGCAGCCGGCCGCCGTGGACCTTCGGGGCGTCGAAGCCGCGGTACTCGTCCGGGTCGTCGTCCGCCTCCGTGCGGAGGACCTCGGGGACCAGGACGGTGTCCGGGTCGATGTCCTGGGCGTAGCCGTCGAGGTACGGGGGCGCGATCACCGGGCCGCGCAGCGCCCCACCGACGAGGTCCGGGGCGAACTCGGCGGACAGCACCGTCACGTCCGCGCACAGGTCGCCGTGGATCATCACCAGCTTGTCCGTCATGTTCCCGACGAAGGCGCCGACCCGGACGCTCCCGCGGACCAGCAGTCTGGCATCGCCCTCCAGGTAGACGGCCGCGGCCCGCAGGTCGCCCAGGACGATCAGCGCCGGGCAGCCGTCGTCCAGGTTGAGGACGGCGCCGGCGACGTCCAGATCGCCGTCGACGACGAGGCCGCTGCCGTCCGGTTCCATCGCGTCCAGGTCCAGGTCACCGGCGACCGTCAGGGGGCCGGGGTGGACGTCGTAGTCCTCCTCGTAGAGGTTGCGGTAGGAGGAGGCGGGGAGCTGCCGCTGTTCGAAGAGAGCGGCGCAGTGCGCCCAGTCGTGGGGCGTGGTGACGGTGTCCATGGGCCGACTCTCGCACCCCGCACCGACAGCCGACCGGCTCGGGGTGGGCCGGCTGCCCGACCGGCCCGGGGGGCCCGGGGTGGTGACCGGCCGACGGTCTCACCCGCGGATCCGCCCGGCCGGCCCGACCGGGCCGCGGACTGCCGTGAACGCGCCCGGTACGGGCCTCGGCCGGGCTCCGGTGGGAGGGGGCACTACTGGCCCACCCGGCCGTCGACGCACTCGCGCAGCAGGTCGGCGTGCCCGCAGTGCCGGGCGTACTCCTCGATCCGGTGCACCAGCAGCTCCCGGACGGCGATCCCGTCCTTCTCCAGGCGCGCGCCGAGGTCGGTGTGTCCGGCCAGCGCGGCGTCGGTCGCCGCCTGCTCACGCGCCAGGTCGGCGTACGCGGCGTCGACGGCGGACCGTTCGCCGACCACGTCGTCGAAGTCCGCGTCACGCCTGCCGTACAGCTTGGGCAGCGGCTCGGCGTCGTCCAGCCAGTTCCGCCAGTCCCGTTCGACCTCGGCGAGGTGGCGGACCAGGCCGAGCAGCGACATCGTCGACGGCGGGACCGACCGGCGGGCGAGCTGCTCCGGCTCCAGGCCCTCGCACTTCATCAGCAGGGTCGCACGGTAGTCCGTCAGGTAGCCCATCAGCGTCGCGAGTTCGCCGTCCGGAGCGGGTCCGTCGCCGTTGCGCGGGTCGTTGTCCGGATCGACCCACATGTCGGGGTAGACGGTCGCCTGGGTCCATCGCACGGGTTGATCGTTCATACCGCCGATGATCGCCATTGCGGGTCTGGGCCCGCCAGCGGATTTCTCGACGGCGGGCCGGCCGCGCTCCGCAGGCGGCGGGGCCACCCGGTCGGCCGAGCGTACGGAACCGGCCGGACGCCGGGCAGCGGCCCGCGCGCCGCCCTGGGCGTTCCCCCGCAGGTCACGTTGGGTAGCACGATCATGACCATCCGTAGTGGATCGTGATGGTCCCGCACCGCCGCCGAGCGGCCACCCCGCCGCAGGTGACCGCCCCGGTGCGCGGCACGACGATGAGGAGCGGCGGTGTCGGAGCAAGGTCACCCGGGCCGGCGGCCCGACGCCGGCGACCCCGGGCCGGAGCCGGGCGCGACCCCCGCCCCGCACCCCGCGGCGCCGGGCGGCCCCGGGCCCGAGGACGCCCGCGGCGGGCTGGTCGCCCCCCGGCCGCCCGCCGACGGGGAGAGCGTCCCGGGGCGGGCCGGTCGCGGCGACACGCCCTGGCCGGACCGGATGCGGCCACTGGTGCGCATGCCGATGGCCGAACGCCCGCTCGCGGCCGGCGGAGAACCGCGGCAGCGGCCCGGCCCGGCGGAGGCGTCGGGCGTCCTGGACCTCGCCCTGCGGGTGGGCGAGGCGCTGCTCGCCAGCGGCGAGTCCGCGGAGGACGTGGAGGGCGCGATGCTGGGCGTCGCCCACGCCTACCGCGTCTACCCCTGCGAGCCGCAGGTGACCTACACCCTGGTGGCGATCTCCTACCAGCCGACGCCGGACGTCGCGCCGCTGACGGCCGAACGGGCGGTCCGCCGTCCGGCCAGCGACTACACCCGGCTCGCCGCCGTCTTCCGCCTGGTCACCGCCATCACGGCGGGCGAGGTGGCGGCCGAGGAGGCCCGGCACCGGCTGACCGTCCTGCTCGGCCGCCGGCCCCCGTACCCGGGCTGGCTCCTCGTCCTCGCCTCCGGGCTGCTGGCCGGCTCCGCGACCCTGCTGGTCGGCGGCCGGGCCGACGGCCGGGCCTGGCTGGTCTTCGGGACCGCCTTCGTCGCCGCCCTGACCGGTGACCGGCTGGCCGCCCTGGTCGCCCGCCACGACCTGCCCGAGTTCTACGGCTTCGTGGCCGCCGCGACACCGGCCGCGACGATCGGCAGCCTGCTCTCGCTGAACGGGCTCCACCTGCGCGGCTCCGTGGTCATCACCGGCGGGCTGTTCGCCCTGCTGCCGGGCCGCCCGCTGGTGGCCGCGGCCCAGGACGGCCTGACCGGCTTCTACCTCACCGCGGCCGCCCGGCTGCTCGAAGTGCTGTACCTGATGGCCGGCATCGTGATCGGCGTCATGACGGTGCTGTACCTGGGCGTCAGCAACGACGCCGACCTGACCCCCGACGGGGCGCCGGGCAGCACGGTGAACCCGCCGCTCCAACTCGCGGCCGCGATGCTGCTGGCACTGACCTTCGCCGTCCTGCTGCGCACCGACCGGGCGACCCTGGCCCCGGTCGTCCTCAACAGCGCCGTCGGCTGGACCACCTACGCCGTCCTGGCCGGTGCCCGCGTCGAGCCGATCGTGGCCACCGGGCTCGCCGCCGGGCTGGTCGGCCTGTTCGGCCAGCTGATGGCCCGCTACCGGGCGATGTCCGCGCTGCCGCACGTCACGGCGGCGCTCGGGCCGCTGATGCCCGGCTCGGTGCTGTACTTCGGCATGCTCGCCTTCGTCCAGGGCCGGCCCGAGGCCGGGTGCAGCTGGGTCGGCCGGGCGTGCGCCACCGCGATGGCCCTGGCCATCGGCGTCAACCTCGGGGGAGAGGTGGCCCGCCTCTTCCTCCCGGCCTCGCGGCCGGCGTTCACCTCCTGGCGCCCCACCGGCCGCCACCGCCGCTGAGGGGCGCCGTCCTCCCGGCGGGCGCCGCCGGACCGACCGACGTAGGTTTCGGCCGGGGGCGCGCGTGCGAGGGCCCGACGAACGGCCGCCCGGGAATGGCGGCCGCGGGAGCGGGCAGCGAAGGACCGGACGCACCCCACCGCCGCCACCGCGGCCTCCGCACGGAAGGAGCGACACCCATGCCCGACTTCGACGCCTTCGCCGCCCTACTGGACTACCCGGTGTACGTCGTCACCGCGGCCGCCGGCCGGGAGCGCGCCGGGTGCCTGGTCGGCTTCGCCGGTCAGTGCTCGATCCGGCCGGTGCGCTTCGCGGTGTGGATCTCCAAGGCGAACCACACCCACGCCGTCGCGTCGCGCGCGGAGTTCCTGGTGGTCCACCTGTTGCCCCGGCACCGCCACGACCTCGCCGAGCTGTTCGGCGGGCGCACCGGCGACGACACCGACAAGTTCGCGGACGTCCGCTGGACGCCGGGACCGGGCGGGGCGCCCGTCCTGGCGGACGCGGCGGCCCACTTCGCCGGCCGCGTCCACGCCCGGACCGACGGCGGCGACCACACCGGCTTCCTCCTCGACCCCGTCGACACCCGGACCACCGCGGACCGAGCGCCGCTCACCTTCCGCGACGTCACCGACATCGACGCGGGGCACCCCGCCTGACCGCCCCCGGCGTGCCGGGGACGGTCCCGGTCCACCGTCCGGCCGACCGCGCGGCCCACGTGCGGGTGACTCCGGCCCGGTTCCCTCCGCGTCGGCTGGACGGCGCGGTCCGGCCCGGCTCGGCTGGAGCGATGACCGACGAGACCCTGCCGCTCAACCTGGGTGAGCAGCTGATGGAACAGTTCCTCACCACGCGACGCACGCTCGACCCGGCCGACGTCCCGGTGCTGGCCCAGCAGTACGCCCAGACCCTCGGCATCGGCGTGAGCACCGTGTACCTGGCCGACATCCAGCAGAACCACCTGTTCGCCCTCGGCGGCGGTGCCGCCCTCCCGATCGAGGGCACGCTGGCCGGCTGGACGTACCGCACCGGGGGGCTGCGGGTGGCGGAGAGCGACGACGGCAAGCTGCTCGCCTGGTTCCCGCTGGTCGACGGCGCCGAGCGGCTCGGCGTCCTGGGCGTGCGGACCGCCGCGCTCGACAACGCCGCGGTGCGCCGCTGCCGGCTGCTCGCCGCGATGCTGGCGATGGTGATCACCTCGAAGCGCGACACCAGCGACAGCTACGCCCGGGGGACGCGGGTGGAGACGATGAGCCTGCCGGCCGAGATGCTGCGGGCCTTCCTCCCCCTGCGGACCGTCTGCAACGGCCAGGTCATCTCGACCGCCGTCCTGGAGCCCGCCTACGATCTCGGCGGTGACGCCTTCGACCACTCGCTGGCCGCCGGCGTCCTGCACGCCGCCGTGCTGGACGCGATGGGGCACGACCTCGCCTCCGGTCTGACCGCCGCGGTCGCCCTGGCGGCCTGCCGCAACGCCCGTCGCAACGGCGCCGACCTCCCGGACCTCGTGGACACCATCGACGACGCCCTGCGGCGCTGGTTCCCGGACCGCTTCGCCACCGGTATCTTCGCCCGGCTCGACCTCGCCACCGGCACCCTGCACTGGTCCAACTGCGGCCACCCGCCCCCGCTGCTGATCCGGGGCCACGAGGTCGTCGCGGACGCCCTGACCCGTACCGCCGAGCCGCCGCTGGGGCTGTCCGGTCTGTCGGGCGGTCCGCGCGCCGTGCACACCTTCTCGCTCCGGCCGGGCGACCGGATCCTCCTCTACACCGACGGCGTCGTCGAGGCCAAGGGCACCAACCACGAGATGTTCGGGCTGGAGCGCTTCGCCGACTTCGTCATCCGCGCCACCGCGGCCGGCGAGGCGGCCCCCGAGGCGCTGCGCCGTCTCATCCACGCCCTCCTGGAGAACCAGGACAGCACGCTGACCGACGACGCCACCATCATGATGATCGAGTGGCAGCCGTCCGACCTGCCGGCCTCCGACCCCGACCGGCTCCCGTGACGCCCGCCCCGGCGCTCCCGGCACGGGGTCGGCCGGTGCTCCCGGCGGGGGAACGGCCCGGGCGCGGCGCCGGACCAGGTCCGGCGCCGCGCCTTCGAGCCGTGCGGGTGGTCAGCAGCTGAGGACGGGGCCCGCCCAGTCGGCGTGGTCGCTGATGGTGCCGTCGCCGCCGTCGGTGACCACGAGCCGCAGTTCCTCGGCGCCCGTCAGGTCGGCGGTGAGGTGCCTGGGGGCCGACGTCACGGTCATCAGGCCGCTGTCGGCGACCTTGACGGCGTCCTTGTAGATCTCGAACGAGACGCTCGCGCGGCCGTTCGCCTCGGTGTCCACCCCCACGTCGGTGGCGAGCGAGGTGCAGGAGCCGCCGAGGAAGTAGACCACCTGGCTGAGCGCGTTGACGCCCAGGCCCTTGGCGTACGTGGTGCCCGCGATGGTGATGGTCCGTCCGTCCCGGGCCTGGTTCTCGCCGTTGCTCATGTCCTTCTCGACCGGGCCCCAGCTGTTGCCGGCGGAGGCCCAGGCGAGGTCGGAGAGCTGGTGGGCACCGGCGGCCGGGCCGCTGCCGCAGGCGAGCCGCGGGCCCGCCCAGTCGGCGTGGTCGTAGCTGGTGCCGTCGCCGGCGTCGGTGACCACCAGACGGACGGTGGTGGCGCCGGTGAGGTCGGCGGTGAGGTGCCTGGCGGGGTCCTTGCCGGTCATCGGCCCGCTGTCGGCGGCCAGGGCGGCGTCCCTGAAGATCTGGAACCTGACCGAGCCGTTGCCGTAGGTCTCGTCGTCGATCCCGACGTCGGTGACCAGGTTCCGGCAGGCACCCCCGAGGTGGACGCCGACCTCGCTGGGCGCGTGCACCCCCAGGCCCTTGGCGTACGCGGCGCCGCGGATGGTGAGGGTGTGGCCGTCAGCGGGCTGGATGTCGCCGTTGCTGCGGTCCCGCTCGACCGGTCCCCACTGGTTGGTGGCGGTGCCGAACGGGAGGTCGCTCAGCTGGGTGACCCCGGTGGGCGGGGGGACGGGCGAGCCCGGGGTGACCCGGAACATCGCGGTTCCGTGCCCCGGCACGACGGCGCTGACGGTCCCGTCGCCGGTGCTGGACTTCTTCGACCAGAGGTCCTTGACCTTGTAGGAGTTCGCCCCGGCGATGCCGAGGGTCCGTGCGGTCACGGTGATGGTGGCGTCGTAGGAGCCCTCGTTGGTCAGGGTGACCGCCCGGCCGCCGTCCGCCAGGGGCTTGGACATCACCACCAGACCGTTCTCGCTGGAGACCACCGAGCCCTGCCGGCCGAGCGGGTCCTGGTCGACCGCGATCACATCGGTGTTGGTCAGTATGGCCAGGGTCTCGGGGGCGGCGGTGCGCAGATCGGTGCCGATCATCAGGGGCGCGGCCATCTCGGCCCAGAGGCTGAAGTGGGTGCGGTACTCCGTCGCGGTCATGCCGCCGTTGCCGACCTCCAGCATGTCGGGGTCGTTGAAGGCCCCGGGCTTGGCGTAGTCGGCCAGGCCCTGGTTGGCCTGGGCGATGGAGATCATGCTGTCCCAGGTGTCGTCGATGTCGCCGGTGGTGCGCCAGGAGTTGCCGACCGGCGGGGCCCACTCCCACGGGCCGGTGCTGCCCCACTCGCAGATGCTGTAGAGGATCGGGCGGCCGGTCGCCTTCAGCGCGTCCCCCATCGCCCGGTAGCGGGTCCGGGCGTCGACGCCCTGGTTGTGGCAGTTGTCGTACTTGAGGTAGTCCACTCCCCAGGAGGCCCAGAGCCGGGCGTCCTGCTGCTCGTGGCCGAGCCCGCCGGGGAAGCCGTTGACGTCGCAGGTGTGGTCGCCCGCGCTGGAGTAGAGGCCGAACTTGAGCCCCTTGGCGTGGACGTAGTCGGCGAGCGCCTTGATGCCGTGCGGGAAGCGGACCGGGTCGGGGACGAGGTCGCCCGCGCCGTCGCGCTGCGGCTGCGCCCAGCAGTCGTCGAGGTTGACGTACTGGTAGCCGGCCGCCTTCAGGCCCTTGCTGACGAAGAGGTCGGCGATGCCCTTGATCATGGCTTCGTCGAACTGGGCGCCGCAGTGCGTGGAGTTCCAGTTGTTGAAGCCCATCTGCGGCGTCAGATTGAGGCCGTTGTCCAGCGCCAGCGCCGGTGGTGCGGTCGCGAGTTCGAGGCCGACGGCGAGGGCGCCGCCACCGGTGAACAGGGTCAGGGCGGTCAGCGCCGAGGCCATGCGGCGCGGCAGTTCCGTGCGACGCGACCGTGCGGCGCGGCGCGGTGGTGCGGTGCCGGGGGAGCGCAAAGGTCCTCCAGAGAAGGGGTGTCGGGTGGGACGGGGCCCCGGCTCCGGCGCTGCGCCGGAGCCGGGAGACAGGGGAGTTTCCGGCGGACGGCGCGTCAGGAGAGCAGGCTCCAGGACTGCCCGACCAACGATCCGTCGGGCGGGCCGGTCACGACCGGGGAGGTCGCGGCGGTCTGCGGCGCGGAGAGGACGAGACCGGTGGCGACGTTGGTGATGGTCAGCGCGCCGGTCGTGGTGCTCTGGACGACGCGCCACTTCTGGGCCGGGTCGGCCGGATCCCAGGCGTTCCGGACCCGGGCGGGCTGACCGGCGACGGCGGCGCCGGTCAGCGTGCCGTGGCGCTGCGTGTCGGTGTAGCAGTTGTCGGTGATGCGCACCGTGCCGTCCGGGTTCGGCGCGAAGTTCCACTGCTCGGAGGTGTGCCAGCTCCACCAGGTGTTGATGTCGGTGGGGGAGCCGTCGGGGGCGCTGCAGGTGCCCTGGACCTCCAGGGCCTGGCCGCCGGTGCCGCCGGCGCTGATGCCGTGGTAGCGGCCGTCGCCGATGACCGCGGCCGGCCCGGTGCCCGGCAGCGGCTTGAGGCGGTACAGGACGACGCCGTGCGGCTCGACCTGGGCGCCGAGCGCGCCGGTCACGTTGCCGGTGGCGCCGGTCCAGAGGTCCTTGGCCGAGTAGCCGGGGCCGGTCAGGCCGAGTTCGGCGAGCGTGGTGGAGACGTTCCGGTAGCCCGCCGGGTCCTGGTTGACGAGCAGGACGGCGGTGTCGCCGTCGGCGAGCTGCCGCTTGAGGACGATCGGGGCGGTGCTGCCGGCGGGCGGGGCGCCGACCAGGGTGGCGGGCCTGGTCAGCCGGTCCTGGTCGATCGCGATGACATCGGCGTTCTTGTAGACGGCGAGCTGCTCGGCGGTGATGCCGGTGGACCAGGTGAGGCCGTCCCGGGTGTGCCGGGAGTCCGCGGCGGTGCGCAGGTCCGCGCCGGAGATGAGCGGAGAGGCCAGCATGGCGAGGATCGACATCTCGCTGCGCGACTCGGTCACGGACATCGGCTTGTGGCAGGGGCAGGTGTCGGTGACGCCGTACACGCCGTACGGGTTCTGCCAGCCGGCGAACATCATGTCCAGGTCGTTCCAGCTGCCCGGCCGCACGTTGCCCGGGTACTTCAGGGCGGTCTGCAGCTGGCCGTTGTAGAGCACGCCCTCCAGGTCCGGACCGCGGTCGCCGCCGATCCGGCAGAGGTTGGCCACCTGTCCGCACCAGACCCCGGTCGGGGCGTAGCCGGGGGCCTCGAAGGCGGGGGTGCCGGCCGCGACCACCACCGGGTCGGTGCGGGCCGGGTCGTCGCCGGCGAGCAGGTAGGGGACCCCGCTGTGCACCGGCTGCGCGGAGACGCTGAGGGCCACCCGCGGGCGGCCCTGGGCCCGGGAGGCGGCGTCGAGCGCCTGCTGGAAGTCGCGCACCCGGGCGTAGATGGACCGGGTCAGCTCCCTCCCCTCGCCCTGGGTCCAGTAGTTGTGGCCGTCGGGCCCGATGATCTGCGGTCCGTAGGGGCAGTCGTCGTACTTGACGAAGTCCACGCCCCAGGCGACGAAGTCGGTGGCGTCGGTGGACTCGTGCCCCAGGCTGCCGGGCCGGCCCTGGCAGGTCGTGTAGGTGTCCGTGGCATAGAGGCCGAACTTCATGCCCTTGCTGTGGGCGTACCAGGACAGGTACTGGATCCCGTTCAGGGTCTGCCCGTTGACGGTGTGCGCGGGGTAGCGGGCCGGATCGGGGACGAGGTGGCCGGTGGTCAGGTCGAATCCGGTGCCGTCCGTCCCGCTGGTGGGGTTGCGGTTGGCGTCGTAGAGCTGCATCGCGCCGTAGGCGGTCTTCACCAGGTCGGTGGTCTGGCCGTCGCGGTGGCCGAGCGACCAGCCGTCGTCGATGGTGACGGTGTCGTAGCCGGCCTGGACCAGCCCGTTGGCGGCCATGAAGTCGATGGTCTGGAGGACCTCCTCCTGGGTCACTCCGGTGCCCAGGGTGTTCCAGGAGTTCCAGCCCATCGGCGGGGTGAGGGCGAGTCCGTTGTCCAGGGCCGCCGCGGGGGCGGCCGTCCCGAGGACGACGGTGCCGAGCCCGGTCGCCGCGAGGGACAGTGCGACGAGGGCACGGGGCAGTGCACGGCTCAGTGCTCGGGGCACGGCTCGGGGCACGGGTATCCGCATGGGCGCTCCAGGGTGCGCGAGGGGGGTGGGGGATCGGCAGCCCGCTGCCGTTCGTTTCTGTTCGAAAGTCTCAACAGAAAGCAACGCAGCAAAGAGAAGCACACGTGCTGGCCGTCCTCAAGTGCCTGACCCAGACTCGTCCGTGACGGTCACTCGGCGGGGCTCGGCGCGGGAGAACCCCTTGCGCGCCGCGTTGAGTCACAGGTTGATCTCGGCGTGACGGAGCTCTTGACGAGAGGATGCCAAGTCATGTGACATTTCACATGACGTTGAAATCCGTTTGGTTCTGATTACTTGTCAGGCGTCCGCTCGACGCCGGCGTGCCCGGCGCCACCCTCGATTCCCGCCTGCGCCGATACCGGGGTTCCCGGCCGGGACGAAGGAGCGTTCCATGAGTCGACACACCGTCGACAGGCTCTCGGTCTCCAAGCCGAACGGCCCTGACGCGGGCGCGCGTCAGGGCCGTGAGCACCGTGCGGGCGACCGGGGCCGCCGGGGCGGTCGCGCGGCCGGGGCGGGGTGGTGGATTCCCGGTGTGCTTAGGATGAGATGACTTGCTGTCAGGACGAGTGGGGATCTCATGCGGGACGATGCGATGACCGGCTGGTCGGGGCCGGTGGCGGCGGGGGAGTGGCAGCCGCCGGCGGAGCTGAACACCGGCACCCCGCACCCGGCCCGGATGTACGACTACTACCTCGGCGGGAAGGACAACTTCCCGGCCGACCGGGAGGCCGCCGAGAAGGTCATCGCGGCGATGCCCGACGCCCGGCTCGGGGCCCGGATCAACCGTGAGTTCCTCGGGCGCGCGGTGGAGTTCGCCGTCGGCCGGGGTGTCCGCCAGTTCCTGGACATCGGTACCGGGATCCCGGCCGTGGGCAGTACCGCGGAGGTCGCCCACCGGGTGGCTCCGGATGCCCGGGTGGTCTACGTCGACAACGACCCGATCGTGCTCACGCACGCCCGCGCCCTGCTGGCCTACCACCCGGCCGGTCACACCAGCGTCCTGCACGCGGACCTGCGGGACCCGGAGGCGATACTGGGGGATCCGGGCCTGAAGGAGGCGCTCGACCTCTCCCGGCCGGTGGCGCTGATGCTGGTGGCGGTGCTGCACTTCGTCCGCGACGAGGAGGGCGCCGCCGAGACGGTGGCCCGGCTGCGGGACGCGCTGGCGCCGGGCAGCATGCTGATCCTCTCGCACGGCACCCAGGACTTCATGACCGCCCGGGCGGCCGCCGAGACCACCGAGGTCTACAGCCGCGCGAGCTCGCCGCTGGTCCTGCGGGCCCAGGAGGAGGTCCGGGAGTTCTTCGGCGACTTCGAGCTGGTCGACCCCGGCCTGGTCCAACTGCCGCTCTGGCGGCCGCAGGCGGAGCTCCCGCCGCGCTGGCAGGAGGCGGCCCCCGCCTACGCCGGAGTCGCGGTCAAGCGCTGACCGGTTCCCGGGGCCGCACGGTGTCCCCCGCGTCGAGACGCGGGGGACACCGGCGTTTCCGGGCCCGGCGGGGCGCCCGTCAGCCCATGCTCTTGGAGCCGTCCAGGGCCTCGCGGAGGATGTCCGCGTGGCCGGCGTGCTGCGCGGTCTCGGCGATCAGGTGCAGCAGGACGCGGCGCGCCGACCAGCGCGCGGAGGCCTCGAACCAGGGAGCCTTCGGCAGCGGCTGCGAGGCGTCCAGGTCGGGCAGGACGGCGACCAGCTCGTCCGTGCGGCGGGCCGCCTCGGCGTAGTCCTCCAGCACACCGGCCAGCGTCTCGCCGGGCAGCAGCCGGAAGTCGTTGTTCCGCCGCTCCCAGTCGGCCTCGGTCATGGTGGTGAAGTCGCCCATCGCCGAGGGCCCTTCCAGGATGAAGGCCGTCCAGGCGCGCTCGACGCTCGCGACGTGCTTGATCAGACCGCCCAGGCAGAGCTCGCTGACGGTGGTCCGCCGCCCGGCCTGCTCGTCGGTGAGGTCACGGGTGGTGAAGCGGAGGAAGTGCCGCTGCTTGCCCAGCGCCTCCAGCAGCTCAGCCCGCTCCCCGCCGGCTGCGGCCGCCGCGGGCTGCTCGGGCGTGGTCGCGGTGGTGGTGGTGTCGGTCATGGTGTCCGCCTTCGTCGTTCGTTCTCCGTTGCCGAGAACCAAGGTAGGAGCCATCTGGGTCAGGTCCTGTCCTAGTGCCGCACCGGAGTGGGGCCAGTTCCGCGGAGCGGCGCACGGGGCGCGCGGGGCGGCCCGCACCGATACGGGGACGTAACGCCTTTACCGGAACCTGACGGTATCGATGAAGGGATGAAACCCTTTCCTGACAGAGGTCTGACGACCCGTCCGTAGCGTGCCGGACATGTCGATAACCCATGGTCGAACCAGTCGCCCCGACGGCCGGACCCACAGCCGGGCGCGCACCCGAGCCGTGCCGGCCGTTCACCGCACCCTCCCCCGGGCCTTTCCCCGCACGTTCGTCGCCGCGGGAGCCCTCCTGCTGAGTACCGTCGCGGCCGTCGTGCTGCTGCCGAACACGGCCCTGGCCGCGGCGCCCGCCGGTCAGGAGTCCGTCACCGCGCACGCCGGCGCCACCACCGATCAGGAGCGCGGCCGGATCGACACCTACTGGACACCGGAGCGGATGAAGCTGGCCGGTGCCATGGTCCCCGAGATCACCCCCGTGCCCGAGGACGACGACACGGCCGACGATCCCCGGCCGCTGCCCGCGGACACGCCGGACCCAGGGGGCGTCTGGACGCACGGCGGCGCGGTGAACAGGAGCGTCGGCCGGCTCTTCTTCACCTTCAGCGACGGCTACGACGGCAGTTGTACGGCAACGGTCGTCAACAGCGCCAACCGCAGCACCGTCATCACGGCGGCGCACTGCCTGCGGGGCGTCGGCGCCCCGGCCGCCGCGGACACCTGGCACCACAACCTCTACTTCGTGCCCGGCTACCGCAACGGGACGAAGCCGCTCGGCGGCTTCGTCATCAGGAGCGCGGCCACCTCCTCCCGTTGGGACGCCGACCCGGGCGGCACGACCTCGGCCGATCTCGCGGTGGCCGGCTACGACACGGGCGTGCTGGTCGCGCACCGTTCCGCCGACGGCCGACGGATCGCGGACGTCACGGGAAGTCAGCGGATCGCGTTCACCCGGCCGGTCGAGGGCGAGTTCGTCCACACCTTCGGCTACCCGAAGGACCGGCTCAACGACCCCGGCGCCAAGTACGCCGGATCCCGCATGATCCACTGCGCCGGACCGGCCCGGCCCGGCACCGCGGCCCCCCTGCTGTGGGGCGAGCCCTGCGACATGGGCCACGGGGCGAGCGGCGGCCCGCACTTCGCGACGTTCGACACCAGGACCGGCACCGGTACGGTCGTCGGCGTCACCACCACCTCCGAGGACCTGGCCGGCGGCCCGGCCGCCACGCTGTACGCCACCCGCCTCGGGGACAGCGCCCACCGCCTCCACACCTGGGCGCAGACCCGCCCGGCCTGACCACCGCGCGGCGCACGGGCCCGGGAGGTCCGTGCGCCGCCCGCCCCCGGGGCCCCGTGCTCCTGCCCCCCGCCCGCCCCGGCGACTGGCAGGATGGTCCCGCGGCCGCTCCGCTCCCTCCGCGAGTCAGGGTCGGCCGCCGGAGCGGCGGGAAAGCACGGGAGGGGAAGCTCGGTTGACGACCATGCGGATCATCGGTGGCGGCATCGCCGGAACGGCCGCCGCGCTGGCGCTGCACAAGGCGGGGTTCCACGTCACCGTCCACGAGGCGCACCCCGACACGGGCGAGGACATCGGGGCCTTCCTGACCCTCGCCTCCAACGGGATGCGCGCCCTCGCCGAGATCGACGCGGCCGAGGCCGTCGCGGCCCTCGGCTTCCCGATCACCACCATGACCGTGCTCGACGCGAGCGGCGCCGAACTGGCCGCCGTCCCGCTGGGCGAGCCCGGCCACCGGCTGACCCGCTACCGCTGCCTGCGCCGCGCCGAGCTGGCCGCGGCGCTGCGGGCCGAGGCGCGACGGCGCGGCATCGAGGTCCGGCACGGGGCCCGGCTCACCTCCGTCACCGAGACCGACGCCGACATCACCGCGTACTTCGCCGACGGCACCAGCGCCACCGGCGACCTCCTGGTGGGCGCGGACGGCACGCACTCCGCCGTCCGGGCCTGGCTGGACCCGGCCGCGCCCGCGGCCGAGTACGCGGGCCAGCGCGTCTTCTACGGGTACAGCACCGCCGCCGCGCCGTCCTCCGGGCCGGAGCGGATCACCATGGTCCGGGGCAGCGGCGCCGCGTTCGGGTACCTGGTCTCACCCGGCGGCGAGACCTGCTGGTTCGCCCGGGTGCCCGGGCCCGCCGCGTCCCCGGTGGAGGTCGCCGGCACCACTCCCGCGCAGTGGCGGGAGTGGCTGGCGCCGCTGCTGGGCGCGGACCGGACCCCGGCCGCGGGGATCGTCGCCAGGACGGGCGACCGGCTGATGGTCACCAACGCGCTCCACGTCGCACCGGGGGCGCGCTGGCGGACCCGGCGCGCCGTCCTGATCGGGGACGCCGCGCACGCCGCCTCGCCGGCCACCGGCCAGGGCGCCTCGATGGCCCTGGAGGACGCCGTCGTCCTGGCCAAGGCGCTGCGCGACACCCCCGGAGCCGCGGCGGCCCTGGCCCGCTTCGAGCACCACCGCAGGCCCAGGACCGAGCAGAACACGGCCGCCAGCGCCCGTCTGACGGCCGGCCCGCCCTCGGCCGCCCCGCAGGCTCGTCCGGACGGCGCCCGGCCGCGGGTGGACGAGGACCTGCTGCGCCTGCTCGCCTGGGACGTCCCGCTGCCGGCGCCGTCCGGCACCGTCTGAGGGCCCGTCACCTCGGGCGGTCAGGGCCGTGCGGCGGGCGGGAGGAGCGTGGCGATACCGGCGCAGATCAGCTCCAGGCTGCGGGCGAACTGCCCGTCCTGGTCGTGGGCGGCCGCGGCGACGGTGCGGGGAAAGCGCCGGTGCAGGGCGGCGACGGCCTCCGGGTCGGGCGGTACGACCGGCGGTTCGCCCTGCTCCTGGAGGACGTAGCCGGTCACGTGGCTGAGCACGGTGTCGGCGGCGGTGCCGCACCGCTCCGCCGGGACGCCCGCCGCCGCGAGGGTGTCGAGCAGCCGTTCCATCACGGACAGCGCGCCGGGGCTGAGCGTCTTCGGGCCGTCGGCGAACATGATCGCCCCGCCGGGGTGCCGCCGGATGCTCCGGCGCAGGGCGACGGCCTGCGCCGTCACCCGGGCCTGCCAGCCGCTGGAGGCGTCCAGCGCGGCGAGTGCCGCGGTGCCCGCGTCGTACGCCTGGCGGGCCACCCGGTCGGCCATCAGCTGCAGTAGCGCGGCCTTGTTGGGCACGTGGTAGTAGAGGCTTCCGGCGTGCGCGTCGAGGCGCTCCGCCACCCGACGCATGGAGAGGCCGTGGTAGCCGGACTCAGCGAACACGGCCATTCCGGCGTCGATGATCCGGTCTGCGGTCAGCTTCACCCCGGCAGTCTAACGATCACCCCGGGGTTCTCGAACGCCGTTTGAAACCGGCTCGGCAGCCTTTCGGCCACGAGCGGGCCGGGAGGCGGGGTCGGGAGCGGGCCGGGGGCGGGCTGATGCCGGCATCCCTGGGCGGGGTGCCGGCACGGTGGTTCAGCTCCGGTCAGACCTTGACGACGTTCTCCGCCTGGGGGCCCTTGGGTCCCTGGGTGACGTCGTACTCGACCACGTCGTTCTCGTAGAGCTCCTTGAAGCCGGTGGTCTGGATGGCGGAGAAGTGCACGAAGACGTCCGGGCCGCCGTCGTCCTGGGCGATGAAGCCGAAGCCCTTCTCCGCGTTGAACCATTTGACCTTGCCAGTTGCCATGCCGATCTCCTTCACACGTGCTGGGCGCGGCCACGATACCGCCACTGAGCAGTGTCGATGGCGGAAGGTGTCCGGTCTGTCACCCCGAGTGGTGCGAGCGGGTGATCCGGCGGCGGGTTCAGGTCCGGTCGCGCTCGTCCCGCCGGCGGATCAGCTCCTCCACCGCGCTCGGCAGGGTCGTCTCGAAGTCGATCAGCTTCGCCCAGGTCGGGGTGACGACGATCCGCACCATGCCGTCGTAGAGCGAGCGGACCTCGGCTTCCCACGCGGCCCGCTGCTCGGGGGTCATCTCGTAGGCGCCGTTCCCGCGCAGGTACTCGTCCGGGATGCCCTCGACGACGTCGAGCTCGGCCCGGCCGCGGACGAGCAGGATCTTCGGCGGGTGCGCCTCGGTGTCCATGGTCAGCGCGACCGCCGGGTTCCGGCGCAGGGACGCCAGCTTCGGGGCGTTCTTGACCGTGCACATCACGATCTCCGAGCCGTTCCAGACGAACCCGATCGGTACCACCCGGGGCGTGCCGTCCTTGGCGACATAGGCCAGCCGGGTCAGCGCCCGGGCCAGGAGCTCCTGGCTGAGCGGCCGGTTCAGGACCTCGTTGATCTCGGTCGGCTGCACGGTCGATCCCACCTTCCAGCGGTAGTCCAGCAGGGCCGTTCCAGCTTAGGAAGGCTCCGGGGCCGGGGTCTCGTCGGGCGGGGAAGGGGTCGAGCGGGCGGGGGAGGGGATTGACAGGGCCCAGGAGAGGAATGAATATTCATTCCGTGGCACCCAGGAAGCCCGGCCTCGACCGCCTGCTGATCGACACCGCCCTCGCGCTCTTCGCCGAACGCACCTACGAGGGCACCCAGATGCCCGCCGTCGCCCAGCGCGCCGGCGTGGGCGTGGGCAGCATCTACCGCTACTTCCCCAGCAAGGAGGCGCTCGGCAACGCGGCCTTCCAGCACGCCAAGCGCGCCCTGCTCGACCACCTCGCCGGCGCGCTCGCCGAAGGGGGACCGGCCGGTGACATCCGGGCGGAGTTCGGCCGCTTCTGGCGCGGCTTCACCCGCTACGCCGGCGCGTACCCGGACGCCTTCGTCTTCCTCGAACACCAGCAGCACGACACCTTCCTCGACCCCGAGAGCCGCGCCCTCGCCGAGGAGATCGACCGCGTCGCCGCCGACTTCATCGAACGCGGCCAGCGGGCCGGCGAGATCCGCGAAGGCGACGCCGCCCAGCTCGTCGCCCTCGCGCTCGGGGCCTTCACCGGCCTCGTCAAGCTCCGCCGCCCGGGCGGCCTGCACACCCTCCCCGCCGAGGACCTCGACCGCGCCGAAGCCGCCGTCTGGGACCTCCTGCACCGAAAGGTCTCGCCATGACCGACGCCGCACGGACCGTGCTGATCACCGGCTGCTCCTCCGGCCTCGGCCGGGAGACCGCGCTCGCCCTCCACCGGCTCGGCCACCGGGTCCACGCCACCGCCCGGCGCCCCGAGACCCTCGCCGACCTCGCCGGCCTCGGCATCACCACGCTGGCGCTCGACGTCACCGACGAGGCCTCGATGGCCGCCGCGGTCGCCGCCGTCGAGGCCGCGCACGGCCAGGTCGACCTGCTGGTCAACAACGCCGCGTACGGCCTCCACCTGCCGGTCGAGACCGCCGGCCGGGAGGAGATCCGCGCCCAGTTCGACACCAACGTCTTCGGGCTGGTGCGGATGGCCCAGCTGGTCCTGCCCGGCATGCGCCGCGCCGGGCGCGGACGCATCGTCAACATCTCCTCCATGGCCGGCCGCTTCTCCCCGCCCGGCGGCGCCTTCTACCACGCCAGCAAGCACGCGGTGGAGGCGATCAGCGACTCGCTGCGCCTGGAGGTCGCCCCCTTCGGCGTCGAGGTGGTCGTCGTCCAACCCGGCCCGACCATCACCGGGTTCGCCGCGACGGCGGTGGCCACCATGCACGGCGAGGCCGACCCGGCCGACCCGTACGCGGGGTTCCGCAGCCGCCTCGCGGAGATGTACGGCGGCCGCACCTTCACCCGCCGCAACGGCGCCGTGCCCGCCGAGGCCGCCACCCGGGTCGTGGTCCGGGCCGCCACCGCCGCGCGCCCCCGCGCCCGCTACGCCGTCGGTGCCCTGGCCCGCTCCACCATGCTCGCCAAGCGGCTGCTCCCCGACGCGGCCTTCGACGCCCTGATGCGCCGGAGCTTCCCGCTGCCCGAGCCGGTCCGAGCGGCCTGACCCGTCCGAGGGGGCCGGGCGGCGGGCCGGCCCGCCGCCCCGCTGGGGCAGAATCGCCCCGTGCTCGAAGAACACTTCACTCCCGTGGACGAACCGCTCGCCGGCCTGGCCCGCCGGCTCCTCGCGGCGCGGACCGGCGGCTGGACCGAGGACGGCGCCCGGGCCCTCGTCGACGGCCTCGGCCTGCGCCGGGCCGGGCCCGGCGACGGGGCGTCACCCGACGGACCGCGGCTGCGCCCGGTCGGGCCGTCCGAGCGCCGCTACGCCGAGGGGCGGGCCCATCTCGAACTGGCCGTGCCGGCCGGGCGGGGCGGCCCCGACGCCGCCGGCCACGTGCTGGCCTTCGGCCGGGCGCGGACCGAACTGACCGACGAACTCGGCGAGGCGTCGGTGATCGGCTCGTACGGCTCGCTGGGGCCCTACTACGGCCCGACCCCGGCCTGGGGCGCGCCGTTCCTGCGGTGGCGCGGTCCGCACGACACGCTCGAACTGCGGGCGGGCCGCCGGGGGCCGGAGCTCGTCCTGCGGCCCACCGCTCCGCTGGAGGACTGGTACCTCGGCCTCGGCCACGGTGAGGAGAACGCCATCGGCGGCTTCCTCGGCACCCGCCGGGCCCCGTCCACCGCCGGAATGAGCCTGCCCGGCCGCTGGTCGGCGCGGAGTTGGGAGACGGTGACCGGAGCGCTCGCCGCGTTCCTCACCACGCTGCCGGCCGAGTTCGCCGCGCTCGGCATCGCCAAGGTCATGCGGCTCTACGGCCGGACGGGCGGCGGGGCGCCGCGCCTGTTCGACATCGACGCGGACAGCCGGCTGATGCTGGCGTCCTTCGCCGACCACGACGCCGACGCGGCCGCGGCGGGCTGGGGCACCGTCGCCGAGCACCCCGGCACACGGGAGACCTGGGCGGACGACCACGAACCCAGGTGGCGCCTCGACGCGGGAGGCCCGGGGGAGCCGGACGGCCGGGCCCTGGCCGGGACCCTCGTGGCGACCGCGCGCGCGGCGGGCGTCGCCACCCCCGGTGACCTGCTGCTGGGCAGCGAGGCGGAGGACATCGGCCCCTACCGGGTGACCTTCCACGGCCTCGGCCTGGCCACCGTCTGACCGGCCGGCCGGGGGCTTTCGGCGGCGCCCCCGAAAGCCCCGGCCGGCCCGCCGTCAGCGGACGACGGTGACGGTCACGGTGGTGAAGCCGAGCGAGGTCAGCAGGTTCTGCAGCATCGCCCGGGTGTTCTTCTCCGCCGTCGCGGTGAGCGCGGTCTGCTCGGCGGCCGCCTTGATCTTGTCGGTCGCCAGGATCTCCAGCTTCTGCTGGTCGCCGGGGTTGCCGGAGAAGAAGTCCCCGAGCCGGTCGAAGAGCCCGCGCTGCTGGGAGAACACGTAGGAGCGCTTCACGTCCAGCGCCGGGTCGGCGAGTCGGGCGTGCGGCAGCGTGACGGTGGCCGAGCGCCGGTCGTCGGAGACCGTCACCGCGCCGTTCGCCAGCTCGCCCAGGTCCACGTACGCGTCGACGGTGCCCGCGGCCACGTACAGGGTGCGTTTGCCGAGGATCTGGGACGGGAGGAACTTCGCGTCCTGGTCCAGGTCGACGATGACCTGGAAGTTGCCGCCGGCCGCGGTGTAACGGCTCATGTCCTGGATGGACTTGAGGACGGCGGGCTGGCTCCGGTCGATCTGGCGCTCGGCGAAGGGATTGGGCAGTCCGGGCAGCAGGTCCAGCTTGGCGGCGGCCAGGAAGACCGCGAGGATCGCCGCCAGGGTGACCGGCAGTCCGACGTACCAGGGGACCCTGCGGGGCCGCGACCGGGCGTCCGGGGTGCGGCGGGGCGCCGCCCCCTTCCGCTCGGTCCCTTCCGTCCCTTCCGTACGCTGCTCGACGGATTCGTCGCTCCGTTCCGTGTACGGTCTCTCGGTTTCGTGCCGTCGACCGTTCGTCGGCCACCGCATCGCTGGACCTCCTCGACGGGCCCGCGCCGGGTCGGCCCGGGCATCGAGGCCCTTCTGCCCGCTCGGGCGCGGGGCAACGGTTCCGTCGTGTGCGGATCTGTTCCCGGGCGCTCCGGCGGCCGCACCGGGGCAGGCGTGGTCGGCGGCCTGCTGACGGCGGCCCTGCCGACCCGGGCCCGCCCCCGGCATGCCGAACTCCCGCGCCTGCGAGAGGTCTCGGCGCGGGACGCGGCCGGGCCGGCGCCGGCGGGTCCGGTCAGGTCCGCAGGTGGGAGGCTCCGTTGAGGTCGAGGATGGTGCCGGAGGACCACTCGGCGGCGGGGGAGGCGAGCCAGAGCACCGCGGCCGCGACCTCGCCGGCGGTGGCGACCCGGCCGAACGGGCTCTGCGCGCGGATCGCCTCCCCCTCCGGGCCGTTCAGCCGCGGAGCCACCCGCTCCGTCTCGAAGAAGCCCGGGGCGACGGAGGCGACGGCGATGCCGTGCGGGGCGAGGGAGACGGCGAGCGACTGCCCCAGGGCGTGCACGGCGGCCTTCGTCGCCCCGTACGCCGGGTGGTCCGGCTCGCCCCGGAAGGCGCCCCGGGAGCCGATGTTGACGATGCGTCCGCCGCCGCCCCGCTCGATCATCGCGTGGGCGGCCCGATGGCTCAGGTAGGCCGTGCCGAGCAGGTTGACCGAGACGTGCCGCTGCCAGCTGTCGACCCACTCGTCGTACGGCGTCCCGGGCAGCGGGTGGCGCAGATTGACGGCCGCGTTGTTCACCAGCACGTCGATGCCGCCCAGCGCCCGCACCGCCGCATCGGCGACCCGGGCGGCCTCCGCCGGGTCGGCGAGGTCACCGTGGACGAGCGCGTGGCCCGAGCCGTCGAGCGAGGCGAGCGTCTCGGCGGCGTCGTCCGCGCGGGTGCCGTAGTGCACGGCCACCCGGTCGCCGTTGGCGGCGAAGGCCTGGGCCACCGCGCGGCCCAGGCCCCGGGAGGCCCCGCTGACCAGCACGCGACGGCCGGTGGAGGGCAGGTTCATGGCGGGATGCTCCCGGGGTCGGGCCGTCGGGCACGGCCGGTTGTCCAGCACCCTACGGCGGGCCCCACCGGGGCGGCCGACCGGGCTGCCGACACGGTCGCAGGCCTACCGGCCTGCGGGCGCCGGGGTGAACATTTCACTGCGGGAAATATTTACCTCATCACGCATGTTGGAGGTCGGGCGGTGCGGGAAGGACCCGCCCGGCTGAGGACAGGAGCAGCGCCGTGCGCGTCGAGATCTGGAGCGACATCAACTGCCCGTGGTGCTACATCGGCAAGGCACGGTTCGAGAAGGCCCTCGAACGGTTCCCCCACCGGCAGGACGTGGAGATCGTCCACCGCTCCTTCGAACTCGACTCCCGGTCGCCCGCCGAGGCGCGCCCGGTGGTCCCGCTGATCGCCGCCAAGTACGGCCTCGGGCTGGACCAGGCCGAGGCGGCCGAGCAGCGCATCGCCGCCAGTGCCCGCGAGGAGGGGCTGGACTACCGCACCGAGGGGCGCGACGCGGCGAACTCCTTCGACATGCACCGCATGCTGCACTTCGCCGAGGAGCACGGTCGCCAGGCCCGACTGCTGGACCTGCTGTACCGGGCCAACTTCGCCGACGAGCGCTCCGCGTTCGCCCCGGGCCGCCTGGTGGAGCTGGCCGTCGAGGCCGGGCTGGACGCCGGGGAGGCGGCCCGCGTGCTGGCCGACCCCGACGCGTACGCGGAGGCCGTGCGCGAGGACGAGGCGACGGCGACGGCGATGGGCGCCACCGGAGTGCCGTTCTTCGTCTTCGACCGCCGGCTGGGGGTGTCCGGCGCCCAGCCGCCGGCGACCTTCACCGCCGCGCTGGAGCAGGCCTGGGAGAGCCGGGTCGTCCTCCTGCCGACGGCCGGCGCCGAGGCGGGAGGGGTGTGCGGACCGGACGGCTGCGCGGTCCCGCAGGGCTGAGCCGCGCGGAGTGGGACGTCGGCCGGTCCGACGTCCTGCTCGCACCCCCGGCCCCCGAAGGCCGTCGCCCCCGGTCAGAGCCGCTGGGCCGACCAGGACGGGTCCCGCCCGGTGAGGGCGATCAGCTGGTCCTGGGCGTCGGCGCCCGGTGCCGGGCTGCGGGCGGGGGCGAACTGGCCGGTGCCGGCGAGATCGTGGCAGCTCCGGAACTCGGCGAGTGCGTACCGGGCCGCAGCCTCGGGTATCCGGCCGTCCCGGCCCAGCGCCCGGGCGAGGTCCCAGCCGTGCACGACGGTCTCGGCGGTCAGCTCGCGGGCGTAGCCGCCGACATCGCGCAGCCCGTACGGTACGTGCGCCAACTGGTCCGGCGCGCCCGGTCGGTCGAGGGCGCGGACGGCGCTGCCGAGGGCCATCGACCAGACCCCGACCGGGTTGCGGCCCAGGACGTCGCCCTCGAACCGGTGGCCGATCTGCGCCGGGGTGTAGCCGGCGACCGCCTGGCAGACCCACAGGTGCTGGGCCGTGAGGTGGTTCAGCAGGGTGCGCACGTCCCAGTCGTGGCAGGGGGTGGGCGCCGTCCACCGGTCCTCGGGCACCGACCGGACCAGCCGGGTGACTTCCGCCCCGGCGGCGGCGTAGCGCTCGCGGACCTCGGTGTGGAACCCGAGTGTGTGGGGACATCCCATGGCCGGGCCTCCATTCCTGCCCTGGTGACTCCCAGTGAACCGCTACCGGGCGTGAGAAGCCAGATCTACGCGGGCTGATTCCGGCGACGGTGCCGGACGGTGACCGGGGGGTCGCCGAGCGGACCCGGGGGTGCGGTCCGCCGGGCGGGTCGGCAGCTGTGCCGTCGGGCGCTCGGGCCGAGCCGGCCGGCGCGGTGCTGGACCTCCGGACGCTGCTCAGGAACGACGCGATCGTCCGGATGTACGTGATCCAGCTGACGGAACAGGTGCAGCCGCCGCACAACCGCGTCCGCACCGCCGACCCGGCCGCCGCCGAGCCGGCGGCGGCACCCCGCGGTGCGATCGCCGTCCGTTCCGGGCAACCGGCGCGGGGCCCGTGTAGCGGCCACGGAGCGGGGCAGGCGCGGGTCATGGACGACACCGCGGCCGTGCCGACCGGGCCGACCGCCGGCGCCGGTCCCCCCGGCTGCCCGCTCGACGCAGAGGCCGAAGAGGCGATGAGGACGATCGACCACACCACCGAACCCCGTGCGCAGCAGACCAGGCGGCTGTTCCTGGCGGAGCGAGCCGGCGCCGTACCGCGCTCCCGCGACTTCTGCCGCCGCGCACTGACCGACTGGCAGTGGCTGCCGGCGGCCGACGACGAGCAGCTGGCCGCGGCCGAGGACGTCGTGCTGATGGTCTCCGAACTGGTCACCAACGCGTGCGTGCACGCCCCCGGAGGCCCGTACGAGCTGCGTCTCGCCTGGGACGGCAGCCGGCTGCGGATCGAGGTCGGCGACGCTGGCCGGGAGCCGCCACGGCTGCGCCCGCCCGCCGACCGGGGCGCGCCCGGCGGGCACGGGCTGCGGGTGGTCGACCGGCTCGCCCGTGCCTGGGGGTACCGGCCGGAGCGTGACGGGAAGACGGTGTGGGCCGAGGTGCCGGCCCCGCCCGGCCCCCGGCGGCCCTGACGCGGGGCGCCGGGGGCCGCTCAGCCGGCCCGCAGCCGCTCCACCGCCCCCGGCGCGCGGCCGGCACGCACCAGGCCGTCCGCGAGCCGGACGAGGTCGCGCGGCGCGACGAGGCCGGCCAGTGCCCCGGGGCTGCGGGGGAGGCCCAGGGTGGAGGCGCTCCGCCGGGCCCGCGTGTCGAAGTAGGGCCGGAGTTCCGGCCAGACGCCCTGGGTCTCGCGGCAGAAGATGTCGGCGGCGGTCGGGCCGATCCTGGGCACCTCCCGCAGCAGCCCCCGCAGCCGTTCGACGTCTCCGCCGGCCTCCCGGCGCAGCGCCCGCAGATCCCCGTGCCAGCGGTCGAGGACGAGCTGCGCGCCGTCGCCGAGAGCCGTGGCCGTGCTCTCGTCGTACCTGCGGTAGTGGGCGCGGCCCAGCGCGTCCACGCGGTCCTGCCACGTGGCACGCACCATCGCCCGGGGCGTCCGCAGCCCGGCCGCGAACAGCTCGCGGGCGGCGGCGACCGCCGTCTCGGTCCGGATCGGGGCCGCGCACAGGACGCAGAGCACCAGCACCTGGTACAGCGGCGCCGGGGTGTCGGCCAGGCGGATGCCGGCCTGGTGGGCATAGGTCTCGCCGTAGTCGTGGAGCACTCGGCGGGCCGTCCGCTTCGCGTCCATCGGAGTCACCTCCGCTCGGCGGCGCCGTGCGCTGGGGAGGTACCCGGCGCCGGACGGGCGGTTCCTCCCACCGGCTCGGCTACCCGGCCCGGCGCGGGTGACACGCCGGGCCGGTGGCACTGATCGGCGCTCAGGCCGCGGTGGTCTCGCTCAGCTGGGCCTGGAGCAGTTCGTGCTGGACCTCGCCGTCGGCGAGCGCCGGGTGGAGCCCGGCGGCCCGGCGCACCTGGGCCGCGCGGGCCAGGGGCAGACCGGTCTCCGGGTCGAGCAGCAGGTCTTCCTCTTCCACACCCAGGGTCAGCATGCCTGGCGACTACCCGCCGTCACCCGGATCGCTCCGGGGCGGCGGCGGCCTCCACCGCCATGCGCCCGGCCCACCCCCCGTTGACGGGCCCGGAGGGCGGGGCGCCCTGCGGGTTCGACCCGGTCGGCGGGGGTACGTACGAGTCGAGGCTTACGGGGGCGGGCGTCCGCGACGGTCGTGGGTGCGGCGGGCCCGCTCGCCGTGGGCGCCGGGCCGGTGCGTCCGGCGCCGGCCGAAAGGGGCAGCAGCATGGGCGACGCGGCGGCGGGCAGGACCGGGACACGGCCGGGTACGCAGGGTCGGCGGACTGTCGCAGGGCCTTCGCGGAGGTCGCCCCGGAGGACGCGGCCGCCCTTGTCACCCGGGTGCTCACCGGGCCGGACCCGGCGACGGCGAGCGACGCCGTCCGCGAGTACCTCGGCCGCCGGGCCGCCGAACTGCTCACGGACCCGGGCTACCCGGCCTGGTGCCTGGAGATGACCGGCCCGGTGGCGGCGGACGCCTCCGCCGCCCGGCGGCTGCGGGAGTGGACGCTGCTGCGGGCCGTGACGCTCGACGAACCGTGGGAGGCGGACGCCCTGCTCGCCGCCTCCGACTGGCTCCAGCTGCGCACCGCCGAGGAGTCCTCGGCGGTGATCGCCCTGGCCGTCCTCGCCGAGGGCGGCCGGACCAGGCGCATCCGCAACACCGCGCGGTCCCGGCTGACCGGCGCCTAGACCGGGGGACGGGCGGCGAGCACCTCCTGGACCTCGGCGAGCGCAGGCGAGTCCGTCCGGCGAGGGCGAGGGCGAGGGCGGCCCGGCCCCGGCGCTCGACGGCGGCACGGCCCCGGCCGACGGCGTGCTATTTTTGTGAGCGATCGTTCAACTAAGGGGGTCGCGGGTGGGGCGCAAGCAGCTCTGGGACCGGGGCGAGGTGCTGGCCCGTGCGATGGGGCTGTTCCGTCGCCGCGGCTACCAGGGGGCCTCGGTGCGGGACATCGAGGAGGCGACCGGGCTGCATCCGGGCAGCCTGTACCGGGTGTTCGAGAACAAGGACGGCCTGTTCCGCGCGGCGCTGGACGCCTACAACGACCAGGTGGTGCGGGGCCGGGTCCGGGAGCACCTCCTGGAGCCGGCGGACCCGGTGGCGGGTATCCGGTCGTTCTTCACCTCGACGTTCGAGACCGGCCCCGATCCCGACCCGGGGTGCCTGCTGACCAACACCGCCGTGGAGTGCTTCACCGTCCCGCAGGCCGCCGACGCGGTCCACCGGGGGCTGGAGACGATCGAGTCGGGCTTCGCCGAGGCCCTGACGCGCGCCCGGGCGCTGGGCCTGTTGTCCGCGGACCTCGACGTCGAGGTGTCGGCGGCCCAACTGCTGGCGCTCTACCAGGGCCTGCTGGTACTGGTCCGGGCCGCGACCCCCGTCACCAAACTGCGCACGATCACCGACGGCGCGATGGCGTCGATCGGCTACGAGAGAGACGGACAGCGATGAGTGACTCACAGCAGCTCTGGATGGACTACGCCGCGTGCTGGTCGGCGGACGCCGGCGAGCGGCTCGCCGCGCTCGGCGAGGTGGCGGTCGAGGACGTCGCCTACCGGGACCCGGGCACCGAGGTCGCCGGGCTGGCCGGGCTGGCCGGCTACATGGCCGGGTTCGCCGGGGCCTTCCCCGGTCACCGGTTCCGCATCGACGAGGTGCTCGAACACCACGACCGCTCGCTCGCCCGGTGGACCCAGCTCGGCGAGCAGGGCGAGCCCGCCATGGCGGGCGTGAGCACCGCGCTCCACCGCGACGGCCGGCTCGCCGACATCACCGGGTTCTTCCTCCCCGCGTGAGCGGTTCCCGCAGCCTCGCCGAGCACGTCGCCGACCAGCTGGCGCCGCTCGGCGAGGTCACCCTCCACCGCTACTTCGGCGGCTGGGCACTGCGCAGCCGCGGCAGCCAGTTCGCGATGGTGATGGACACCCTCTACCTCCGTGTCGAGGGCGCGTCCCGCCCCTCCTACGAGGAGGCGGGGTCCATGCCGTTCACCTACCACGCGGCCGGCCGCGAGGTGGTGGTGCGGGCGTACTACAGCGTCCCGGCGGAGGTGATGGACGACCGGGACGGGCTGTGCGCGCTGGCCCGCGCGGCTCTCGCCTGACCGCGCAGCTCCTCGAGGACACCGCCGCGCCACCCGACCGGGGCCGGCGGTCTCTCCGTCTCCCGCCGTCACGGCACTACCGTTTCAGGGCCCTGTACCGATTGAGGAGAGCGGTGAGCCGCTCCGGGTCGGCCGCGCCGTTCAGCTCGGCGGTGAGGTCGTCGGAGCAGAGTTCGTACGGGGCGCCCCACCCTCGGCGCCCCCGGTCGTCCCGGACGGCGGGTCAGGGGCCGCGGCTTCGTCCGGGGCTCCGCCGGCCTCCCGGTAGCAGTGGCCGGAGCAGAAGCTGTCCCGCCGCCGGACGCCGGGGTGCTCGTACGCGCGCCCGCAGCGCACGCAGGTCCGCGTACCGGGGCCGGCCGGCTCGGCCGCCAGCCCCAGGGCCTCCAGCAGCAGCCGGCAGTCCGCCTCGTCCAGGGCGTGCGCGGCCACCAGGGCACGGGCCCGGGTCGCGACGGAGGCCGGGGCGATCTCGGCGAGCGGCTCGATGGTCTCGCCCAGGGTCATCAGGTCTCGTTCGGCGTGTTGCACGATCGCCACCCCCGTCGGACTGCGCGGTCGGGAACCTTCCATCCTACTGCGCCCGGTGCCGGTCCGGACGGGCGGCGCGGAGGCCGTAGCGCGCCGTCCCGACGTCTCCGCGCTGCCCCGCCCGCCGGACGCGGCGGTACGGCGCCCTCCCGACCGCCCCGGCCTCCGGTGGGCGCCACGAGGGCGCCCACCGGCCGATGTGCGAGACAGAGCCGGATCACGTGGCCGAGGATCGGGGTGATCGATCCGAGCGGTTCGAGAACGACGGCCAGGTGCAGGACCTGGCCGGGCCGTCGGCGCGGCCGGGCGGAACCGGGCGCGCCACCGAGAAGGGACATCCGTCATGGGCCTGCACGTCAATGCGAACGAGGTGGTGGCAGTGCTGCTGTCGGACGGCTGGCACGGGGTGAAGCCGGGCACCTTCGCGGTCGGTCCGTTCGCCTTCGGCAGCTCGATGGAGGGCGGGTCCATCGACATCGCGGGGCAGCCCGGCTTCCGGTTCACCACCCAGGACGGGCCCGTCATCACCGGGCCGCTGTCCTCGGTGCTCGCCGTCCAGTCGGAGAGCACCCAGGTGCCGGGGCGTACACCGCTGCACGAACTCGCCGACCGCCTGGACGGCTCGATCGTGGCGGTGAACGGCACCGACGCCGTCCGGTTCTCCTACGCGGGGGAGGACTTCGAGGTCTGGCTGGGCGCGACGAAGTACGGGCCGCGCTGGCTGTTCGCCGCGGCGGGCAACCGGGACGGCGCGGTCGACTACGGCTTCGGCGAGAAGGACCCCGTGGACCAGGTGGCGCGGGCGGCGATGAGCGACCTCAAGGCCGGCATGCGCCCGGGCCGGACGGCCGCTCCCGGCAGCCCGTCGGCCACGCCGTAGCGGCTGCGGGTCCGCCGGGTCGGACGGCCCGGGCGCGTGCCGGCACTCACCGCCAGGTCGTCGCCAGGCAGGCGGTCACCGCCGCGACGGCCAGGAGCGTGAGGTTGAGCGCGACCCGGCGGTCGCCGAGGCGCAGGTGCACGGCGGTGGCGGCGGTCTGCAGGAGCACGAACCCGGCGGCCGCGGCCAGGCCCAGCCACGGCGCGACCCCGGTCAGCGGGGGCAGGACCAGCCCGACCGCGCCGAGCACCTCGACCGCCCCGATGGCCCGGACGGCCGCCATCCGCGTGCTGTCCACCCACGCCATCATCGGGCGGAGCCGCTCCCGGCTCCGGAGCAGCTTCAGCCCGCCCCCGTAGAGGTAGAAGAGGGCGAGCAGGCCGGCGGCGGCCCAGTAGGCGGTGTTCACGGTTCCCCTCCAGAAGTGTGTGCGTCGTGGGGGCGGGCGCCCGCGGGGTCACGGCCGGCGCCCGCCCGGCGGTCAGGCGAGGTCGGTCGCGGGCTCGGTGGCGTAGCGGCTCATCACCCCGAGGTGGGCCCGCGGCGTCAGCGCCCCGCCGCCGGCGATCATGTCCTGGAGGTCGCGGAAGTACTGCACGTAGAGGTCCGGCGTGAACGTGCTGAGCATGACGGCCGGTTGGTCGGTCGGATTGGCGAAGGTGTGCGGGGCGCCGGGCGGGACCATCACCAGGGTGCCCGGCGTCGCGTCGTGCTCCCGCTCCCCGACGGTGAACCGCACCGTGCCGGAGACGACGTAGAAGCCCTCGTCGTGCTGGGAGTGACGGTGCTGCGGCGGTCCGGGGGTGTGCGGCGCGAGCACGGACTCGGCGATCCCGAGCCGGTGCCCGGTGGTGCTGCCGTCCTCCAGGATGCGCAGTCGGGTACTGCCCAGGAGGATCGTCTCGCCCTCGCCCGGGCCGACCACCGACACCACGGGCTCCGCCGGCCGTTCGCCGGTCCTCGGTTCGTTCGTCATGCCCCGATTCCACCGCCGGGGCGCGGCGGCCGTCCAAGACCCGTTCCGGGCCGCCGATACCGCGCCGGTATCGTTGCACCATGGAGCTACGCACGCTGCGCTACTTCGTCGCCGTCGCCGAGGAACTCCATTTCGGCCGGGCCGCCGCCCGACTGCACATGAGCCAGCCGCCGCTGAGCCGGGCGATCAAGCAGCTGGAGACCGACCTCGGCGCCGTGCTGCTGTACCGCTCCGCCGCGGGCGTCTCGCTCGCCCCGGCCGGCGCCGTGCTCCTCGACGAGGCGCGGACGCTGCTCGACCGGGCCGAGCAGATCCGGCTGCGGGTGGCCGCGGCGTCGGGCGCCGCGACCATCACCGTCGGCATCCTCGCCGACAGCTTCGACCGAGGAGCGCGGCGGCTGGCCGCCACCTACGGCCGGCGGCACCCGGAGGTCGAGATCCGGATCCGCGAGACCGACCTGACCGATCCGACCTGCGGACTGCGCGCCGGACTGGTCGACGTCGCGCTGACCCGCGGCCCCTTCGACGGCGCCGGCCTGACGGTGCACGAGCTGCGCGCGGACCGGGTGGGCGCGGTGCTGCGCGCCGACGATCCGCTGGCGCGGCGCGACCGCCTGGAGCTGGCCGACCTGGCCGGCCGGCGCTGGTTCCAGTTCCCGGACGGCACCGACCCCCTCTGGCGCTCGTACTGGAACGGCGGCGAGCCGCGCGAGGGCCCCGTGGTGCGCGCCGTCCAGGAGTGCCTGCAGGCCGTGCTCTGGAACGGCACCGTCGGCATGGCGCCGCTCGGCCACCGGCCGCCCGGGGAGCTGGCCGTGGTCCCGTTGGCCGACATGGCGCCGAGCCGGGTGGTGGCGGCCTGGCGGGAGGGCGACGCGAACCCGCTGATCCGCTCGTTCGTCCAGCTCGCCACGGCGGCCTACCGCGACTGAGCTGCCGGGCCCGGCGGACCGGGGCGGGAGGCGCGGGGCGAGGCCCTCCACCGGGCGGTCGGGCGGACCCGGCCGGTGTCCCGCACCGGCGAAAAACTGTTGATCATGTCCCGGCCAGGCTCTAGCATCGCCCGCGATGCCTAACAACGAACAGATCATCGAGCAGGCCCTGGGGCGGATCGCCACCGGGTACGTCTTCGCCGAGAAGACCGAGTCCATCGACGCCGCGATCCGGCGTCGGCTCCAGGCCGGTGCGTACGACGGCCTGGACGGGCCGGCGCTGTGCGAGGCGGTGACCGCCGACTTCCAGGAGGTCTGCCCGGACAAGCACCTGCGGCTGCTCTGGGTGGACGAGCCCCAGTCGCTGGAGCCGGCGGACGAGGACGCCGGGCGGGCCGCGTTCCTCGCGATGCTCCGGGCCGCGAACCAGGGCGTGCGCCGGGTCGAGCAGTTGGACGACGGCGTCGCGTACATCGACGTCCGCCTCATACCGGACGCCGAGGGCGGCGCGGCCGTGGTCGGCGCCGCGCTGCAACTGGCCGCCGGCAGCCGCGCCCTCGTCCTGGACCTCCGCGCGTGCCGCGGCGGCGCGCCCGAGGGAGCCGCCATGTGGTGCAGCTACTTCTTCCCCGACGACCAGGTCCACCTCAACGACATCTACGACCGCGCCTCCGGGGCGACGCGGCAGTTCTGGACGTCCGCCCACCTGCCCGCGCCCCGCTACCTCGACCGCCCGGTGTACGTGCTCACCAGCGCCGTCACCTTCTCCGGGGGCGAGGACGTCGCCTACACCCTCCAGGCGCACGGCCGGGCCACCCTGATCGGCGAGACCACGCGGGGCGGCGCCCACCCCACGGCCCGGTACCCGGTCACCGAGCACATCATGGTGACCGTGCCGACCGCCCGGACCGTCAGCCCGGTGACCGGCACCAACTGGGAGGGTGTCGGGGTCGTCCCCGACATCGCCGTACCCGCCGACCGGGCGCTCGACGCGGCGCTGGACGCCTTCCGGGCGTCGGCCCGCTAAGCGCCCGCCACTCGGGCTGCTCCGGCGACCGGTGGCGGGGCCGGGCACCCGGGTGCCCGGCCCCGCCACCTGGTGGGCCGCCCACCACGTCGCCCTCCGCGGCGTCGGCACGAAGGCGCTGCACCATCCCGTGGTCGGCGACCTCACCCTCGACTGGACACCCTCGCCAGCACCACCGACACCGACCGGCAGCTCGTCGTCTGGTCCGCCGAACCCGGCTCGCCGAGCCACGACGCGCTGCGCATCCTGGCCTCCTGGGCCGACGCCCTGGGCGACAGCCCGGCCGGCTGACGCGGTCCGGGGGCGCGGCCGACGGCCGTCAGGCGGCCGCCGCCGGGCCTCAGTGGCGGGGTGGCGGGTGGTCGGGGTCCGGGGGCGCCGGCCCTGGGGTCCGGAGCTCGCTGATCACCGCCCAGGCCACCGACACCGCCGGTACCGCGACCACCGCGCCCAGCACCCCGCCCAGCACGGCGCCGCCCGTCACCGACAGGGCGATCACCACCGGATGGATCCGCACCGACCAGCCCAGCACCAGCGGATGCAGCAGATGGCCCTCGATCTGGCCGATCACCACGATCAGCCCGAGCACCAGCAGGGCCACCACCGGGCCGCGCGCGGCCAGCGCGACCAGTGCGGCGACGGCCAGCGCGATCGGGGAGCCGATCAGCGGGACGAGGGCGGCGACGAACTCCAGGACGACCAGCGGCAGTGCCAGCGGCACCTGCAGCACGGTCAGGGCGATGCCGACCAGGACGGCGTTGGTCGCCGCGACGATCAGGACGCCCCGGGTGTACCCGGCGAAGGTGCGCCACGCGGTGCGGCCCGCCCGGCCCCACACGGGCCGGGCGCGGACGGGCAGCTGGCGCTCCGCCCAGGCCCACATCCGGTCGCCGGAGTGCAGGAAGAACACGGAGCAGAACACCGCGAGGGCGGCCGCGGTGACCAGTTCGACGACCCGGCCGGCGCTGCTGATGGCGGCACTGATCAGCGTCGAGCGGTGGGCGTCCACGAAGTCGCCGAGTTTCGCCCGGAAGTCGGTGACGGCGCCCTGCCGCAGGTGGAAGGGGGCGCCGGAGAGCCAGTCGTCGAGCCGGGCCAGACCGCCGTGCAGCTCGGTGTTCAGCCGGCTCCACTCGCCGGCGACGGTCGTGCCGACCAGTGTCAGGACGCCGGTGACCAGGGCGATCGCCACCAGGAAGGCCAGCAGGACGGCGAGCGGGCGGGGGAGTGCGCGGGCCAGCAGGTCGACGGCGGGCCGCAGCACGGAGGTGATGACCAGCGCCAGGAAGACCGCGACGACCGGTAGTTCGAGGCGGGCCAGCAGCATGACGACCAGGTAGGCGGCTACGCCGATCAGCAGCAGCCGCCAGGTGTAGCCGGCGGCCTTCCGCAGGCCCGGCGGGACGCCGTCGCCCTTCGGTGACGGCCGGGCCGGTGGTGTGCGGACCCGGGGCCGCCTGACTGCGGGCGGCCGGGGCCGCCGGGCCGGTCCGCGGGTGTCCATGCGCGAGGGCCGCCTTTCCTGCGGGGGCCTGCTCGTCCGTCGGGTTTCCGCTCCGGAGCAGGTGCCCGGAACCGGGCGGGCCCGGCGACCGCCAGGGGCGGTCGCCATGAAGCGCTGGATCACGAACGCGGGGGTGTCGGAGTTCTATACGGTGATGGCGGT